>NZ_CAJPHP010000008.1:0-322396 GCF_905339975.1 Burkholderia sp. BCC1999 | reverse complement strand
ACGGTCCTGCGTGAATGCCTTGCCGCTGGGCTCGTGCTTGTAGCGGCCCGGATAGTCGTAGCGCGCGTAGCCGCGGCCCTGGTGATCGAGGTCCGTGCCCTCACGCGGATACTCGTGCGGGTAGCGCGGGCTCTTGAACGTGTAGTCGCGCTGCACCTGGCGCGCAGTGCGCACGTTCTCGGTGTACGCGAACGTGCGCAGGCACGGATCGGACTGGTCGCCACCGGGCGTGGGGTTGTACAGCACCGGCTCACCCAGCTGGCGACCGAAGATGAACAGGCGATCGCAGTGGATCAGCCTGTGGCCGTCGGCGCGGTGCTGGAAGGCGTAGAAGAAGCCTTCCTCGCGCAGGATGCGCTCGATGAAGTCGTGGTCGGTGTCGCCAGCCTGCACGCAGTACTCGCGCGCCAGATGCTCGTTGGTGACACGCTGTTCATAGTCCAGCGTTTGATGGTGTGCCTTGAGCACGGCTGTCGCGATCTCGGGCACGCTCAGGGTCTGGAAGATGCGCCAGTCGGAGGACAGCTTCAGGCGCGCCAGGCGCGGCTCAACGACCGCGGAGTACCGGGTACGTCGAAAGCCCGTGTCACGCTGAACGAACGATGAAATGGCGCCGTGCACGTAACGCACGGGCACGCCGCCCTGCCAGATCGTGAGCAGGCCGTTGCGGTCGAGCACCTGACCGAAGTCGATGGCGGCGTTGGCGCTGGCCAGCTCCACCTGCAACAGAAAAGTTTCGGACAACCCCTCATGCAGGGTGAACTCGACGACCTCGAACGACTCGTCGCCAGCGGTAAAGGTAAAGCGCAGGTCGGATTGCGTGGGCATAGTTGAGCTTCCTGCCAAGACAAGCCTATCTCGTCATTCGTCGACGGATAGATGGCGACGACTGAACGTCCACCGCACAAACCAGCTCAGAACTATCGCCAATCCGGCCCATCGCAGGGGACACATATGGATTTCCTACCTTTCCCCGCGGAACAACTGCTCGTATCAGCTGGGAACACTCATCTCGTACCGTGCAAATTTGTGCTCATCGTCTCGCGGATCATTCGATACGCTGCTCCACATGGATACGATCAGCATCGCTAATCTTCTGGCCTGTCTCGCTTCAGCAAGCAGCGCAATCGCCGTCCTGCGAGAGTTATTGACTACGCCTGACAGCGCGCGGCGAATGTCGAGTAGCAATGGTCAGCCACTGCGGCACTCACGTCTATGGGACGAATCTGAAAATTGATTGCTATACAAAACGAAGCACTATCCAACAGCAAATGAGCCCGTAGCGAGCATTTGCAGCGTGCTGTGGCCGTGAATCGATCGAATCGTCGGGAGGGGGAATTGACTGTCGGCAGGCTATCGGGAATGGTTGATCATCGACTTACACGAAACAAGAATCCGCACCGTCAAAAAAAGCGAACCATACTCGAATATTCCGAGACATCGGATTTTTACCTGCAACCAGCACCCACGCGCGTTGTGGATGGAGCACCTTGGTGTCAGGTCGGCTGCGCAATTGCCAGATGACGCCCCCAATCCGAGCTTAGTGTTGCGCTCTCTACGCTGCTTCAGCGATTTCAGTCGCCTAAGTCAGCCGCGAGGCCGTCACTGGCCTAGCCATCACGACCGCCGCCGTTCAGCGCCCCGTCGGCGCCGGCAGACGTCTGAACAGCGTCTCGTAATCGATCACGAGCCCGTCGTCGTCGATGTCCATCTCGGCGGTGAAATTTCGGAAGATGCCTTCGTAGCGGTAGCGGCGGCCCGGCTCGATGCACGCGTAAGCCTGCTTGACCGGCGTGACCTTCAGGTCCGGCGTCAAGATGTACACGACGTCGATCGGCCGCCGCTCGCCACGCACGAGCCCCAGGCGGCCGATCGGCAGCGAATTCGTGAATGGCGTCGCCGCGATGTCGATATCGATGCAGCCGTCGAGCTCCGGCAGCGCGCGGCCCGCGCCGTCGCGCCAGTGGCCTTCGCCGTCGCCGCGCAGCTCGAGCGTGCCGCCGCCCATCACCTTCAACACCGCATACGTCACGCGCCAGTGCGGGTCGCACTCGACGCGATACGCGAGCCCGTACGCGCGGCCGTACCGCTGGCCGACCACCGCGCTTTCGACGACGATCCCGCCGCCGCTCCGGTCGAACGTCAGATGTTCGACCCCGTCGCCTTCGAGCGACGCCCATCGCACTTCTCGCATCGTTGCACCTCCTCGGTTTCCGCCATGTCGGGCATCGTCGCACAGCGGTGCCTTGCGCACGTCAACCGCGTTCGATTCGAGATCAGCCGGAGACGGGCTCATGCCATCGGGCGACGCCTTCACGCCCTCTTGATTCCGGCACGATGCCCGCGCATGGCAACCTCCGCTACCCGCATGGCATCGCCGGGCCGACCCCGGTTCGATGGGCGATGAACGACCCGTGAACCACCTGCGTTCGGCCCGCTCGCATGAAGGTACCCTTGAAATCGACTCGCCAGGCATCGGGGCCGACCGCGCGAACCTTGAAATCGGCCGCCTTTCCCGGATCGCAGCCTTTGGCATCGCATAGATAAACGCTGCCTTTCCCGGGATCGGAGCGTCCGGGCGCCGATCCGGCGTCGACTTCGGCATCCGGCCCATTCAACCACACGCTCACGCCGTCCTTCCTGGTGGACGAAATGACACCCACGGGCGCATCGTTGGGACCGCATGCTTGTCCGATCAGCCCGTCCGGCCAAACCTCCGGGGTGTCGCCGGCCGAACATCCGCATGCCAGGAGCGCAAACGCACCGATCAGGAACGACACCAGCCGACGAAACCGGCGTGAACGCGACTCGACGTCGAATGGGTCGCTCCACGGGGATTGATCGGCAATGAGGCGTGTCATGACGATTGCTCCGTGCCCAAGCGCAAACCATGGACACTGCCATGACCATCGCGCGCCGCAAGCGTGTCGGCGTCGATTCCGGTGCTGGCGCGCGATGGACGGAACACATTCACGCTCACGTATCCTTCGTTCCCGAAAAAACGCGGCTCGTCATGATGCTCGCGGCAAACGCAATCAATATGGCCAGCCCGAATCGAATCGGATAGATATTGAATTCGCCCGAGACGATGGACCAGATCGACGCGCCGACCGTCGCCGTGGAGGCGACGACGAAGACGATCGTCGCCACCACGTTGCAGACGAGTACCGTGCGTGTCGTGGATTTGACGGCGCGCGCGAGCGCGAACGCACAAAGCAGCCACGCACCGGTCACGCATGAAATCAACGGCATGCCGGTCGGAATATTGATCGCCGCATCGATCGTGACCAGCGAAACGTTCTTCAATGCTTCCCAGATCAGATCGGTCGACAGCACCCAGATGAACGGCACGAGGAACGAGATGCCTGAAATCAGGGTCCGCGCAATCCACGAGCCTCGTAGGGTCGCGACAAGCGTGCTGGCCGGGCGCATTCATTCTCCTCGAGGTTGCATGCCGACCGGCGGCAACGCATGTTCGTCTTCGGCGCCGCGTTCGATGCCGACAAGCGCGCGTTGTGCGGCAGGCAGCTTCGGGTTGAGCGCCAGCGCAAGCCACAAATAGCGCCGTGCATCGCGCGCGTTGGCCGCTACGCCGTCGCCCGCCTGATAGGCCAGCCCCAGGTACAAGCAGCTTTCGGCATCGCCCAGACCGCACCCGCGAAGGAAGATCGGTATCGCGCTTCGCGGGTCGCGCACGCCGATGCCCCGCCCCGCCTGCCGCAGTTGGCCGAGATTACCGCACGCTTCGCCATGACTGCGATTACATGCGGACCGGTAATAGGACACGGCCTGGCTCGGATCGCGCGCGACGCCCTGGCCGGTGGCATATATCACGCCGAGATTGAAGCAGCCGAGCGGATCGCCGTCACTGCACGCGCCCTTGTACAGGAAGATTGCATGCTTGCGATCGCGACGCACGCCCAGCCCCTTCATATAGGCCGTGGCAAGGTTCGAGCAACCCGATGCGCTGCCGCGGCGGCACGCCCTGTCGAACAGTTGTGCGGCCCGCCGGGTATCGCGCAGCACGCCGTTGCCAAATTCGTACGCCAGACCGAGATTCGAGCATTCCGTGCCGTCGCTCAACGCACAGGCCCGTTCGAAGGCTTGCACGGCGGCAACCCAGTCCTTATCCACACCCTCGCCGTTCATGAGCATGATCCCCAGGCGCGTACAACTCGCGACATCCGAATTGTCGCAACCCCGGCCGTAGAAATACGCCGCATGATCGGACGCCTCCTTCGCGGCAGCGACATAGTCGAGCCCGACTTTCTCGCAGCGGCTCGGATCGGTGGTCCTGCAGGCTTCGACGCGTGCCTCTTGCGACATCGGCGCCGACGACACGGCTGAAGCAGCTGCGGCGGACGACGCGTCATCACCGGCCTTCAGGCGGGGGACATCGCCTTCGAACGGATGGAGCTCGGGGCCCGGACCGGTATCCGTCTGCGCTACGGCAGGCGTGGGGCCGCTTGCGGGGGCAGCCGCGCGCAGGCCGGCCTGACACGCGCTCAGACCGACGATCGATAGCGCAACGAGGAGATGCTTCATTTCGACCACGGCCAGCCTCGCACGGCACCGAGCAAACCACGCAGCCCCCTTCGCCCGCCGGCCAGCACCCGCAATTCGTTGGTCAGTTCCGTTCGCTGCGTATCGCTCAATTGTTGCGGCGGCAGCGCGAGCAATTCGCGATACATCGCCTCCGCCTTGTCGGGCTCGCCCGCAGGCGCATAGCTACGGGCCAGGCTAATGCGCGCCCTGGTCAACTGCGCGTTGATCTGCTCGTCGGTTTCGCCGCCGCACGCCTGCAGCAACCGCTCGCACGGGTGGAGTGCATCGGCATGGCGGCCCAGCTTGCGCAGCAGGATGCCGAGGCTGACCGCCGACATCGCGGCCTGCAGCCTGACGTTCGCCTCGCCGGCACCCAGATAGAGATTCAGCGCCTCACGATATCCCGCCTCCGAGGCGCCCGGATCGCGGTCGGCCAGCGTGTATGCCTTGCCGTACATCGCGGCAGCCACGCGCAAGCGCAAATAGGCGACGTCCGCATGCCGCCAGCGCTCGATGATTTGCGTATAGGCCCGCAGTTCTTCATCGTGACGGCCCAGCCGATTCAGGTCGATGGCCCTGTTCGACATGGCCAGCGCCACGTCCCTCTCGGCGGTCGTCGACAGATCGTCGCCGTAGCGCGCAATCACTTCCTCGTTGACCGCCAGCGACGCTTCGCGCTGGCTCAGACGCGCGAGACAAAACGCCTTGTTCGTCATGGCCTTGCGGCATTGGCGGCGCAGCTCGGGGTGCAGCGACTCGACGTGTTGCGTCAGCATCTGGTCGTACAGCGCGATCGCGTCGCGATACTTGTCTTCGTCTCTCAGTGCATCGGCGCGATCCAGCATGCCGCTGATCGCGTCACGCTGTTCCGGCGTCAGGTCTTCATACTGATCCCCATAGCCCACGGACGCGCCGCCGTCCCGCATCCGGTTGATGCAGGTCAGCCGGCTGGCCGCGCCCTTGGCCAGCGTATCGCGCAGTTTGGGGCTGGTGGCGCTCGCAAAGCGCGCCATCAGTGCGTCGTACAAGGGCAACGCGTCGCCGGGACGATCCAGTTCGTTGAGGAGCAGATAGGCCTTGTTGAGATACGCGCTCGCCACACGCGGCTCGATGGCGGATTCCGTGTCCGCGGCGAAGCGCTCCAGCAGCAGGTCGTAACTCGCCATGGCCTCGTCGAACCGCAAGCGTTCGCGCTGGTGGCACGCGAACAGGTACAACGCATCGGCGACCAGCGAACGTATGGACCCGTCCGTATCCGCATGAAAGCGTTCGTCCAGCGCATGCACGGCCCGTGCGTAGGCTTGCTCGGCGGGTTCAGGCGGCAGCTTTTCCGGCGACACGCCATCGGCTTTCGGCGGGACGGCATCGGCCAGGATGTCGATGCGCAGATCCATCGCGCGCGCCACGGTACGACGAAGCAATACGTTCGCGCCGAAGTCCTCCGGCTCCGCGGCACCCTCCAGACAACCCGGCTCCAACGCCCGCAGCGCCTCCTCCGGCCGCTTCATCTGACGCAGCAAATGGCCGCGCTGGACCTGGACGCGAATCCACAGCGCGGTCAAGGCCGGCTCCGTCGTGCCGGATACGGAGCCGCCCGGCGGCAACGTCAACGCATCGAGCGCCTGCTCGGGATGCCCCAGCGCGCGCAAGGCCCAGGATTTGAGCAGCAGGATGCGCATCAACTGCGGCGACACGACCGGCATGGATCCGTCGCGCCGCAGATGCCGCAACAACTGCTCGGCCCCGTCGAGCGTCTGCTGCGGGCCCTCCACGGCCTCGAACCGCTCCAGCATCGCATCGATCAGGACGGCCTGCACCGCGGCATCGGGATGATCGCGATAACGCGTCCATTGTTCGTCGGCGACCTCGTCGGCCCCGTTCAGGTCAACCTCGTCGTCCGCTGCCTCGGCGCGCCGGCGCAGTGCGCGCGCCTTGCGGCGCAGTGCGATATTGACGAGTTCGAGCACCGACGCATCGTGACTGTCGGCGTGGCTCGCGATCAGCGCATCGCACGCGTCGATCCATGCCGAGAGATGCTCGGCGTCGTTGCCGGCCTTGCCGGCCGCCGTCTCCGCCCATTCGAGCGCATCGAACCGGGCCAACGCGAGCGTGTACCGGGTGCCCGGATGCGTACTGTGGGCATACCCGGCGATCAGCGCCTGCTGATCGGCGCGCGCCTCTTCATCGAGATCGAACGTTTTGAGCAGACGCGAGCGTTCATGCAACGCATCGGCCGCCACTTCCTGCAAATCCGGATCGTCCGCCCCCGCGAGATCGGCGTGCAAGGTCGCGTACGCCTTCAGCGCATCGGCATCGTAGTCGAGTGCGCCCAGCAGCCGGGCCTGCTGCAGACGAATCCGGCCGACCAGCACGCGCGTCGCCGGCCAGTCGTCGTTGTCGAATCGTTCGACCAGGTGATGCGCGCGGCGCACCATGTCCACGCGCGCGAAGGTCCCGCCCATCGCGGTGCGGATCTTGATCTCCTCCAGCGCGGCGAAAGCCAGCCATTCGCGCACCGCCAGCGCCCGGGTGTGCTCGAAACGCGCCTGGACGGCCTCGGCGATCTCCAGCGCGTCCGCCAGCTCGCGTTGCGAGGCCAGGGCCACGACCTTGCGGCACGCGGCTTGAACCAACCAGGGCCATGCGGCCTCCGGCGTCGCGGCGCCCTGGTCGAAATATCGCGCCAAGGCATCGGCCTCGGCCGCCGCATCGGCATGCCGGCCCAGCGTTTCCAGCGCATCGACCTTGCGGAACCACGCGGCGGCCAGATGTTCCTGCAGTTCGACCGGCGCCGAGACAACCGGGGGCGCGGCCTGCAACAGGCGAACCCGCACCGCGTCGGCATCGGCCAACGTCTTCTCGGCGTTGTCTTCCGTCAAACGCATATCTCCTCCTCGACACCGTGTTTCACGTGCATGAATCCAGCATGCCGATGGGTCGCGACGCGCCCTCGCGACGTACTCGCCGGAGCGGCACGTCGGTCCGGGTGGCCGGGATACGTCCCCCGCGAATTCTCCGCCGAGTCGATGCAAATGACGAATTGCTCGCGATTCGACGCGCTATCGGCGATCAAGGCGATCGAATATGTCGAATCGTCAGACAATGCGGCGGCCGGTGTATCGGACAAGGACGTCCTCGTGTCGATGCACATCGGCCAGCGACGAGCGACCGTCCGCATTCCCCATTTCGGGGCACCAACGACAAATCCTGACTATCCAGAATTCCCTATTCCGGTGCATCGGATTGTGTCCTATGCTCGCGGCTCGTCCTGTTCCGCCGCCATCATGCCTACCGCCCGCCCCGCTTCGCCGTCGATCGACCTGCGTATCCTGCTGCGCGGCATCGGGCAGATCGTGCTGCAGGCGAATGCACTCACCGGCGCGCTGCTGCTCGCCGCGCTGGCGCTGACCGACCTGCGGCTCGCGAGCGCTGCGCTGGTCGGCTCGGCCGCCGCCAGCATGACCGCCGTGCTGACGGGCGCCGATCGCCGCGACGTCGAACAGGGGCTGCATGGCTTCAACGGCGCGCTTGCCGCGCTGATCGCCGTACTGTTCGCGCCCCATCAACTCGCCGCCATCGCGCTGGTGCCGCTGGTCTCGATCGGCGCGGCCCTCGTGCAGCGCGCGATGCGCGGGCCGCTCGCCCGCTGGCGCCAGTGCCCGTATTCGAGCCCGTGCCTCGCCGTCACCGCCCTGTGGCTGCCATTTGTCGCGCTGCAGCATGCGAGCGGTGCGGCGGTTGCCCCGGCGTTGACGCTTGCTTCCGCCACAGACGCCCTTCTTTCAGGCGTCGCGCAGACCACCTTCGCGCAAGGCGCATGGGCTGGCGTGCTGATCGCCGCGGGCATCGCCGTCGCGTCGCGCCGCGCAGCCGCGTTCGCGCTCGGCGGTGCGATCGTGTCGACCGTGCTGCTGGTCGCGCTCGGCGCAAACGGCGCATTGTTCGCCGATGGTCTCCTTGGCTTCAATGGCGCGCTCGCCGCGCTCGCGCTGATGCCGCGCGGCCCGCGCGCGGCGCTTGCCGCCGCCGCCTTCGCCGCGCTGATCCAGTGGCTCGCGATGCGCGCGGACATCCCCGTGTTCACGGCCCCGTTCGCACTCGCATCATGGGTGACCGTCTACGTCGCGCGCCGCTTCACCCTCGGAGAACCCGATGTCGTCATTCGCACACCGTCCTGAAGCCGTGAAACCCGGCGGCCCGATCTCGGACGCCGAACGCCAGATGCGCGTCGATCTCGCCGCAGCCTACCGGCTCGTCGCGCTCAACGGCTGGGACGACCTGATCTACACGCACCTTTCCGCGACCGTGCCCGGCGAGCCCGGCCACTTCCTGATCAACCCGTTCGGCCTGACGTTCGACGAGGTTCGCGCATCGAACCTCGTGAAGATCGACCTGGCCGGCAACCGGATCGGCGACAGCGAGCACGCGGTCAACGTGACGGGCTTCGCGCTGCATGCAGCCGTGCATGCCGCGCGTGCCGATGCCGTCTGCGTGATGCATCTGCACAATACGCCCGGCATCGCCGTGTCGATCCAGCGCGACGGGCTGCTGCCCGCGTCGCAGCACGCATTGCGCTTTCATGGCGACCTCGCGTACCACGACTACGAGGCGCTCGCGTTCTCGCCGGCCGAAGGCACGCGGCTCACCACGAGCCTCGGCGCGAAATCCGCGATGCTGCTGCGCAACCACGGCACGCTGACGGTCGGCCGCACCGTGGCCGAAGCCTATGTGCTGATGGATACGCTGATCAAGGCCTGCGACATCCAGGTGCGCGCGCAGGCAGGCGGCGGGCCGCTCGTGATGCCCGCCCCGGCCGTGGCCGAGCGCACCGCCGAACAACTGCGCGACGGCGGCGCGATCGAGGGCGAACTGGAATGGCCGGCGCTGCTGCGCCGGCTCGACCGGATCGATCCGTCGTATCGCGACTGACGCCGCCTGCCTCACCCTCATCATCATCCTGCCGAATCGTTCAACCTCAACCGGAGCATTGCCATGCCGACTTTCAATATCCAGCTGTTCGAAGGCCGCACCGTCGACCAGAAGCGCGCATTCGTCGAAGCAATCACGCGCGTCACGTGCGAGACGCTCGGCTGCGAGCCGGGCTCGGTCGACATCGTCCTCACCGACGTGAAGAAGGAGAACTGGGCGACGGCCGGGAAGCTGTGGAGCGACGAGCGCTAAGCGTCAAGGGCGCCGCCGCTTCGGCACCGCCCGCCCCGCGCTGATTCACACCGACGCTGCGGCGCCCGCGACGGGCGCTGCACGCGGCCGCTTCCGGCCGCCTGCGTTGTGCGCCCGCACATCGCTTTGTCACGCAATCAGCGCCATAATGCCGGACACACGCAGCAGCCATTGGCCACCCGACGAGGAGACCGCCATGGAAGCGAAGAACGAAGAAGTCGTCGCACACCTGCTCTCCGATGTCGTCGAATTCGCGCGCGGACGCTTGCCCGAAGCCACCTTCCGGATCGTCGAACCCTTCCTGCGTCACTACTACGATTTCGTCGACGCCGACGATCTGCAGAACCGCAGCATCGCCGACCTGTACGGCGCCGCGATGGCGCACTGGCAGACCGCCCAGAAATTCGTCCCCGGCAGCGAACGGCTGCGCGTGTACAACCCGATCCTCGAACAGCACGGCTGGCATTCCGATCACACGGTGATCGAGATCGTCAACGACGACATGCCGTTCCTCGTCGACTCGGTGACGATGGCCGTCAACCGCCTCGGGCTCGCACTGCATTCGGCGCTGCACCCGGTGTTCCGCATCTGGCGCGGCGCGGGCGGCGGCATCGAGCGCGTCGATGCGGGCGGCGCGACACCCGGCGACGGCCAGTCGCAACTCGCTTCCTTCATCCATTTCGAAGTCGACCGCTGCGGCGACGCCGCGCTGCTCGACACGCTGCGCGAGGATATCGCGCACGTGCTCGGCGACGTGCGCGCATCGGTCGAGGACTGGCCGAAGATCGTCGACATCGCCCGTGCGACGATCAAGGAAATGAAGGCGCGCGAATCGACCGCAGAAGACATCGAGGCGCGCGCGTTCCTCGAATGGATGGCCGCCGATCACTTCACGTTCCTCGGCCAGCGCGACTACGCACTGGTGTCGGACGGCACGGGCTTCGGACTGCGCGGCATCGAGGGCTCGGGCTACGGCATCCTGCGCGAATCGCTGCGCACGTCGGGCGCGCCCGACGTGACGCCGCTGCCGCAGGCCGCCGCCGACATCATCACCGGCGCGTGGCCGATCTTCCTGACCAAGGCGAACTCGCGCGCGACCGTGCACCGGCCCGGCTACCTCGATTACGTCGGCGTCAAACTCGTCGGCGCCGACGGGAAAGTAACCGGCGAACGCCGCTTCATCGGGCTCTACACGTCCACCGCCTACATGGTGTCGAGCGCCGAGATCCCGATCGTGCGCCGCAAGTGCGCGAACATCGTGCGGCGTGCGGGCTTCCTGCCGAAGGGGCATCTCGGCAAGTCGCTCGTGACGGTGCTCGAAACCTATCCGCGCGACGAACTGTTCCAGGCCGACGAAGACCAGCTCTACGACATCGCGCTCGGCATCCTGCGGCTGCAGGAACACCAGCGCACGCGGCTGTTCGTGCGGCGCGACCGGTTTGACCGCTTCGTGTCGTGCCTCGTGTTCGTGCCGCGCGACAAGTACAACACCGACCTGCGCCGCCGCATCGCGAAGCTGCTCATCGACGCGTACAACGGCGTGAACGTCGAGTTCACGCCGCTGCTGTCGGAATCGGCGATCGCGCGCATTCATTTCGTCGTGCATGCGGAACCGGGCACGATGCCCGACGTCGACACGCGCGAGCTCGAAACGCGGCTCGTGCAAGTGACGCGCCGCTGGCAGGACGATCTCGCCGACGCGCTGCTCGACGCATTCGGCGAAGAGCAAGGCAACCGCCTGCTGCAGCGCTATGCCGATTCGTTCCCGGCCGGTTATCGCGACGACTACCCGGCGCGCACGGCCGTGCGCGACATCGAGCTGATCGAGCGCGTGAAGGACACGGGCCAGCTCGCGATGAACCTGTACCGGCCGATCGAGGCCGAGCCGCGCGCGTTCCGTTTCAAGGTCTATCGCGCGGGCGACCCGATCGCGCTGTCGCGCAGCCTGCCGATGCTCGAGCATCTCGGCGTGCGTGTCGACGAGGAGCGTCCGTACCGGATCCAGACGCAGGACGCCACGCACGCGTGGGTCCACGACTTCGGCCTCGAGCTCGCGGACGATACCGAGTTCGACATCGAGCGCGTGAAAGGCCTGTTCGAGGATGCGTTCGACCGGATCTGGAGCGGCCGGATCGAGAACGACGACTTCAACCGCCTCGTGCTGCGCGCGCACCTGAGCGCGCGCGAAGTGACGATCCTGCGCGCGTATGCGAAATACCTGCGGCAGGTCGGCTCGACGTTCAGCGATGCGTATATCGAACGCGCGCTGACCGGCAATCCGGCGATCGCCCGACAGCTCGTCGAGCTGTTCCTGCTGCGCTTCGATCCTGCCACCGGCGACACGCGCGACGTGCAGGCCGAACGCCTGCTGAAGGCGATCGAAGGCGCGCTCGACCAGGTGCCGAACCTCGACGAGGACCGCATCCTGCGCCAGTTCCTCGGCGTGATCAACGCAACCGAGCGCACGAACTACTTCCTCGCCGACGCCAACGGCGAATCGAAACCGTACCTGTCGTTCAAGTTCAATCCGGCCAAGGTGCCCGGCCTGCCCGAACCGAAGCCGATGTTCGAGATCTGGGTGTATTCGCCGCGTGTCGAGGGCGTGCACCTGCGCGGCGGGCGCGTCGCGCGCGGCGGCCTGCGCTGGTCGGATCGCCGCGAGGATTTCCGCACCGAGGTGCTCGGGCTGATGAAGGCGCAGATGGTGAAGAACGTCGTGATCGTGCCGGTCGGCTCGAAAGGCGGCTTCGTCGTGAAGAACCCGCCGCCGCCGAGCGATCGCGAAGCGTGGATGCGCGAAGGTATCGCGTGCTACCAGACCTTCCTGCGCGGGCTGCTCGACCTGACCGACAACCTCGTCAGCAACGCGATCGTGCCGCCGCCCGACGTGGTGCGTCATGACGCCGACGATCCGTACCTGGTCGTCGCCGCCGACAAGGGCACGGCCACCTTCTCCGACTACGCGAACGCGATCTCGCACGAATACGGCTTCTGGCTCGACGACGCATTCGCGTCCGGCGGCTCGGTCGGCTACGACCACAAGAAGATGGCGATCACCGCGCGCGGCGCGTGGGAATCGGTGAAGCGGCACTTCCGCGAGATGGGCATCGATACGCAGACGACCGACTTCACCGTGGTCGGCGTCGGCGACATGTCGGGCGACGTGTTCGGCAACGGGATGCTGCTGTCGCCGCATATCCGGCTCGTCGCCGCGTTCGATCACCGGCACGTGTTCCTCGACCCGAACCCCGATCCCGCGACGAGCTTCGCGGAGCGCGAGCGCATGTTCGCGCTCGAACGCTCGAGCTGGGCCGACTACGATCCGGCCGCGATTTCATCGGGCGGCGGTGTATATCCGCGCACCGCGAAGACGATCCCGTTGTCGCCGGCCGTGCAGGCCGCGCTCGGCATCGACGCGCACGCGTTGCCGCCGACCGAGCTGATCCGCGCGATCCTGCAGGCGCCGGTCGACCTGCTGTACAACGGCGGCATCGGCACCTACGTGAAGGCCGCGCGCGAAACCCACCTGCAGGTCGGCGACCGCGCGAACGATGCGGTGCGCGTGAACGGCGCGGACCTGCGCTGCAAGGTCGTCGGCGAAGGCGGCAACCTCGGCTGCACGCAGTTCGGCCGCATCGAGTTCGCGCAGCGCGGCGGCCGCATGAACACCGATGCGATCGACAACTCCGCCGGCGTCGATTGTTCGGATCACGAAGTCAACATCAAGATCCTGCTCGGGCTCGTCGTGTCCGACGGCGAAATGACCGAGAAGCAGCGCAACGCGCTGCTCGCGGAAATGACCGACGAAGTCGGGCTGCTCGTGCTGCGCGACAACTACTACCAGACGCAGGCGCTGTCGATCGCCGGCCGTTATGCGGTCGAGCTGCTCGACGCCGAAGCGCGCCTGATGCGCTGGCTCGAACGCGCGGGCCGCCTGAACCGCGTGATCGAATTCCTGCCGACCGACGACGAAGTCGCCGAGCGGCAAGCCGCGAAGCTCGGCCTCACGTCGCCGGAGCGTGCGGTGCTGCTCGCGTACAGCAAGATGTGGCTCTACGACGCGCTGCTCGAATCCGACGTGCCCGAGGATCCGCTGGTGGCCGCGATGCTCGTCGACTACTTCCCGAAGCCGCTGCAACAGCGCTTCAGCGAACCGATGAGCCGCCATCCGCTGCGGCGCGAGATTCTCGCGACACACCTGACCAACGCGCTGGTGAACCGCGTCGGCTGCGCGTTCGTGCACCGGCTGATGGAGGAAACGGATGCGAAGCCGGGCGACATCGTGCGCGCGTGCATCATGGCGCGCGACGTGTTCGACCTCGACGCGGTGTGGCGCGACATCGACGCGCTCGACAACCGCGTGGCCGACGACGTTCAGGCGCGCATGTTCGTCGACGTCGCGCGGCTGCTGGAGCGCGCGGCGCTGTGGTTCCTGCGCCATCTGCAATCCGGCGCCGTGGCCGACGGCGGCGTCGCCGCGCTGATCGCACGCTGCCGTGACGCAGCGGAACGGCTCGCACCGCAACTGCCGTCGCTGCTGCCGGCCGACGATCTCGATGCGCTGTCCGAACGGCAGCGCGTGCTCGTCGAAGCCGGCGTCGACAGCGCGCTCGCGGTGCGCGTCGCGAGCGGCGATATTTCAGCCGCGCTGCTCGACATCGCCGAAGTGGCCGCAACCTGCAACCGCAGCCTCGAACTCGTGGCGGGCGTCTATTTCTCGCTGGGTACGCTGCTCAATTACGGGTGGATCAGCGAACGTGCGGCGACACTGCCGACGCCGACGCACTGGGACATGCTCGCGCGCGCGGCCGCACTCGCGGAAGTCGCGCGCCTGAAGCGCACGCTGACGACGAGTGCGCTCGCGGAATCGCCGGATTCGACGACGGTGGAGACGATCGTTGGCGCGTGGCGCGAGCGCCGCGACGCCGCGCTCGCGCGTTACGAGCACCTGCTGGCGGATCTGCGCGCGTCGGGGGGCGCGAGCCTGGCGGTGCTGCTCGTGGTCGTGCGGGAAATGGCCGTGCTCGAACGCGCGTGACCGGGCTGGCGGGCGCCCAGTGGATGAGCGTCGCCGGTCGGGCGTGACCGGAGCCGGCACGCGCGCCCGCTTGCGTGCGCGCGACGCTAGACCGTCGCAACCAGCAGTTCCTCTGCGTGGTTCGGCGGCCTGAGGCCGTCCGCACGATCCGCGAAATAGCGGCGCGTCAGTTCGGCCGCCGAAATGTGCTCGGTTCTCGCGAAGCCGGCCTCGTGCGCCAGTGCCTGGATCTGCGCCGGCATGAAGAAGCTGATGAACGGCGTGCCGCTTGCGCGTGCACCCTTCGCGGCCATTTCGAGCCCGGGACGCACGTCCGGATCCGCGTTCTCCAGCGGCAGCAGGAATGTCATTGCGAGCGTCGAGCCCGGCGCGAGCGACGCAACCTCGCGCAACGCGGCCGCATTCGCTTCGCGCGTCAGGTACATGCTGACGCCGGTCGACACCACGACGGCCGGCTTGCCGGCATCGAAGCCCGCGCCGACGAGCGCATCGCGCCACGACTCTTTCGCCTCGAAATCGACCGGCACGAAATGCAGCCAGTCGGGCACACCGAAACCGAGCTCGACGAGGCGGCGTTGCTTCCAGGCCTGCGGCGCCGGCGGATCGACTTCGAACACCGTCACGCGCGACGCCATGTCGGGCCGGCGCTGCACGAAGCTGTCGAGGCCCGCGCCGAGGATCACGTACTGGCTCACGCCATGCGCGGCCTGCTCGGCCACGAGATCCTCGATGAAACGCGCCCGCGCGACGATCGACGCGCGAAACGGCCGCGTGAACTGCGGATCCATGTCGCCGCGCTGCTGCCAGCCCGGTTCCGGCGCGAGCAGTTGCAGCCCGACCTCGTCGGCGAGCACGTGCGGCGGCGCATCGAGTTCGACGTGCAGCGCGCGCCACAGCGCGACGCGCGCGGCCGTGCTGTCGGGGGCGTCTTCGCGGATATCGGTCATGCCGGCCTCACGCGCCCTGCTTGCCAGGCGCCTGCAGGCGCCACACGCGACCGTCCGGATCGCGTACGGTCATGTCGCGCGTGCCCCAGTGCGTGTCCTCGAACGGCGTGACGACATCGACGATCGGCTGCGGCTGCACCGCCTGCTCGTCGGACACCTTGAGCACGACCTGCATGTCCGGCGTCTCGCCCGGCGGCACTTCGGCGATGAACAGGAACGGACCGTCGCCGCTGCGCAGTTGGCCCGAGCTGTGATCGGTTTCAAATTCCAGCCTGAAGCCCAGCGCCTGGAAGAACTTCGCGGACTTGCCCCAGTTGTGCGTCGTCAGGTACACGGCTTCGATTCGCTCGGATGACATGTCACTTCTCCTTGGTGGACGGTTCCGCGCCTGGCGGCGGCGCGGCCAGGTACGCGCGCAACGCATCGGCCACCAGCGCGGACAGCGACTGCTCCGTTTCGATGGCGCGATGCTTGACCTGCCGGATCAGGCCGAGCGGCAGGTACACGTTGAATTGCTTCACTTCTTCGTCGGTCATGAAGGCTAGTATGCTAGCAATCTAGCAAAAGTCAATCGGAAGTGCGACGGGATGAATGGCGAAAAACGGGCGCGGCCCGCATGCGGACCGCCGCTCGGCTATCGCGTGTTCGCGCTATTGCGCGGTGCGCGCCGCCAGCCGTGCAAACAGCGCGTCGAGATCGAACCCCGCCGTATCGATGCCGATCGTGTCACGCAGGCACGCGCCCCACTCGGTCGCGTTGTCGAACGTGACGGAGCGCCCCGCGCCCGCCGCGTCGCGCAGCGTCAGCGTGGTGTTGCGCAACGCAGCGCGGCCTTCCGGCAGCACGCGGCATGCGATCAGGTCGTTCACGAAGATCGATTCCGGGTACGTCGACGTAAACCAGTTCGCGGCGTCGTAATCGATCCACTCGACCGGTTTCAGCGAGAAACGGTAGGTCGTCTGCCAGCCGTCCGGGATCTCGAACTGCAGGTCGAATTCGCCGTCGACCGGCGCGTCGACCACGCGAAACGCGCCGTGCGGCGTCGGTTGCCGCTCGCCCGGCACGAAGCGCAGCGGTGCGGTCAGCGTCGCGCTGCCGAAGCCGATGTCCGCGAGCCAGACCGCGCCGTCGAGATCGATGCGCAGCACCATGTGCGTCTGCGCGGTGACGATCTCGGGCGGCAGCATCCAGCGCACGCGCGCGATCAGCGGCGTCACGCGAAAGCCGATCACCGTGAGCGCGGTGTAGAACAGCTTGTTGAGTTCGAAGCAGTAGCCGCCGCGGCGGTGCCCGATCACCTTGTCGACGATCGCGGGCAGGTCGAGCGCGACGCGCGCACCGGTCAGCGGATTGAGGTTCTCGAACGGGATCGCCTGCGGATGCAGCAGATGCAGCCGGCGCAATACGGCAAGCGTCGGCTCGGCCGGGCCGTCGTAGCCGATGCGGGAGAAATAGCGCGAGAGGTCGAACGAGTCAGTCATGAACCGGCACCGATAAAGGGATACGCCACGATAGCATCGCGCGAAACCCCCATGTTGGGCGGGGCGATTGTCCGCCGTCGCGCGATGCCGGCACCGCATCGCGCGCACCCGCATGACGTTACGGCAGCAGCTTCAGCGCGGACGATGCGACCGACGGCACCGAAATGCCCTGGCTCGTCGCGAACTGCACGGCCTGGCTGAGCGTCGCCGCGAGCGACTGCAGCTGGCCCGGCGCGCTTTGCGCGATATACGACGCGGCCTGCATGTTCTGCGGATCAAGGCCCGACTGCAGCAGCGACGCCGCGCTCGTCGAACCGAGATTGCCGAGCCCCGACTGCAACTGCGAATACTGCGTGAGGCCCTGCCCGAGCGACGCGAGGCCATTGCTGAATGCCTGCTTGTCGACCGGGCCGTGGGTTGCCCCGCCGCTCGCGAACGCCTGGCCGAGCGCCTGCGACACCGACTGCTGCGCGCCGCCCATCTGCGACAGCGCGGCCGGCGTCAGCGCATTGCCGCCGGACAGCTGGCTCGCAGCCTGCTGTGCCTGCCCGGCCGCACCGGTCAGCCCCATCGCCGATGCAAGCGACGACTGGCCGGTCAGCACCTGCTGGTTCGCGCCGACATAGGCCTGCAGCAACTGCGCGACCCCGCCGCCCTGCGCGGGGGCTGCCTGCTGTTGCTGCCCGCCGCCGAGCAGCGATGCGCCGAGCGACTGCAGGTCGAGCTGCGCGTGCGCGGCGCTACTGATCAGGATGCCGAACGCGATGCCTGCCGAGGCCAGGTGACGGCCCGTCGCGCGAATGTGCTTCATGTGCTTTCCTCGTGCCCGAATGATTGAGGCCGATATTGTCGAAGCGCGTCGCGCGGTGCCGCAACGACTGAAACACATGGAAACGAAATCACGGCGCGCGGCCGCTTGCAATTCCGCGACCGGCAGACGTCGTCACGTGAATTCGTCCACGTTTGCCGCGCGATGTCACGCGCGTACCGGCATTCGTTCTCCGGTTGCGGCAATGCAGGCGACATCCCGTCTTTGTGCGCAGCGCAGCAAAACGCATCGCCGCCGGGCGTCAGGTTCGGCGATCAACTCAAAACGGGCAGCTCGCGCCGCCCGCTTCATCGCCCTGCTACCGGCCAACGGCCGGCCGCGACGTTACGCGGCCATCCACGCCGGCAGCCGCTGGCCGACCCAGTCGGCCGCCTGCTCGTAACCGCGCGCGAGCTGCAACACCGCGAGATCGGCACGCGGGCGCCCGATCAACTGCATCCCCATCGGCAACCCTGCATCGTTGAAGCCGACCGGCACGTTGATCACCGGGCAGCCGGCCAGCGTCCACGGCACGACCGTCTCCATCCAGCGGTGGTAGGTGTCCATCGCGCGGCCCGCGATCTCCTTCGGCCAGCGCTGGTCGACGTCGAACGGGAACACCTGCGCGGTCGGCGCCGCGATGAAGTCGTAGCGGTCGAAGAAGCTCAGCACGGCCTGATGCCACGCGGTGCGCTCGACGCTCGCGTCGAACACCGCCGCGCCCTGCATCGCGAGCAGTCCTTCGACTTCGTAGATCGCCTCGGGCTTCAGCAGCGCACGGCGCGCCGGGTCGCGATAGTGCGCGAGCAGCCCGCCGCCGGACAGCAGATGCCGGTGCGCAAGCCACAGGCGCCAGATGCGATCGGGGGCGAACGCCGGCAATGCGGCATCGACGTCGCAGCCGATCTCGCGCAGCGTCGCGAGCCCATGCTCGCACTGCGCGAGCACGCCGGCCTCGGTCGCGAGATAGCCGTTCCAGTCGCCGACCCAGGCAATGCGCTTGCCGCGCAAGTCCGCATCGAGCGGCTGCGCGAACACGGCCGGGTCTTCCGCGAGCGACAGCGGATCGTTCGCGTCGTAGCCGGACTGGATCGCGAGCAGCTGCGCGACGTCGCCGACGGTGCGGCCCATCGGCCCTTCGATCCCGAGCTGCTGCACGAACACGTCGACGCCCGGCCAGCGCGGCACGCGGCCCTGCGACGGACGGAAGCCGTAGATGTTGCAGAACGCGGCCGGGTTGCGCAGCGACCCGCCGAAATCGCTGCCGTCCGCGACCGGCAGCATCCGCGCCGCAAGCGCCGCCGCCGTGCCGCCGCTGCTGCCGCCCGCGCTCTTCGTCAGGTCGTACGGATTGCGCGTTGCGCCATAGACCTCGTTGAAGGTGTGCGAGCCGAGCCCGAACTCGGGCGTGTTGGTCTTGCCGATGAAGATCGCGCCGGCCGCGCGCATCCGCGCGACGCCGACGGAATCGGCCTGCGGCACGTTCTCGCGGAAGATCGGCGAGCCGTACGTCGTCCGCAGCCCCTTCGTCATCGCCAGATCCTTAGGCGCCTGCGGCATCCCGTGCATCCAGCCGTGATACTCGCCGCGCGCCAGTGCGGCATCCTTTTCCGCGGCTTCGGCCAGCAACGCGTCTCGGTCGCGCAGCGCGACGATCGCGTTGACCGCGCCGTTCACGCGCTCGACATGATCGAGGTACGCGCGCATCGTCTCGACACACGAGACCGCCTTGCTGCGGATCGCCGCGGCGAGCTCGCCGGCCGACAGGCGCACGATCGGATCGACGGAAATGGAAGCGGGAGCGAGAAGCTGCGGGGCGCCGTACGGCATGCGGGGTCTCCTGGAATCGGAATGGAATGGCGGGCCGCGTGGCGGCGGCGGGCGCTCCCGGACCGGCCGGGAGAGGCCGCCGCCGCGGCCGATGCTCTACTCTACGCGACGCCGGATCGGCGACCTCCGATATTTTCCGTCGCGATTCATTGCGGATCCGACTAAATCGGGGCGATGCCCGCCGGGCCGCTCACGCCATCCCGGCCGATGAAATCGTTTATGCGCATAAACTTAAATTTCTTATATTTCTAATAGGCGTGTCATGCGGCGGCGCACGTTAACGACATTTTTACGCGGCCGCCCGATCTCTTTAGATTGCCCGCTCCGGCCGCGCGCTACGCTGGAAGCATCTCGTTCCCAGGACACCGTTCATGCTCAAGTTGCTGGTTCCGGTCGGCCACTCGCCGCGTTCGCTCCAGGCCGTTCGCCACGCGACATTCCTGTATCGCGAGCGCTGCGCGTCGGAAATCGTGCTGATCAACGTTCAGGCGCCACTCGAATCGACGCGGCTCGAGGCCTATCACCCGCTGTCGCGGCTACGCTCGATCGAGGAGAAATTCGCGTCCGACGATCTGGCGATGGCGGAGCGGATCCTGCGGGAGGCCGGTGTCAAATACACCGTCGTGATGAAGGTCGGCCCGGTGGCCGATACGATCGCCACCGCCGCAGCCGAGACCGGGTGCGACGAGATCGTGGTGGTCGCGCCGCGGCACGATCCGCTGCATGCGCTGATGTCGCTATTTCGCCGCAGCGTGATGGGCCGGCTGGTGCGCATTTCGAATGTGCCGGTGACGGCCGTGCAATGACGGGCGTCAGGCACGGCGGACGGCGTAGCTGAAGCCGGCCGCCTGACCGGCCCGCGGGCTTGCACCTGCGGCCGTCGAACGCGCGACGAGGTACGTGTGCGCATCGTGCATCGCGCGCGTACCCGCCATCAGGCAGCGCTCAGTCGATGACCTTGCGCCAGAACACGAAATAGGCGGCCGCCGAAGACGCCACCAGCAGAATGGCCCACATCGGAGCAAGACTGATCAGCACGGAAGAGACGTTCAACATTTGGATTCCTCACTATTTCGACAGCGATATTCAACACGTACCGGCTTGCCGGAACCGATGCATTCACCGGCCATCGCGTTCCGTCAAATCATGCATTCATGCTATCGCCTTGAACGGTCGCGCGACCGTCTCCTCCCGCCCGTACCCTGACATTCGTCAAACTCGCGCGCATCACCGCCGTGCCGGGTTCCGATGGAAAATCGGGACAGGGTCACCGCGCCCCGCCACCGTTTTCAGCAGACGTTTACCGGGGGAAGCCCCGAGTGCTTCGTCGAACGTGTCCAGTTACGCTTGAGCGACGAGGAGACGAATCATGAGACGAGCCGTACATATCGCTGTTTTCGCGCTGCTGGCCTATCTCATCGGCGATCGGGCAATCCTGCATGCGCAGGGCCGCGACGCCAGCCCGCTCGCATGCGAGCAAGGCGCCGCGCAGGTCAGGGCCGACGCGCTCGGCCGTGGTTTCGGCGACGCCGCCGCCGGCAGCCAGAGCGAGGCCTTCATGTCGGGCTGCCTGGTGACCGGGCGGGGCAACCAGGACGTCGCGATGGCGAACCGGTGACGCGCCGGCCGCGTTCAAGCCGAAGCGGCCGAACGCAAGTCGCGTGCGTCAGTTCCCGCTGTTGACCGTCATTTTCCCGATCGACGTCGTGACGGACATCACGGTCCGGACGCCATTCACGCTGAACGTCTGCTCGCGGTCCACATCGTTGGCGGGAAGACGCATCGACAACTGCGCCATCAGGCCGTCTTTCCCGTACTGACCGAACCAGTCGATCAACCGGCCGATGTAGCACGTGCCGCCGACATGCACCGGCATGTCGCCGACGATCTCGTACGAATAGTGACCGGGGCCATAGTTCGAATACGCGTCGCGGTCATCGCCCTGCACCGACGGCGGAATCGGGCATAGCGGCTTGTCGGCGCCCGCATCGCGCGCGGCACGGTCGCTCACGTCGTGCAACGCCTGTTCGAGCGCCGCATGCAGTGTGCCGTCGAGCATCGTCGAACCGGCCTTGCCTTCCTTGTGCTGCGCGATCGGCA
Organism: Burkholderia sp. BCC1999; assembly: GCF_905339975.1. NCBI lineage: Bacteria > Pseudomonadati > Pseudomonadota > Betaproteobacteria > Burkholderiales > Burkholderiaceae > Burkholderia > Burkholderia sp. BCC1999. The sequence goes on along the minus strand of NZ_CAJPHP010000008.1, from coordinate 300,466 downwards.
CCGACAGGCGGTAGCGGTAATGCACGGTCAGTATCGGCACCTGGTCGATGACGGCAAACGGCCGCAGCAGGTAAAACTCGTCCACGCCATAGTGGCTGTCGCGATACAGCGCGTAGACGCGCCCGCGCAGCCGAACCCAATCGGCCGCCTGATTCGCGCCGCGGCCGTTCGTCGTGTACAGGCTGCGGTCGATCGCCTCGTTCGACTCGCCGGCCGTCTCGAACTTGCCGCCGTTGCGGCGCAGGACGTCCACCGACGACCACAACCCCGTTCCGCTCGCCGCCGATTCGATCACCAGATCGCGCTGCCCGTTGCCATCGAGATCGATCAGCGTGTAGGTCGCACTCGACTCCGTGTCACCGCCGTCGGTGTGCGACGCCTTCAACGCTTTCCATTCGTCTGGCGTCACGCCGCCGGGCCGGACCGTCGGGAACGCCGCACCCTGCCCGTCGTCGGACGCGCTGGAAAACCGTGTGACCGCCGTCCTGATCCGCAGACGCGCGATCACGTTCTCGACCGGCGAGCTTGCATCCGTCTGGCGCGCCCGGTCGACGAGCGTACGCAGGTCGTCGAGCGCGGCCTTGTCTTCGGCGTCGGGGCGATAGGCGAGCACCGCAGCCAGTTGCGATTGCAGTTCGCCGATCCGCGCCAGATAGCGTTGCCCGAGGCAACCATGATCGGCGCCGCATTGATCGCGTGTCTTCAACCAGCCTAGCTGCGCGGTGCGCAACGTGGCGCGCCGATCCGGCGGCAACGCACCGGACAGCTTCCGGTAAAAGGACGACAGCCTGTCGTCGTCCAGATGCAGGTCGTTCGACGCGCAAACGGCCTTTTCCGTCGCGCTGGTCGCCTGCGCACAGTCGAGCCCTGCCGCGACGCCCGGGAATGCGTGCGTAAGCAGCACGAGCAGCACCGTGCGCCGCAACGGGGCTTCAACATGGAATGTCATGAATGGTTTCTCGACGGTCAACGCGTGTGCCCCGGTCGTGGCTCGACCGGCCTCCAGCGCGCGATTGTCCACCCATTGACCGGCTGGGGGAATCGCCGGCAAGCATCGACGCACGCAGCCGCGCCCGCCCGCCAGCCAGCCACGGCGCACCGGATTTCCGCTACAGTGGCTTGCCCGGCCTTCGACCTCAGGCCGCCACGTCGAGACTCCGCTTCATCTACAACGACAGCCAATCAAAAGATGAGCCATCCGAACACTGAATTGATCCAGCGTTTCTACACGGCTTTCCAGCAGCGCGACATCGACGCGATGCTCGCCTGCTATGCCGACGACGTCGTCTTCAGCGATCCCGCGTTTGGCGAACTGCATGGCGACCTCGCACGCGACATGTGGCGCATGCTCGTCGCGCGGGCGCAGGAATTTTCGCTGACGTTCGGCGACGTCGCCGCGAACGAGCAGACCGGCGCCGCCGAGTGGATCGCACACTACCGGTTCACCGCGACCGGCCGGATGGTGGTCAACCGGATCGACGCGCGGTTCCGGTTTCGCGCTGGCCGCATCGTCGAGCATCGCGACAGTTTCGACCTGTGGCGCTGGGCGCGTCAGGCGCTCGGGCTGAAAGGCACGCTGCTCGGCTGGACCCCGTTCATGCAACGCGCAATCCGCGCTCAGGCGCGGAAAAATCTCGACGCTTATCGAGCGAAGCGGAAATAAGTACGCGCCGCTATGGCTTCATCGTCGCGTTGATCAGGTCGTGGGCCATGTCCGGCAACACGCCGTCCGGGTTCTTGAGGCCGTTCTCGCGATACCAGCTCTCATCGGCCTCGGGATGCGGACCGGCGAGCCCAACGCGTCCCTTGCCGTAGCGGTACGTCGCGGCTGCGATATCGCGGTTCGGGTACGTCGCCAGTACGACACCGCCGGAGCCGGCCGGCACGGCCGGGAGCATCGCGCCGTCCTGATAGTAGATCCAGCGTTTCTTCCCGCGCCATACGACCGGCGTGACCGTGTCGGCGATGCCGCGCAGCGTCGAGCCCGGCCTGCCGACTTCGGAGTCGATGTCGCCGTCGACCAGCCGGAAACCCTGATCGCCCGCCAGGTACGCGCCCATGCAGAGCCCGAGGTAACGCCCGCCGTTCGATACGTAATGCCGCACGGCCTTGATTGCATGTTTCCCGATGCTGGCTGCCGCGGCGGGCACGTCCTGCCCGCCGCCGGGCTGCACATATAACGCCGCACCGGCCAGCACTGCGGGTGTGATCTTGAGCTTTTCCGCCGGGCCGACGTAGATCACCCGGAAGTTGTAGTCCGAATCCCGCAGGCGGCTGGCGATCGCCTCGGGGCAGCCATCACATGCGGCGGGACCGCGATAGACCAGCGCGACGGGCCGGCTGGCCTCGCGGCGCGTTTCGTCGCCGGTCGTCGCCGCATGAACGGCCGACGACGCGACGAGCGACATCACCAGGAAAATCGAATCTCTGGATCGCATGTTCTTGATTACCGGCGTAAGAAGGATCGCAGCCGCCCGGGACCAATCGACGGCCACGCGCCAATTTCCGCCCCGCGTTTTTGAAACCCGATCGCAAGCTGCGTGACAGGAAGCGTAGACGCGCGAAAGCGCCGCGTGTGTACCGTTTCCTGCGAGGTTGTGCAGAAATGTGCGGCATCGGGAACCTGATCCAGCCCCGCAGACAACCCACCGGGCCACGCCAGACAAGGCCGCTTCCACCATGCAGCCACGATTCCCGCCCCTTCGCGCGCCAACTCTTATATAAGACATAAGACATTTGACGTTAAAGAGCATTGAGATTAGAATCCCGCTCAAAGCAGTGCCTGGAATAGCCCCGGAGTGCCGGCAAGGCCTTCCCCTCAAACGCAATATCAGCAGGTCTCCCCATGCTTGAAAACTTTCGTGCTCACGTGGCCGCCCGCGCCGCGCTCGGTATTCCTCCCCTGCCGCTGACGGCTCAGCAGACCGCCGAACTGGTCGAATTGCTGATCAACCCGCCGGCCGGCGAAGAGCAGACGCTCGTCGACCTGATCACCCATCGCGTACCTGCAGGCGTCGACGAAGCCGCCCGCGTGAAGGCCGGCTTCCTGGCAGCCGTGGCCAAGGGCGAGACCGCCTGCCCGCTGATCTCGCGCGCACGCGCCACCGAACTGCTCGGCACGATGCTGGGCGGCTACAACATCCAGCCGCTGATCGAGCTGCTGTCCGACGAGGCAGTCGCTGCCGTCGCCGCTGACGCACTGAAGAAAACCCTGCTGATGTTCGACCAGTTCCATGACGTGAAGGAACTCGCCGACAAGGGCAACGCGCACGCGCAGGCCGTGCTGCAGAGCTGGGCCGACGCCGAATGGTTCACGAGCCGCCCGGAAGTGCCGCAAAGCCTGACCATCACCGTGTTCAAGGTAACGGGCGAAACCAACACCGACGACCTGTCGCCGGCGCCGGACGCCACCACCCGCCCGGACATCCCGATGCACGCGCTGGCGATGCTGAAGAACGCGCGCCCGGGCATCACGCCGGAAGAAGACGGCAAGCGCGGCCCGGTCAAGTTCATCGAATCGCTGAAGGAAAAGGGTCACCTGGTCGCCTACGTGGGCGACGTGGTCGGCACCGGCTCCTCGCGCAAGTCGGCCACCAACTCGGTGCTGTGGTTCACCGGCGAAGACATCCCGTTCGTGCCGAACAAGCGCTTCGGCGGCGTGTGCCTCGGCAGCAAGATCGCCCCGATCTTCTACAACACGATGGAAGACGCCGGCGCGCTGCCGATCGAGCTCGACGTGTCGCAGATGGAAATGGGCGACGTGGTCGAACTGCGCCCGTACGAAGGCAAGGCGCTGAAGGACGGCAACGTGATCGCCGAATTCCAGGTCAAGTCCGACGTGCTGTTCGACGAAGTGCGCGCCGGCGGCCGCATTCCGCTGATCATCGGCCGTGGCCTGACCGCGAAGGCACGTGAAGCGCTCGGCCTCGCGCCGTCGACGCTGTTCCGCCTGCCGCACCAGCCGGCCGACAGCGGCAAGGGCTTCTCGCTCGCGCAGAAGATGGTCGGCCGCGCCTGCGGTTTGCCGGAAGGCCAGGGCGTGCGCCCGGGCACGTACTGCGAACCGAAGATGACCTCGGTTGGCTCGCAGGACACCACGGGCCCGATGACCCGCGACGAACTGAAGGATCTCGCCTGCCTCGGCTTCTCGGCCGACCTCGTGATGCAGTCGTTCTGCCACACCGCCGCTTATCCGAAGCCGGTCGACGTGAAAACGCACCAGACGCTGCCGAACTTCATCAGCACGCGCGGCGGTATCGCGCTGCGCCCGGGCGACGGCGTGATCCACTCGTGGCTGAACCGCATGCTGCTGCCCGACACCGTCGGCACCGGCGGCGATTCGCACACGCGCTTCCCGATCGGCATCAGCTTCCCGGCAGGTTCGGGCCTGGTCGCGTTCGCGGCCGCCACCGGCACGATGCCGCTGGACATGCCGGAATCGGTGCTGGTCCGCTTCAAGGGCAAGATGCAGCCGGGCGTCACGCTGCGTGACCTCGTCAACGCGATCCCGCTGTACGCGATCAAGCAAGGGATGCTGACGGTCGCCAAGCAAGGCAAGAAGAACATCTTCTCGGGCCGCATCCTCGAAATCGAAGGCCTGCCCGACCTGAAGGTCGAGCAAGCGTTCGAGCTGTCGGATGCGTCCGCCGAGCGTTCGGCCGCCGGTTGCTCGGTGCACCTGAACAAGGAACCGATCATCGAGTACCTGAACAGCAACATCACGCTGCTCAAGTGGATGATCGCGCAGGGCTACCAGGATCCGCGCAGCCTGCAGCGCCGTATCGCGGCGATGGAGCAGTGGCTGGCCGACCCGCAACTGCTGTCGCCGGATGCCGACGCCGAGTACGCGGCCGTCATCGAGATCGACCTCGCCGACATCCACGAGCCGATCGTTGCATGCCCGAACGACCCGGACGACGTGAAGACGCTGTCCGAAGTCGCCGGCGCCAAGATCGACGAAGTGTTCATCGGTTCGTGCATGACCAACATCGGTCACTTCCGTGCCGCGTCGAAGCTGCTGGAAGGCAAGCGCGACATCCCGGTCAAGCTGTGGGTCGCGCCGCCGACCAAGATGGACCAGAAGCAGTTGACGGAAGAAGGCCACTACGGCGTGTTCGGCACGGCCGGTGCGCGTACCGAAATGCCGGGCTGCTCGCTGTGCATGGGTAACCAGGCTCAGGTGCGCGAAGGCGCGACGGTCATGTCGACGTCGACCCGCAACTTCCCGAACCGTCTCGGCAAGAACACGAACGTGTATCTCGGCTCGGCGGAACTGGCAGCGATCTGCTCGCGTCTGGGCAAGATCCCGACCAAGGAAGAGTACATGGCCGACATGGGCGTGCTCACCGCGAACGGCGACAAGATCTACAAGTACATGAACTTCGACCAGATCGAAGACTTCAAGGAAGTGGCCGACACCGTGCAGATGTAAGCACGCAGTCGGGCTGCGGCGGGTGGTAACCGCCACAGCGCCGCGCAATGGCGCCGCAGGCTGAAAGGCCGCGGCGCCATTTTTTCATGCGTCGCCGGCACCCGGCACGCGGCGGATCACCAGCTCGTTGAAGCCGGTGCCCGCGTCGGGTTCGCGCGAGAAACGATGCGCGGGAAGCAGCGCCAGCAGGATTTCGGCCGTCGTACGCACCACGCAACCTCTCGCGACATGGCCGCCCCACACGCGGCCGTGCGCGTCGGAAACGGACATGTGCAGGTGTGCGCCGTCCGGCGACACCGAACCGGCCAGCGTCAGGATTTCGAGGTCGCCGCGCAGTTCGGCCGGCTGGTCGACGCCGGCGAAGCGCAGTTGCGCGACGCTCAGGCTGCCGATGCCCTGGATCACGAAGGCGGCATGCGATTCGTGCTGACGTAATGCCGCCTCGATGGCGCCGCGCAGATCGTCGCCGGGGGAAAGACGTAGAGGATGGGCTTGCATGGTCGAGCACCCGCTGGTGAGCCGTGATGTCGACAAAGCGTACGTTCGACTCGTGAATCCGGCAAGTCACCGGCCCTTGAGGTCATGCGCGCCCTTCCGCCTCACCCGCGCCGATCGCTCGCCAGCAACCCGTACAGCGCGCTGTCCGACACTGCGTCGCCGACGATCCAGCGTTCGCGCAGCAGCCCTTCCCGCTCGAAGCCGAGCCGTTCGAGCAGCCGTGCCGACGCGACGTTGCGCGGATCGATATCGGCTTCGAGCCGGTTCAGGCACAACGTATCGAACGCATGCTCGATCACGGCCGACGCCGCTTCGCGCATGTATCCACCATTCCAGAATTTGCGCCGCAGGCTGAATCCGATCTCGGCACGCCGGCATTGCTCGTTCGCATGGAACAGCACGCATTCACCCAGCACGTCGCCGGTTTCCCGCAGTTCGAGCACGCACACGAAATCCTGCCCGCTCGCCGACGTCCGCAGGTTGCGCTCGACGCGTTCGATTGCCTGTTCGACGTGCGTCATCGGCGAGAACGAAAAATAACGCATCGCTTCGGCGTCCGACCACAGATCGAACAGCGCATGCGCATCGGATTCGCGCGGCGGACGAAGGACGAGACGCGGCGTCTCGAGCGTGACGGTGTCGAACATCGGCATGGCAGTAGCGGCGGTCGGAAATAAATGACCGGACGATTAGACCATGCAAACCGCCGAAAGCGAAAAAAGGCCCGGACGAAATCCAGGCCTTTTTCGCTTCACCTCAACCGTTGCGGCCGGCCGCGCTTACGCCTCCAGCGCCTCCAGCACCTTCCCCTTCGTCTCGATCCCGACGAAGTGCACGGTCACTGCCGCGATCAGCGGCACGATGCCGATCAGGTAGAACGCCGGCGCGAGGTTTCCACCGATGATCGCGTGCGGCACGACCATCGGCGCGACGAACGACGCGATCTTCAGCCAGGCGCTGCCGAGCCCGCAGCCCGACGCGCGGATGCTCGTCGGATACTGCTCCGGCGTGTAGACGTACGCGGTGATGAACCCCGACGCCATCAACCCGAGCGACAGCGAACAGAAGATCGCGACGACGTACACCGACGACGCGTGATAGACGCCCGCGAACGCCAGCGAAAGCGCACACAGCACGAACGACCATACGATCACCGGCTTGCGGCCGAGCTTGTCGACCAGCAGCGCGGATGCCAGCGACCCGAGCACGCCCATCACCGAGCCGACCACCGCGAGGTCCAACGCGAGCTGCAGCGGCGCGTGATAGAAATCCTTGTAGATCGTCGGCAGCCAGGTCGAGAGCCCGTACTGGATGAACCCGCAGGTCGCCCACAACGCCGCCACCGCGAGCGTGCGCTTGCGATACGCGGCGCTGAACAGGTCGCTCATCTTGCGCTTCGGATGCTGGCGCACCATTTCGTCGAACGCCGCCACCTGCGTGACGGGCGGCAGTTCGCCGCGCACCGACGCTTCGAACACGCCGACCGCACGCCCGGCTTCCGGGAGCCGCCCGCGCGAGGCGAGCCAGCGCGGCGATTCCGGCACGAGACGCGTGAGCACGAGCGACAGGATCAGCGGCAGCCCGCCGACGAAGTACATGATTTCCCAGCCGAAGCGCGGCACGAGCCACGCACCGAGCGCCATCGACACGAGCAGGCCGATCGGGAACACGATCTCGTACAGCAGCACGAAACGGCCGCGACCATGCGCACGCGTGATCTCGTTGATGTACGTCGCGGCGACCGGCAGCTCGCCGCCAAGCCCGAGCCCTTGCAGGATCCGCAGCAGCACGAACACTGCGAAGGTCGGCGCGAAGCCGCACGCGATGCTCGTGATACCGATCACGGCCGAGCTCCACGCGATCGCCTTCACGCGGCCGTGCTTCTCCGCCAGCGCGGGAAACAGGAACGCGCCGATCAGCTGGCCGATCGCGCCGGACGCGATCAGCATGCCGATCTGCGTCGGCGACAGCCCCCATTTGTGGATCAGCAACGGCAGCGTCGCCGCGATCGTGATCACGTCGAAGCCGTCGAAGAACGTCGCGGTGCCGATCAGCACGCGCGCACGGATCTGCATCGAGTTGGCCGGAAGCCGCTCGAGCCGCGCGATGATCGCGCCGGGCGTGGAGGCGGCAGCTTCCATCGTGGCGCGACCGGCCACGACGTTGTCGAATGTGCTCATGCGGGGTGTCTCCTGGTCTTTCGCCGGTCAGGCAAGCGCTTTGGTCGTGTCTGCCAGGGCTTCCGTATCCACTGCCCGGCCCTGGTTCATCCACTTGCGCGCGAGCTTCAGCTCACGTGCGTTGTTCACGGCGATGACACCTCTCACATGCCCGTCGCCCACAAAAAACAGCGTCGCACGGCGCGCGGCGAGATCGCCGCGCACGACGAGCTGCGCATCGGCCGGCAGATCGCCGAGGATCTGCAGGTTCACGTCGTACTGATCGGACCAGAACCACGGAATCTCCGCGTACGGTGCGCGCACGCCGAGCACGGCCTTCCCCGCCGCGATCGCCTGGTTCTGCGCGTTGGCCCACGATTCGAGCCGCACGCGCCGCTTCAGCCAGCCGTTGTGATGGTTCGCGACGTCGCCGCACGCGAAGATCGCCGGGTCGCTGGTCGCGCCGAATTCGTCGACGACGATGCCGTCGTCGACCGCCAGCCCCGCATCGCTCGCGAGCGACGCGTTCAGCGCGAGGCCGATGCCGGCCACCGCGAAATCGGCGTCGATCGTCGTGCCGTCGGCGAGCGTCGCGCGTACTTTCGATGCGTCGTCAGGCTGCGCGTCGAGCGACGCGAGCGCCGCGCCCGTGCGCACGTCGACGCCATTCGAGCGATGCAGGTCGAGCAGGAAATCAGACACGATCTGCGGCACCGAGCGGCCGCACAGCCGCGGCGCGCCCTCGACCACGACCGCGTCGACGCCGAGCTTGCGCGCGGTCGCCGCGACTTCGAGGCCGATCCAGCCGCCGCCGATCACGAGCACACGCTGGCTCGCACGCAGCTTCTCGCCGAGCGCCGCCGCTTCGTCGAGCGTGCGCAGGTAATGCAGGTTCGGCGTGTTGACGATCGCATCGGGCAGGCGGCGCGACGTGCCGCCGGTCGCGATCACGAGCCGGTCGTATTCGATTTCGCGGCCGCTTTCGGTCTTCACCACGCGGCTTGCGCGGTCGATCGACGCCGCACGCTCCGGCTGCCATGCCTCGACGTTCAGCGCGTCGAATTCGTCCGGGCGCACGACGCGCACCGTTTCGATGTCGGCATCGCCGGCCAGCACGGCCTTCGACAGCGGCGGACGCTCGTACGGCAGATGCGGCTCGTCGGCGATCATCACGAGACGGCCCGTGAAGCCTTCCGCACGCAGCGTCTTCAGCACCCAGCCGGCCGCCTGACCGCCGCCGATCACGACGACGGTGCCGGGCGCGGCCTGCTCTTGCGAGTTCGCTTCGCTCACGATTTGCGCTCCGTCATGAACTTGCCTTCCGGCGCCTTCGCGTTCTTCTGCCGGCGCGTGTTGCCGTCGAGGCCGCCGTCGACGGCCCATTCGGCGAACACGGTCGGGCCCGGCTCGAATTCGCGCGGCTGCCACTCGGGCGTCAGCACGTCTTCGTCCGCGTAGTACTCGATCAGCGCGCCGGCCGGATTCTGGAAGTACCAGAAGTACGCGGACGACACCGGATGACGGCCCGGGCCGAGCTGCGTTTCCCAGCCGCAGCGGTCGATGTGCATGCCGCCGCCGAACACTTCGTGGATGTCGCGCACGGTGAACGCGACGTGGTTCAGGCCGCGCTTGCCATTGGGCAGCGCGAGCAGGAACAGGTCGTGGTGGCCGCCGTGCGGCGCGCAGCGCATGAACGCGCCACGGCCCGGGTAGCGATCCGACGTCTCGAAGCCGAGCAGCTCGTGATAGAACGTCTCCTGCGCGTCGAGGCAGTTCGTGAAGAACACCACGTGCCCGACCTCGACCGGCTCCGCGCGCGCATAGATCGGGCTCGGCTGGTCGACCCGCGCCGTCTGGCCCCACACGTTCGACGGCGAACCGGTGATGTCGAGTGCGCGCTTGCGCGTCACTTCGACGCGGATCGCCATCCCGTTCGGATCGATGCAGCCGACCGCATCGTCCTGTGCGTAATAGCCGGGCTGGCCGGCCAGCTTCGTGCGCAGCGCATCGACTTCCTGCTGCGTGGCGACGCCCCACGTGACTTCACGCAGCGTCGGACCCGCTTCGAACGCGGGCGGCAGCGACGGATCGTCGGCCTTGACGACCAGCACGGTGCAGCCGTTCATCGTTTCGAAACGGGCGCGCGTGTCGTCGTGCGCGACTTCCTTCAGGCCCCAGTCGGCGAAAAAGCGCCGGCACGTCGCGAGGTCGTCGACACCGTACGTGATCTGCTCGATACCCAAGATGCTCATTGCGTCATTCCCCTTCGCTCAGTTTGCCCACGGCAGCGGCGCGTCGTTCAAGCCCCAGTAGAGGCTCTTCTGCTGCATGTACTCGCGGATGCCGAGACGCCCTTTCTCGCGGCCCATCCCGCTCTCCTTCCAGCCGGAGAACGGCGTGGAGATCGAGAACAGCTTGTACGTGTTGATCCAGACGGTGCCCGTCTCGAGTGCGCGCGCGGTGCGCCATGCGCGCTTGTAGTCGCGCGTCCAGATGCCGGCGGCCAGGCCGAACACGCTGTCGTTCGCCTGCGCGATCAGCGACGCCTCGTCGTCGAACGGCATCGCGACCAGCACCGGCCCGAAGATTTCTTCCTGGCAGATGCGTGCGCTGTTCGGCAAGCCTTCGAGAATCGTCGGCTGATAGAAGAAGCCGTCCTCGCGCCCGTCGCCCGACGGCCGCTCGCCGCCGCACAGCAGGCGGCCGCCTTCTTCCAGCCCGAGCGCGACGTAGCGCTCCACCGATTCGCGATGCTTCGCGGTGATCAGCGGGCCCATCTGCGTGTCGGGGCGCGTCGGGTCGCCCACGCGCAGCTTGCGCGCGCCGGCCACCAGCCGCTGCATGAATGTGTCGTACACCGCGCGGTGCACGAACAGGCGCGAGCCGGCGATGCATGCCTCGCCCGACGAACTGAAGATCCCGTACAGCACGCCGTTCACCGCGTGGTCGAGATCCGCGTCGTCGAACACGATCGTCGGCGACTTGCCGCCGAGTTCCAGCGACACGGGCATCAGCTTTTCCGCCGCGATGCGCGCGATGCCGCGGCCCACTTCGGTGCCGCCCGTAAACGACACCTTCTTCACGAGCGGATGGCGCACCAGCACGTCGCCGATCACCGAGCCCTTGCCCGGCAGCACGCTCAGCACGCCCTTCGGCACGCCGGCTTCCTCGCAGATGCGGGCCAGCGCGAGCGACACGAGCGGCGTGACTTCGGCCGGCTTGAGCACCACCGCGTTGCCGCCGGCGAGCGCCGGCGCGAGCTTCTGCGCGTCGGATGCGATCGGCGAGTTCCACGGCGTGATCGCGGCGATCACGCCGATCGGCTCGTGCACGCTCATCGTCATGTAATCGCCGCGCGACGGCGTCAGTTCTTCGTCGAGCGTTTCGAGGCACGCCGCGAAATAACGGAACGTGTTGGCCGCGCTCGCGACCAGCACGCGCGTCTCGCTGATCGGCTTGCCGTTGTCGCGACGCTGCAGGTTCGCGAGCGCTTCGTGGCGCTGCATGATCAGGTCGGCGATCCGGTACAGCACCAGCGCGCGCTGGTGCGGCTTGAGCCCGGCCCAGTCGGCGCGACGCCACGCGGCGTCGGCGGCCACGACGGCGTCGGCCGCGTCTTCCGCGTTCGCCGTCGACACTTCCATGTTCAGCGACTGGTCGGCCGGATAGATGCTCGCGTAAGGCGCGCCACGGCCGCGCCGCCACTCGCCGCCGATCAGGATGTCGCCGTTGGGTACGAGGCTCGTATCGAAAGGAGTCATGTCACAAGTCCCACAAATCTGTCTGTGCGCTGCCGCCCGCGCCGTGGCGCAGGCGGGCGCTCGATGGCCCGGATGCCGGGTTGGCCTGCCGTCCCGCTCAGATCACGCAGCGGGCCGCGCGATTGCGCAGCGCGCGGATCGCGCTGTACGCGGTCAACGCGGACGTCTTCGGGTTGTCGGGCAACGGCTTGCCGCTCATTTCGAGCGACATCTCGCCGAACGCGCCGCGCGCGGTGATGCGATGCACGTTGCGCGCGACGGCCGGATCGGCGATCAGGCGCACGCGCGTCGCATCGAGGCCGAGGCCCGCGAGCGCGACGGTCGCCGCGACGTTCGCATTCTTCGGATACAGCCGGGCGGCATCGCGCGCGGTGCCTTCGAAAATCACCTTCTCTTCGGTCATCGCGCGCAGGTCGCACAGTTCCTCGGCCGGCGTGCCGAGCCAGCCGAGCGGCGGCTTGCGGCCGACGTACAGCACCTCGTCGAGGCCGCCCTGCTTCGCCGACGCCAGCGCGTCGATCCCGCCGATCGCGCCGGACAGCAGCGTGAGCGTCGCGTCGCCTTCGTCGGCGGCCTGCGACAGCACGTCGAGCAGCGCGAGATCGGACAGCGCGCCGATCGACGCCACCGCGCAGTCGGTGCCGGCCTTCAGCAGCGGCACGACGTGATCGACGAGCGCGCTGTGACCCGCGCATTCGAGCGCGAACTCGGGGCGGCGGGCCAGCGCGTCGACCGACGACACGACCTCCACCGCGCCGCCGAGCTCGCCCTGCACCGCGGCACGCTGGTGTTCGGGAACGATCACGTGCGCTACGCGCAGCAACGCATCGTGCTCGACCGCGTGATACACCGCGGCACCGATCGCGCCGAAGCCGATCATCGCGACGTCGACGGGCGCGTGCCCGTGTCCGTGGCCAGGGTGGCGTCCGTTAAGCATATTGCCGCTCCGACGGCGTTTCTTCCTTCTTGACCGGCGGGCCCGCGAAATTCGACGCGAACGAGCCGACCGACAGCATGTCGACTTCGACCATCACCGGGCCTTCCTTCGCCATCCCGTCGCGCACGATCGCTTCGGCCTGCTCGAGCGACGTGATCCGGTAGTGCGTGAGGCCGAAGCTCGCGCAGAACTGCGCGAAGTCGGGCTGGTGCAATTGCACGAAGCAGCGGCGGCCGCCGTAGTGCGCGTCCTGGATGTTGCGGATCACGCCGTAGCACTGGTCGTTCATCAGCACGATCATCACGTTCGCGTTTTCCTGCACGGCCGTCACGAGTTCGCCGACGTTGACCATCAGGCCGCCGTCGCCGACGAGGCAGACGGTCTTCGCCGCCGCGCCCGCCAGCGCCGCGCCGATGCCCATCTGGATGCCCTGGCCGATGCCGCCGCCGAGCGCATGCACGCCCGCGCGCGGTTCGAAGATCTGCAGCAGGCGGTTGCCCCACGTGCTGTTCGAGATCGTCACGTCGCGCACCCAGTTGTAGTCGCGGCCCACCGCGCCCTGCAGCGTGTCGACGAGCGTCTTGTACGGGCCGAGGCCCTCCGCCACGCTGGCGACGGCCTGCTCGCGCGCAGCGGCGAGATCGGCGGCGAATTCCGGATCGACGGACAGGCGGCCTTCGAGGCGGTCGGCCAGCTCGGCCAGCACGCGCTTCGAATCGCCGTGCACGAACAGTTCGTTGCGATAGCCGCGGTTGTCGGCGAGCGCATCGGCGTCGACGCGGAACAGCGGCTGCGGCAGCGCGAGCTTGTACTTCAGCGTCTCGTTGCCGCGCAGGCGCGAGCCGACCACGACGAGTGCGTCGCAGGTCTTGTAGAACGCTTCGACGGACGAATGCACGTTGAACGCGCCGAGCGTCGCCGGGTGATCTTCCGGCAGCACGCCGCGGCCCTGCACGCTCGTCACGACGCCGAAGCCGAGCTTCACCAGGCGTTCGACTTCCGCACGCGCATGACGCGCGCCGCCGCCGAGCCACAGCAGCGGACGGCGCTTGGCCGCCAGCGCGTCGGCGAGCTTCGCGACGCGTGCATCGTCGTGCTCGCGCACCGCGACGTGCGCCGGCGCGAGGTCTTCCGGCCATTCGATTTCGGCGGCCTGGATGTCGATCGGAATCTCGACCGACACGGGGCCCGTCGGCGCGGTCTGCGCGATGCGCACCGCTTCGCGGATCGTCGGCAGCACGGTCTCGACCGTGCGCACGCGGAACGCGGCCTTCGAGATCGCGTCGAGCATCGTGAGCTGGTCCGGCGCTTCGTGGATGTACGCCAGATCCTGGTCGAGGTACGGCGTCTCGATCTGCCCCGTGATGTGCAGCAGTGCCGTGCCGGCCGTCAGTGCCTCGACCATCGCGCCGGCCGCGTTGCCCGCCGCCGTGCCGGTGCTCGTGAACGCGACACCGAGGCCGCCCGACACGCGGGCCAGCCCGTCGGCCATGTTCACCGCGCCCGCTTCGCCGCGCGCGCCGACATACCGGATGTTGCCGCGCGAGTTGATCGCGTCGAGGATCGGCATGTTGTGGATCGAGATGACACCGAATGCGGTTTTGACGTCGCACTGCTCGAGAAAGGCGGCAATCAGCTCGCCAACCGTGGTTTTTTCAGACATGGCGTGCAAAGCCTCCAGAAACGTCGATATGGCTGCCCGTCGTGTAGGACGACAGATGCGTTGCGAGATAAAAAAGTGCCCAGGCTGCCTCGTCGGGCTTGCCGAAACGGTTCAGCGGAATGTTCTTCTTGCGGGCGAGCGTGCCCGTCCAGTCCTCCCAGCTTTCGCCGGCCGGCGCCTGCGCTTCGTAGCGGCGGCGCCACTGCCCCGACTCGACGATGCCGATCAGGATCGAGTTCACGCGGATGCGCTGCGGCGCGAGTTCGGTCGCGAGCGACTTCACGAGGCTCAGCACGCCCGCGCGCGCCGACGACGTCGCGACCATGTGCGGCTCCGGCTGCAGCGCGAGCAGCGAATTCACGCAGGTGATCGTCGGCGCCTGCGCGTCGCGCAGCAGCGGCAGGAACGCGCGAGTCGGGCGGATGATGCTGAAGTACTTCAGTTCGAGCTCTTCGCGCCATGCGTCGTCGGTCGTGTCGGCGAAGGTCGACACGCGGCCCTGGCCCGCGTTGTTGACGAGCATGTCGGCGCGGCCGAAGCGGTCGGACACGGCCTGCGCGAACGCGGTCACGTCGGCTTCGTCGAGCACGTTGCAGCGCACCGCGAGCAGCGGCGCGCCCGGATATTTCTCGCCGAGCATCGCCTCGGCACGTGCGAGGCGTTCGCCGTCGCGGCCGCAAATCGCGACCGATGCGCCCGCCTGCAGGAACCGTTCGGCAGTCGCGAGGCCGATGCCGGACGAACCGCCCGTCACCACCGCCACCTGCCCGGTCAGATCGATCTGAATCATCGCAGTCCTAAAGCTTTGAGAAACGTGTGCTCGTCATCCGAGCGGTAATTGAGCCGCCGCGACAGTTCCGCCGCCGCGCGCTGCACCTTGTCGATCAGGCCGTCGGCGATCAGCGCCGCGTCGATCTCCGGCCGCGGCACCGTCACCGTGATGCACGCGACGATCCTCTGCGTGTCGTTGCGCACCGGCGCCGTGACCACCGAGATGCCCTGTTCAAACGCCGAGTTCCCGACCGCAAAGCCGCGCCTTGCGTGCCCGCGAACCACATCAAACAAGCTATGGACAGAATCCGGAGTCGTCTTTGTTAGACGTTCTAGCTTCCCTTCTGGGTACAACGCACTCATTTCCTTCAGAGACAGATCCCCCATCAGTACATGACCATGCGTTGATGCATGCGCGGGAAGCCGCGTACCAACATTTACCCAAATAGAACCAAAACCCGGGCGGTGGCTCTGCGCCTTCGCGACGAACACCACGTCGCGGCCGTCGCGGATCACGATGTGCGTCGTGAAGCCGGTCGCATCGCGCAGGCTCTCGATCACCGGCAATCCAAGATCCGTCAACTCGAGCGAGCTCAGATATTCGAAGCCGAGTCGCAATACGGCTATTCCCAATCTGAAATTTCGTTCCTTATCGACCCGCTCCAAAAAGTCAAGCGACTCGAGCGTCTGTAGTAGTCGATAAACTGTCGTGCGCGGAATGCCAAGCCGTTTCGACAGCTCCGGCGCGCCCAGCACCGGTTCCCGCGGCGAGAATTCGGCGAGGATCCGCAATCCGCGTTCGAGGCCAGGCACCAAATAGCTTGCTTCACCTTTCTCGCCATCGGTCTCATCTATCAACGGCTCGGTCATACAGTCTCCCGTCATCTGACCCATGGCAGCTGTCACCTTGGTCGACGACATCCGCCGAACCCGGACACCCGAGTCTTTCATATCGCGCCCTATTCCCGGTCACACTGGCGGCAGAACGTGTCGATCAGCGACGAATAAACCGCCGGCGCTTCCACGTAACCCGCATGACCGGCCTGCGGAATCACCTGCAGCCCGACGTGCGCGGCAGCGGCGATCCGCTCGCAGGCAGCCGGTGGCGTGATCGCGTCGTTCGCACCGACGGCCACGGCCGTGCGGCCGCGGAAGCCCGCAAGATCGGACGCGAGATCGGCGTTCGCGAGCAGATGCGTGGCCTGCGTGTAGCCGGCCGGCACGATGCGCGCCATGTTCCAGCGCACCCACGCACGTGCCTCCTCGTTCGCGAAACCGGACAGCATGTTGCCGCTGCGCTGCTCGGCGAGCCCGGCCGGGCCGAGTTCGTCGAGCATCGCGAGGCGTGCGTCGCGGCGCGATTCGCGCGTTTCGGCCGGTGCGCTGCCGTAGCCGCCCGCGGGCGACACCAGCAGCAGGCCGGCGATCCGCGCGGGCATCACGCGGGCGAGGCCGCCCGCGACGATCGCGCCGAGCGAATGGCCGACCAGCACGCAGCGTTCGATGCCGAGTGCCTCGAGCCACGCGTTCAGCGATGCCGCGTAATCGGCGGCCGCCGGCGACGCGCCGTGCACGGGCGTCGACACGCCGTAGCCCGGCGCATCCCACGCGAGCACGCGGCGCGACGCGCCGAGCGAGTCGAGCTGGCACACCCACGATGCGGCGCCCGAGCCGATCCCGTGCAGCAGCACGACGGGCAGCGCGTGGCCCGCATGCTGCGCGCCGGCCTCGCGATAACCGATCGTGCCCGCCGCGCCTGCTGCGCAACGCTGTTCGGGAAACTGCCCGAGCAGCGCGGCGAACGCCGCGGTGCGATCGCGTTCACGTTTGTCGATGACACGCATTGCTTGCTCCGCCCCGTCTCAGCGCTTGATCTTCGCGAGCGGCGAATCCGGCGGATACGTCGGCGTGACGGGCTTCGGCGAACCGAGCATCACGCACATCAGCGCGTCTTCCTCGCCGATGTTGATTTCCGTGCGGTACACGCCCGGCGGCACCGAGATCAGGTCGCGCTCGCCGAGGATCGCTTCCCAGGTCTCGCCGTCGCGCTCGCAGATCACCTTCATCTTGCCGCGCAGCACGAAGAAGATTTCCTCGACGTCCATGTGGATGTGGCTCGGGCCGATGTTGCCGGCCGGAATGACCATCGTCGAAAACGTGAAGCCGCCGGCCGGCACCGTATTGACGTCCTTCGCGACGCCCGTGCCGCCCGTGCCGACATAGCGCATCTGCGCACGGCGGTACTTCGGGTCGTAGTCGGCCTGGAACTTCAGTGCGTCCCAGTCGTAGCGCCGCGTCGCGTAGCGCGCGACACGCCCTTCCATCCAGTCGCCGAAGCTTGCATCTTCCGGCTGGTCCCACGACTTGCGTTCGAGATCGGCGTCCGCCATCGTCCTCTCCTTCATCAGAGTGAAAACTTCAATTCAATTCATTACGAAGCCGCCGTTTACCGGCAGCAGTTGACCCGTCACGAAGCGCGCGCCGTCCGACAGCAGGAACAGCACGGGACCCGTCACGTCATCGGGCACCTGCGTGCGCGTCAGCGCGCGGCCCTGCATGTAGAACGCGTGCCGCTCAGCCGGTACGTAGGCCGTCGCCTCGACTTCGGTCAGCCCCGGCGCGATCGCGTTGACCGTCACGCCGTGCGCACCGAACTCGCGCGCCTGCGCATGCGTCATCGCGATCACCGCGCCCTTGCTGGCGACGTACGCGAGCAGCTTCGGCGCGCCCCACAACGCGGTGTCCGACGCGAGGTTCACGATCGCGCCGCGACCCGACCGTGCGAGGTGCGGCAGCGCCGCATTGCTGACGAGCCACACGCCGCGCACGTTCACGTTCATCACGGCATCCCACGTCGACACGTCGAGTTCCGTCGACAGCTTGCCGCCCGAGTTCGTGATCGCCGCGTTGTTGATCAGCGCATCGAGGCCGCCGAGCACCGCCGCGCCCTGCGCGACGAAGGCATCGATGCTCGCCAGGTCGGCCAGGTCGAGCGTGAAGAAATGCGCGGTGTGGCCGGCTTGCGTGAGCTGCGCGGCCAGCGCGCGGCCCTCTTCGGCGAGCACGTCGCCGAACGCGACCTGCGCGCCCGCTTCGACGAGCGCCTTCACGAATGCGGCGCCGAGACCGCGCGCGCCGCCCGTGACGAGCACGCGGCGCCCCGGCAGCGCCACGACCGGTGCGAACTCAGCCATTCGCGGGCTCCGCCGCGGCGTGCGCCGCACGATGCGCGTCGAGCGCGGACAGATGCTCCTGCGCGCGCTGGCGCAGCATCCGGCGCACGCGCGTGATGCCGACGTCGTGCTGGTACAGATATTCGTGATCGCGCGCGTGCGGCGCGAGGCTTTCGAGGACGTAGCGGTCCTGCTCGAGCACATCCCAGTGCAGGCCCTCGAGGCGGTTGCGGTACATGAAGCGCCACACGTCGCGCTGCCAGCCGCTGACCTTGCGGGTACGCCAGAAGTAGACCTGGCAGTTGTCGCCGTCGACCGGCGTCGCGAAGCCGATGATCCCGAAGTTGCCGCCCGGGCCGAACTTCTGCTTGTACGGAATCGCGAGGCGCATCCACAGGCAGCCGGTTTCGCCGAGCTCGACCCAGTCGAAGTTCACGTCACGCTGGCCGATCTTCTCGAACATCAGGCCCGTTTCCGTCTTGCGCACGCGCATGTCGGCCTGCTTGTCGCCTTCGGCCATCGAGTGCGACGTCGCGTGCAGGTACGCGCCGTGCATCGGGTCCATCACGTTGTCGATCGCGTACTGGTAATTGCACTTCCAGTTCGACACGCACAGGAAGTGGCCGTATTCGTCGGCGACCAGTTCTTCCGGCAGGTTCAGCGGTGCCGGCTCGCCGTGCGCTTCGTCGCCGAACCACAGGAAGATCGCGCCGGCCTTCTCCTCGACCGGATACGACTTCACGCACTTCGTGCCTTCGAGCGGACAGTTCGCGACCGCCGGCACGCGATTGACCGTGCCGCCGCCGTCGACCTCGATGCCGTGATACCAGCAGGCGATGTTGCCGCCGAGGTTCCAGCCGAGCGACAGGCGCGCGCCGCGGTGCGGGCAGCGATCTTCCAGCGCGTGGACCTTGCCCTCGTGATCGCGCCACAGCACGATCTGCTCGGACAGGCGCGTGAGGCCGACCGGCGCGTTCGACACCTGCCAGCTCGGGGCGACGGGATACCAGTAGTTCTTGATGCCGCGGTCGAGGTAGTCGCGGACCGGGTCGTGTTGTATTTCGTGTTGTGCGGGGGACGTCATCAGTGTGCTCCGGATGCGGTTGTCGGGTCGGCGCTCAGGCGTGCGGCGCGGTCGGTGCGCTCATTCCGCCAGCGAGGCCATTTCGGCGCGGAAGCGCTCGGCCGTCCACGCCGTGCCGTCCGGCGCGCGGAAGCCGATGCGGTTCAGGCCCGCGACGACATCGTCCAGCTCGGTCGCGCCGCTCTCGAACACGCGTTCGAGCGCATCGCCCAGATCGTTCTCGTACTGCGTCGGCTCGGCCTTGCGGTTTTGCCAGATGCGGTTCTCGACCTGGCCCGGGATCTCGATCTGCCCCTTGCCGGCGACGTTGTTCGGCTGCGGCGCCACCCACGGCTTCAGGAAGGGATTGAAGTTGACGGTCGCTTCTTTCATGTCATTCCACCTTGATCTGGATTTCCTCGCCGGCCAGGCGCACCGCGTACTGCTTCAGCGCGCGCCCGCCCGGGCCCTTCAGGCATTCGCCCGTCTTGATGTCGAACACGGCCTCGTGCAGCGGGCATTCGACCGTGCCTTCGTCGACGAACCCCTGCGTCAGCAGCGCATACGCATGCGGGCACACGTTCTCGAGCGCATACACCTCGTCGCCGACGCGGTAGATCCCGATTTCGACGCCGTCGGTCCGCTTGAACTCGATCGGCGTGTCTTCCGACAGCGCGCCGGCGTGCCCGGCACAAACCCATTGTTCAGACATCTCACACCCTTCCTTCTGATCGACTCACGGTTCGCTCCGATTTTTCCTATACTCGAAACATCAATTCACGGATATTGATTGCAAATACCAAAATACACATAAGAACGACATTTCCAACTAGTTACCCATCAAAGCAAATTTAACTCAACATCGACGAAAAATTTATTTTTATCAACCCTCGCACTCCAGACATCATTAAAGCTCATCAATAAATTATTCGAATAATTTGCTCGCCATTTCACCCATTACAAACAACTCCGTTTATATGACATTCCCGCAGGCATCTATACGATAAGAATATGCAGCAAAGTGACGTGATCTGAACGACCGGGCAAGAACGTCGCCTATAGGCGCGGAATGTAGCATCTACTAATGGCGTTACTGAGAACGGCTCTCATGGCAAGACACGTCTGAGCACTGTCACGCCCCCAACCCGACACGTTGCACACCCTTATAAATCACCTACCCAACTTTGCGTTATTCCGCCTACTTTTCAGCTCGATCGCTTTATAGAAAAGGCTACGATCCCTGGAGAAAAAGCACGATCCTGTTATCGAATAAGAATCAATGAGATCACGCAACCGCCCTAAAAACTCCGTGCGGATCGATAACAAACTTCTTCGGCACACCGGCATCGAATTCCGCGTATCCGGCCGGCGCGTCGTCCAGATCGATCACATTGACATTCACGACGTTCGCGATATCGAGACGGTCCCAGAGAATGGCCTGCATCAGACTTCGGTTGTACTTCATCACCGGCGTTTGCCCAGTGAAGAACGAATGCGATTTCGCCCATCCGAGCCCGAACCGAACCGACAGGCTACCCTTCTGGGCCGCGGCATCGTCCGCACCCGGATCGTCGGTAACGTACAAACCCGGAATACCGATCTTGCCGGCGACACGTGTCACTTCCATCAACGAGTTCAGCACCGTCGCGGGGGCTTCGACCTGCGAACCGGCGTGCCCGTGTCCACGTGCCTCGAAACCGACGCAATCGATCGCACAATCAACTTCCGGCTCGCCAAGCAAGTTGGCAATCTGGTCGGCGAGCGACGCGTCCTCGGACAGATCGACGGTCTCGAACCCGACTCGCCGCGCATGCTCAAGCCGCTTCGGATTCACGTCGCCAATGATGGTGACCGCTGCGCCAAGGAGACGCGCCGAAGCCGCCGCGGCCAGCCCGACCGGGCCAGCACCCGCGATATACACCGTGCTGCCTGGCGCAACGCCGGCCGTAACGGCGCCGTGGTATCCGGTCGGCAGGATGTCCGACAGACAGGCAAGATCGCGAATTTTCGTCATCGCGCGATCACGGTCGGGGAACTTCAGCAAGTTAAAGTCCGCATACGGCACCATCACGAATTCCGCTTGCCCGCCGATCCAGCCGCCCATGTCGACGTAGCCATATGCACCGCCGGCACGCGCAGGATTCACGCTAAGGCACACACCCGTGTTCTGCGCCTTACACATCGGACAGCGCCCGCACGCAACGTTGAACGGTACCGAGACGAGATCGCCCTTCTTGAGCGTCAGGACATCCGAACCGACTTCGATTACTTCACCCGTGATTTCGTGCCCCAGCACGAGCCCGGTCGGCGCAGTGGTCCTACCTCGCACCATGTGCTGGTCGGAGCCGCAAATGTTAGTTGCCACGACACGGAGGATGACCCCGTGGTTGGCCTTACGACCGGCCGGGTCCGAAAGCTCCGGAAAGGCGATGTTACGTACCTCGACTTTTCCAGGCCCGACATAAACGACTCCACGATTTCCTGACATGACGTCTCCGAGTTCTATTGCTGCTTGATATCGAGAGCCGTCACCGCTACGACGACCCTGAGTCACAGCGATTGCGAAAGCACTGCGATTCCACCAACGTTCCGCATCATCCGAGTCGAGAAATCAGCCGTCAAAGCAGTTTTTCTGATCTATCGCATGCGGATTTGCATACACGTCTCCACTGGCCCTTCAACTCGGGTGCCTCCGTGTCGCATGTTGAGATGTATGAAATTGCGCATGATGGCAAGTGCATTCGGGCCTCCCGTGAACGAGCTACAGGAACGTTTCGTCAACGATTCGTCGCCAGCGCGACGTCGGTTGGAAAGCCATACGCTGGTACACAGCACCACTTCGCCACCCTCATGAGAATCTAAACTGGGGCCAATATAGGGCCCCCCATGCACCTCAAAAACTCATGCAGAACATCAGTTTTCATGGCTTGCACACCTTCGTGCAAGGAGGTCAAATCGGTTCGTCCATCCGTTCGCTTATTGCTCTAGAACCTAACTGATCACCACTATGCTGACGAACAGTCAACTCAACGCTCTTATCGAGTCTCGCGTGGCCGGCCGGTCGTTGCCTCAGCCGTTCTATACCGACAAGGCCGTATACGAACGCGACCTCGAACTTATCTGGGAGCGCCAATGGATCTTCGCTGGCGTTACCGCCCAAATTCCGAAATCGGGCAACTGGTTCACGCTGGAGATCGGATCCAGTTCGATCGTCGTGATCCGGGACCGTAGCAAAGCGATCCGCGCGTTCTACAACACGTGCCGTCACCGCGGTTCGCGAATCTGCGCCGGCGACAAAGGTTCGTCCGGCACGCTCGTGTGTCCGTACCACCAATGGACCTACGGCCTGGACGGCAAACTGATGTTCGCCAAAGAGATGGGCGTCGAGTTTGACGCATCGCAATACTCGCTCAAACCGGTGCACTGCGAATCGGTCGAAGGCTACATATTCATCTCGCTTGCGGCCACACCCGCCCCGTTTGACGAATTCCGCAAGCAGGTGTCGCCGTATATCAGGCCTCACGGGCTTGATAACGCAAAGGTTGCGTACGAATCCACTATTGTCGAGAAAGGCAACTGGAAACTTGTTCTCGAGAACAATCGCGAGTGCTACCACTGCTCCGGAAGCCACCCGGAACTCTTGCGCACGATTTCCGAGTTCGATGGACCGACGGACCCTCGATTCGGTGGCGAATATGCCGAAAAATGTGAGAAAGACGAGGCTCGATGGACTGCGGCCGGATTGCCTTTCAAACCTATTGAAACTTCCGAGGGCTATCGGATGGTGCGGGCCGCAATGGAGCGCGGCCTCTCCTTTACGATGAATGGCGAACTCGCCTGCAAGAAGCTGCTCGGTACCAATAGGGACGAAGACGTCGGTTCATTGCGCCTGCTGCGCTTCCCGAATACGTGGAATCACGTTCTCTCCGATCATGCCATCGCGTTCCGGCTACTTCCGTTGAGTGCTACAGAGACTCAGGTCACGACCTGGTGGCTGGTAAACGAGGGTGCCGTCGAAGGCGAAGACTATGACCTCGACAATCTCACCGCCGTCTGGAAGGCCACAAATGCGCAGGACCAGCGACTCGTCGAAGCCAATCAGCAAGGCATCAACTCGAAGGGATATCAGCCGGGGCCCTACTCCCCGCTTGTAGAGCGCGGCGTGACCGAGTTCATCGACTGGTATCTGGCCACGCTGAAGTCGGAGCTGACCAGCGCACCGAAGACTATTCCCGTGGAGTGCATTGCATAATGAACGGCGGCGCTTTCACTGACGCGGTTTGCGTCGATATTGCCCGCGAGAATTGGAACGTCAAGACCTTCCGGTTTTCGCTCGCGCAACCTCACGAGTCAGTCAGGTTCGAGCCAGGCCAGTATGTCACGATGGGTATCGATACCGGGCGTGAGCAGTTGTACCGGTGCTATACGATCTCGTCAGCGCCGGATGATCACGGCAACGCGACCTTTGAGATCACGGTTAAGCGCTCGCCTACGGGCGCCGTCTCGACCTGGCTTCACGATCGATTGACTGTCGGCGACCGCTTGCATGTCTCACGGCCTGCCGGCGACTTCGTATTGCCTGCCGATCCTGCCGAACCACTATTGTTCGTCGCGGGCGGCGTTGGCATCACACCGCTCATTTCAATGGCGCGTGCGGTCTACGCTCGAGGCGGGTACACCGACATCCAGTTCCTGCAATTCGCCCGAACGCCCGGCGATATGCTCTTTCACGATGAGCTACTGCGCATGGGTCATGCGTCTCGCGGCATCACACCGCATTTCTACACAGCGGATGAGGCCAATGCGGATTTCGAGCTCGGGATGCTTTCCACGGACGTGCTTGACCGCTCGGTCCCAGACTGGACGTCACGGCAAGTGTTTTGCTGCGGGCCTGACGCATTCATGTCGGTGATGCACAACCTGTTTCTGGAAAATGGGGGCGCCGAATCCAGCTTCCACCAGGAGCGATTTCAACTGCCGGAGCAAGCACCTGTACAGGTGCCAAGCACTGTCGGAGTATCGCGGCTCCGCTTATCGCAGTCGCTGGTCGAGCTTGACTGCGCGCCCGGAACAGCCATTCTCGACGCGGTCCACGCACTGCCGAATGGCCCCAGGATTCCCAATGCATGCCGATCCGGCGTATGCGGAACATGCAAACTTCGCAAACTGGACGGACAAGTCGAGATGAATCACGGCGGTGGGATCACCGATGAAGAGATCGGTGAAGGCTACATCCTTCCTTGCTGCTCCGTGCCGTTATCGGACGTCACCATCGAGTTCTGATTAAACGGCTGCCTCGTCAACACACCGTTTCAAGGCGTACTGCTAGACATGATCTTCGGATCTCTCACTCACACGTACGTCCTTAATGAAGTAGGAGCTGGCAACCGTTCGAGTTCCACGACTACCAGAACAGCTGGCCAGCGTCCCATATTCGGACATGGCCTAGTGTCCTGTTCCGCTGATTCGCGAACAAAGTCGGTGTAGCTTTTCGAGGATGGAATCGGCAGACGCGGTCCAGACGAATGGCTTGCAGTTTTGGTTGTAGTGGGAGACGAATTGATCGATACGCTTGATCAGTTGTTTGACCGGGCCGAACGAGCCTCTGCGGATCGCTTTGTTGGTGATCAACGCAAAGAAGCGTTCGACCTGATTGAGCCACGAACTGTAGGTGGGAATGAAATGCATGTGCCAGCGGGGGCGTGCAGCCAACCATGCCTTGACCTTCGGATGCTTGTGACTGCCATAGTTGTCGACGATACAGTGCACGTCGAGTTCGGCTGGCACGGCTTTGTCGATTTCGCGCAGGAACGACAGGAATTCCTGGTGTCGATGACGTGGCTTGCAGGTAGCGAGCACGGCGCCATTGAGCACATTCAGGGCGGCAAACAACGTAGTGGTGCCGTGACGGACGTAATCATGAGTGACGCCTTCGACGTAACCAAAACCCATCGGCAGCATGGGTTGCGTGCGCTCGAGCGCCTGACACTGGCTCTCCTCGTCCACGCACAGCACCAGGGCATTCTCCGGTGGGCTCAAGTACAAGCCGACCACATCGCGCAGCTTCTCGATGAAGAACTGATCGGTCGAGAGCTTGAAGCTTTCGCTGCGATGCGGCTGCAGACCCAGCAGCTTGAAGTAACGGTGCACGCTCGTTGGCGAGATGGCAGTTTCGGCGGCGATCGTGCGCACGCTCCAGTGGGAGGAGCCATCTGCCGGCTTCGTGTGCAGGGTCTTGTGAATCAGTTGAGCCAGTCGTTCGTCGTCGATCGCGCGTGGCTTGCCCGGACGTACTTCGTCATAGAGTCCGTTGATTCGCTGCTCCAGAAACCGCAGACGCCACTTTCCCACCGTGGCGCGCGTGAGTTGCAGGCGTTGCGCGATCGCGCTGTTGGGTTCGCCGTCAGCATCCGCCAGCACGATGCGCGCCCGCGCGACCAGCGCAGCCGAAATCGAACGAGAACGTGCTATCGACATCAGCTGCGAGCGCTCGTCTGCGCTCAGCACCAGTTCCGCCTTCGGTCGTCCCATCACCATGCTGACGTCTCCCGTTCCGTTGACGTCAACATGCTACGTGAACATAGATCGGTTAACAACGGAACAGGACACTAGTACGCCGCCGCGATTATCACCTCCAAGATCCAGTCCGGCTTCGCGTCTGCAGCAAGGGCTATCCTAAACATCCAAGCAAGGAAGCGTCTACGCCCAGACGCTTTCGTTCGCGAAGTTGATCAACCAGCTCAAGAATATCTTTGCGGGTGCACTAAGTTCCTCAGTGTCCGCATAGACGATGTACTCGCACAACCCCGTCTTGATGGAAACGTCAAGCGGCCGGACGAGGAGCGCCCCTCGATCTTCTAGAGGAACACCGTAGGCCCAAGCCAGCGCCACCCCTTTCCCGCTGCACGCGGCCCTGTACACGAGGTCGTAGTTTGACAGCGTCAGATTCTTTCTCACGGCGCCATGCTTAATTCCGGCCCGTTCCAGCCAACTATCCCACGAATTGGAATCCGCACTGTCTGAGTCGTATTCGATCAGTTCGCAATCCATTAGGTCCTGCACCGTCTTGATCTCATGTTCTCGCTGATAAGATGGCGCGCAAACAGGAAAGATCTCCTCTTCGAACAGCTTGACCTTCGCAAGGTTCGGCCAGTGTCCGTCGCCATATCGAATCGCGAGGTCGACTGGCTCATTCCACGGATCAACCGGCGAATTACTCGCAAGAACTCGGATATCGATGTTTGGGTGCTGCACGCGAAACTCGAATATCGCAGGCATCAACCAGAAATTGGCCATCGCATTGCTTGCCGCGATGGTTACCGTACTGGTATCAAGACTTTCGATCATCGTCACGGCCCGGCGGATGGTATTCAAGCTCTGCGCGATAGCCTGCTGAAATATAAGACCAGCACGCGTTAGTTGAATCTCTTTGTGCCGTCGCGTGAAGAGCGGCACCCCCATCCGCTCCTCCAACACCTGAATCTGTCGACTAACCGCCCCCTGGGAAAGGTGGAGCTCCTCGGCTGCCTTCGTGAAGCTCATCAACCTCGCCGAAGCTTCAAAAGCGGAAATTGTATTGAGCGGCGGCAGCCGCTTTCGGGGCGTAGACAACTTGAACTCTCCGGGGCGCACTTTGAGACAACTAGGCTCGAAAGCCTACGCTGGAGACTGTACTGCATTCAAAATTCGATGGCTATGGGTTCGACAACTAGTTAGAATAGGGCATACCCTAGATGCCAATGCCCCAACATGTATATGAGGTACGGGGGGCACCCTGCTGTTCACCCCCTAGTTCTTACAGTCCTTGATGCATTAGTAATCGCATGCATACTCATGGCAGCGCTGCGCGGAGACTGTGTATGAGCGGCAACTGACCGTGACGATCTCGCTGCGCTCACAAGGCGAAGACAAAGGGTTCAATCGGACTAGATCTGATGGGTATATGCGGCGAATGGAGCACGACGATGAACGCCGAACAGCTCAATCGCACCAGGTCTAGCGAGACGACGAGCCGACACTTCGCTCGGTTCGTTGCAGACGACGGAGAACAGCGCAGCCGCGCGATTTACGCTCAAATAAATCAGGCGATTGAGGCGAAGATGTTTCAGGCAATCCCGCACTAGCGCATCCGAGCGCGGTTCGGTGTGCATGGCGGAAAGCTCTCGGCTGGTTCAGCAGGAAAGACAGCAGCTTATCGTACTGGAGATCAGCGGTAGCGATGAATGCCGCCATGTATGCTGCACCAATGCTGGCAGCGCTATTTCAATCGATCTGGTCCTCGTCGCAGCGAGGCAGGCCAAATTCCGCGTGGTGATTGTGCTACCGAGCGCCGAGTGGAACTGCACTTTTGCCGTTAGCTTCGTCGCGCTGCGATATCGATCATGAAAGGTGCGCTGCATAGAGGCGCACCGCTCCACCTGTTCACATCGAGTCGAACGTATAGTCGCAGGCGACCCACTCGAAGTACGTCTTCAACGCCTGAACCAACGACACATGCGCGGGATGCGGCAAGTAGCGCTCGAGATCGTCCCGGCTGTCGAACGACGATTCCAGCACGTAGTCCCAGCAGATCGGCCGATCCAGCTCGTTTGCCGACACGCACCACTCGCGCACGAAGTCGATCTCGGCATCGAGCGTCGCCATGCGTGCAACGAGTTGCTGTTCGAGCTCCGGTT
This sequence comes from Burkholderia sp. BCC1999, assembly GCF_905339975.1. Lineage (NCBI taxonomy): Bacteria > Pseudomonadati > Pseudomonadota > Betaproteobacteria > Burkholderiales > Burkholderiaceae > Burkholderia > Burkholderia sp. BCC1999. Next base: position 272,335 of record NZ_CAJPHP010000008.1, on the reverse strand, counting down.
GCCGTGCGACGTCCGGCAGCTTCCGGAACAACACTATGTGCTTCATCATGACGAGAGTCCCCCGTGATTGGCTGAGATCGCCCATGCCGGCGCGTCCTGCATCGCCACCGGGCGCAGGAAGCGTTCGATTGCGGCATAGCCGACCGAAGTTGCCTGCGGGCTGGTGGACGCAGGCCACGGGCCGCCATGATGCTGCGCGTGCGCGACCGCCACTCCGGTCGGGACGCCGCCGAGCAGCACGCGCCCGCCGATCCGCTGCGCCACCCGCACCAATGCACGGTTGTCGCGCGTATCGGCACCGGCACCCCACAAGGTCACCGTCAGCGAACCCTCGACCGCATCGAGCACCGCGATCACTTGCTCGATCGAATTCACGCGCACGACAAGTGCTGCCGGACCGAACACTTCTTCATGCAGGCGCCCATCGCGGATGAACGTATCGGCCCCCACCTCGAACAGCCGCGGCGCAGGCCCTGCGCCAGTCGACGGCCGCTCGATCAACGGCCTTGTGTCCGCATGCGCGGCAAACCGCTCGACGCCGTCTTCGTACGCTCGCCGGATGCCTTCCGTCAGCATCCGATGCGGAGTCTGCGTGCCCAGCGCTTCCGCCAACTGTGCAACGAAGCGGTCTCCGGCCGCATCGTCGAAGACGCAGATGATGCCCGGGCTCGTACAGAATTGACCGCTCCCGAGCGCGATCGATGCAGCTAGCATCTGCGCCGGCTCCGCTTCCCCGTCCGACAGCGCTGCCGGAAGGACGACCAGTGGATTGGTCGAGCCGAGTTCGCCGTAAAACGGAATAGGCCGCGGCCGATCGTTGACCGCGCGCCACAGTGCGACACCGCCCTGATACGAGCCAGTGAAAGCAACGGCTGCAACATGCGGATGCCGCACGAGATACGCATTCGCATCGCGCGACGTGTTGTCGATGAAGCACAGGACGCCTGCCGGCAGCTTTTGTTGCTCGACGACTCCGGCCGCGATCTCGTATACCATGCGTGACAGTGCCGCGTGCCCGGCATGCGCCTTCACGATCACCGGACAACCTGCAGCCAGCGCCGATGCCGTATCGCCGCCGAGCACGGAGAAAGCAAACGGGAAGTTGCTCGCGGAAAACATCACGACGGGACCCAGCGGGACGCTGATACGCGTCAGGTGCGGCCGGCCAATCGGCGGCGCGCCTGCCAGCGCGGGATCGTCTACGGTACGGTACGGCACACCCGCCTGCACTTCGTCCGCGAACCCCTTCAGCTGAAACACGGTACGCGCCAGCTCACCATTCAGACGGGCTGCGCCCAGGCCCGTCTCGCAGTCCGCGAGATCGACGAGCGCGGCAGCATTCACGTCCAGCGCATCGGCCAGGCTCGCGAGCAATGCCGCCCTCTCTTCCGCCGATGATTGCGCCCATGCCGGTGCCGCCGCATGCGCCTGCTCTGCGACATGGTCCACCGCATCGAACGACTTGTCGGGTGCCGTCCTCATGCGGTCACCGCCTTCAGGTGATAGCCGCGACCGGCGTAGTCGAAATCGACCAGCTCGTTGATCGCAACCTCCTTGTCGGCCGGTGACGCGTAGTACGCACGAATCTCGCGAATCAAACCGGACTGCTGGTCGAACACATACCATTCGTCGCCGCGAAGCGCGGTACCGATCTTGTTCTTCCAGTGCGTCCACTCAATGACGGCCTCATGGCTGTCGTGGCTGACGAGAATCTTTTCGATCGTCCATTGCGAACCCAGGTTCTCGACACACCAGATCCACTTTCTCGCGATCGTGTCGGCCGTTCGCCACGGAACATCCGGCAGGCCACTCGGGAAGTAATGCACGGCGTCGGGCGTGAAGCAGGACACGAGCTCGTCGTAATCCGCCACGTTGCAGGCGTCGAAATATCGACGAATCAGTGCTGCGTACTTCGCTTGGTCCACGGCTGCCATCTGTCATGCCCCCCGCTGCTCGATGATCGACGGAATCGCCGGGCGGCCGTCGGCCACCCACTTCTCATAGCCTTCGTACGCTTGCTGGCTCGGCGGATACACGCCCCACAGCGGCTCTCCGCCCGCGATGCGCATCGCCAGGTAATGCTCGATGTCGTCCTGCCGTGCGCAGAACTGGGCCAGCTCTTCCGCGAGATGCGGCGGAATGACCGTCACGCCGTCGGCGTCGCCCACGATGACGTCACCGGGATAGACCGCGACGCCCGCACAGCCGATCGGCACCTGCAGATCGGCGACGTGGTGATACGAAATGCGGGTCGTGGCCGTCACCTCGCGGCAGTAAGCTGGCAACGGCAGGTTCGCGATTTCCGAGCCGTCGCGCAGCGCGCCGTCGGTAATGATCGCGCGCGCGCCACGCGCAAGCAGGCGGGTCACGAGAATGTTTCCGGCCGACGCGGCACGCGGATCGTTACGGCTGTCGATCACGAGCACGTCCCCCGGCTGGACCTGTTCGATCCCCTGCCACTGGAGGTTGTCGATGTTCGGCTTCGTCGTCATGGTGCCGTACGTATCGATGTCTTCACGTGCCGGGATGAAGCGCATGGTGTAGGCACGCCCTGCGAACGGCTTGACGTTCCTGTTCAGTGCGCGCAGCCCAACCAGCGCAGGCTGGCGATAGCCATGCTTGAAGAGCTGGGTGGTCAACGATCCGCTGCTGAGTCGGGCGAGCTTGTCCAGCGTCTCGTCGCTCACGGTCACGTCGCGTTCGATCGACGATTGCAGCGAGTCGGAATAGTTGTGTATCTTCATGACGACTTCCCAAAAGAAAGAAACCCATCAGAGTTCCAGCATATGGTTTTTTGAAGCCCACACACGTTCTGATGCGATGAAGTAATGCTAGTTGGAAACCGCGCTGCACGAACACCGGTGGTATCCTCGTTTCACCGGTTGGGTTCCAAGGGATGGGAATATGGGATTGGGCGAAGGAACGGCATCGTTGGACAAGGCGCTCGGCGTCCTCGAACTGATCGGCGGCGCGCCGGACGGCTTGAGCAACGCAGACCTGCTGGAAGTCGCCGGACTGCCGAAGACGACGCTCTACCGGATTCTCGCGACCCTCGTCGAGCGCGGCCTCGTGCGGCGCGATCCCGTCAAGCGCGTGTACAGGCTCGGGTTCCGGTACCTTGAACTGGTCCGGAATGCTTATCTTCAACCCGATCTCGTCGCGGCGGCCAGTTCCGAATTGCGCGCGTTGCGCGACCTGACCGGCGAAACGGCCTATCTCGCGGTGCTCGACGGTGCGTCGGTCCTGTCGCTCGAGCGATGCGACGGCGCGCATTCCAGGCGCTCGGCCGCAGCGCTTGGCCAAAGCAAGCCGCTGCACTGCACGGGCCAGGGCAAGGCCATCCTGTCCCGCCTGCCGATCCATGAGCGAGATGCCTTGCTGCGGACCATCGACTACCCGGCACTGACCCGTTACACCATCACCGACCGGCGCCGCCTGCAGATCGAGCTCGGCATCACGGCCGCGCGAGGCTACGCGATCGATGACGAAGAAATCGTCGAAGGTGTCCGATGCGTCGCGGCCCCCATCATCGATCCGGCCGGCAAGGTACGTGGCGCGCTGAGCGTTGCCGGTCCGGCCTTTCGGCTGAGTCTGGCGCGACTGGAGCTGCTCGGGCCCGAGCTGGCGGACGCCGGCCGACGCGTGGGTTCCCAGCTCGCAGGAAATCGTACACGCATCGACAGCAACGACATCGAGCCGGTCTGCGAGACCTGGGCATTCCATGGCGCATTCCCGTGCTGGTCTGCCGCCCACGACCGCCTCTACTGGGCCGACACGATGGCACCCGCGATCCGGTGTTTCGACGGGCGCGACGACCGAATCGTTGCGCGGCTCGACAGTCCGATCGTCGGGATGCTGCTGTTCGGCGACCGGCTGTTCGTTGATCTGGGCAGCGAGCGGATCTGGGTAGGGCTGCAGGGCGACATCGAGCCGATCGCAGGCGCGTCGGCATGGAGCGACCCGTCCATCGGCATCCTCTGCGTCGACGATGCGCAACGGGCCTGGGCATGTCAACGCAGCGACGCCGAGGCCGGATGTCGCGTGGGCCCCATTCGCGAAGACGGCCGATTCATGACGCAATGGCGCGTCGGTGAGGCGATCGAGGCGATGGCGATGACCCGAGACGGCATGGACGCCTATGCGATCGCGCCGGAATCGGGCACGCTGTACCTGCTGAAATCTGCGGAATCGGGCGGCAAGGCCATCGTTCGACGCGTTGCTTCGATGCCCAAAGGATCGGGCCGCCTGAGCGGTCTGGCGCTCGACGCCGAAGGTGGCATCTGGACCAGCCTGAAAGACGGATGGAGTCTGGTGCGGTTCACGGAAGACGGCAACGTCGACACACTCAAGAGCCTTCCGGTCGCCGCGCCTACAGGGATCGCAATTGCGTCGCTGCTGGACGGACCGTTCCTCTACATCACGAGCGACCGCCACCTGCAATCGCTCGAATTGCTCAACAGCGCGCCCTGGTCCGGAATGCTCCTGCGGGTTCGGTTGCGAGCGCATGACTCGACTGCGGAAAAGTGAAATACCGCCGCGGCGATCCCCGGCGGCCGTGGCACCACACTGCCGCGCATCGCCTCGCTCGCTCGTGCCGACGCAGGACCGCGCGCGGGCATGGGCGTCTTCCCAGCCCGTGCGCGCGCGACGCGATGGACCCGTCGCAACTTAGACAGTGATGCCGAGCGGCCAGGGGACGAATTCGTTCGCGCCGACGCCGAGCGCTTCGCTTTTCGTCGGCTCGCCCGATGCATGCCGGACGAGCTGCTCGAAAATTGCCCCCCCCATTTCAGCCACGCTCGCTTCGCCGTCGATCACCGGTCCGCAGTTGATGTCCATGTCCGCCTCCATGCGGACGAACATCGGCGTGTTGCTGGCGAGCTTTATCGTCGGCGCGGGAACCGACCCGAAGCACGAGCCCCGCCCGGTCGTGAAGCAGATCATGTTCGCGCCGCCCGCGATCTGGCCCGTCGCGGAAACCGGATCGTAGCCCGGCGTGTCCATGAAGACGAGCCCGTGCTGCGTCACGCACTCGCCGTATTCGTACACTTCCATCAGCGGCGCATTCCCGCCCTTCTTCGCGCCGCCCAGCGATTTCTCGAGCACGTTCGCGAGACCGCCCGCGTTGTTCCCCGGACTGACCTGCCCGTTGATCTGCGTGTCCCGCCCCTCGTTGTAGTTGAGCCACCAATCGATCCGCGCGACGAGACGCTTGCCCACCTCCGGCGTACGGGCGCGCGCGGTGAGCGTGTGCTCGACACCGTAGATTTCCGACGTTTCGGAGAGGATCGCCGTGCCTCCGTTGCGAATCAGGATTTCCATCGCGACGCCGAGTGCCGGATTCGCGGACAAACCGGAAAATCCGTCCGACCCGCCGCACTGCAATCCCACCTTGATGTGCTCGACCGACACCGGCTCGCGTTCGACCTGGTCGACGGCCGGCAACATCGCACGCACGATCTCGATACCGCGCGAAACGGCCGCGCGCGTGCCGCCCGCCTCGCCGATATCGAGAATCTGCAACCGATCGCCCGCCGCGAGCCGCTGATCCGCGAACAGCGCGTCGACCCCGTTGTCCTCACCGTCCGCGGTAATGATCAGCGCGGCCGCGGTGTTGGGATGAGCGACATAGCCACCGATCGTTCTACGCAGCAACTGCATCGGCTCGCCGCTGAGCTCCATCCCCGCACCGTGCTCATGCGTGAACGGCGCAACACCGTCGACGCGAGGAAACGCGGTCAGTTCGTCGGCATCGAAGAACGACGCGATTTTCCGCGCGATGGAAGCACCCCGATGGCTCAACGCGAACACACCGACATAGTTCCGGGTGGCAACGCGCCCATCCGGGCGGACATACCCCATGAACCGGACGCGCTCGGCTTCCGGCAATACGTCGACCGCGACGTAATCCTCGCCATGCCGGTAATCCTTGACCAGCTCGCCGAAACTTATGTTGTGGCTGTGCATCCAGGTTCCCGCAAGAACATCGTCACTCGCGAAGCCGATCGTCGTGTTGTACTTCAGGATGGCTTCCCCGCGCCGGATGCCGCGCGTCGCCACCTTGTGTCCAGCCGGCACCTGCTGCAACGTGACGATGCCTTCGCTCACCACCGCCGTACCGGGCGGCACATCGATACGCGCGACCGCCACGTTATCGTTCGGGTCGAGGCGAATGAACGGGTTGCTCAATACCTGATGCGACGGTACGACCGTCGATGTGATGTTGAGCGCCTTGGGTCCGACTGTCGTTGCTGTCATGTTCGTGGATTTCCTGTTATGCAAGCACACCGATTGACCACGGGACGAACTCGCACGCTCCGATCCCCAGTTCTTCACTGCGCGTCTGCGCGCCGGATGCGCACGACAGCCAGCGCTCGAAAATCGCGTCGCCCAATGCCGCGACGCTTGCCGCCCTCGTCGCCACGACGCTGCCGTCGATATCGAGATCGTCGGCGTAGCGTGCGAATTGCGCGGCACTGACCGCCACCTTGACGGTCGGCACGCCAGCCGCGCCGAAAGTCGTCATGTCTCGCGATGCCGTCGCGACAAGCGTTGCGCCCGATGCAACCAGCCCCGAGGACGCCACCGCTTCATGGCCCGGACAATCCATCAGCACGAGGCCTCTCGCAGAGACCGGTTGCCCATAGGAATACACCGCACGCAACGGCGTGGAACCGCTATGCGCCAGTGACGACGGCGCTTCGCGTCCCGATTCGAGACGCGACATCGGCGTGTCGCGACGCGCGGTGTATTGCGCCCACCAGTCGATCCGCTGCTCGAGCGCGTCTCGCACGTCGCCCGACACGCTGCGCGCGATCAGTCCGGGCGCGCTCCGTGCCGTATCCGTCACGATCGCCGTGCCGCCTTCGGCGACCAGTCGATCGACCGCATGGCCCAGCGCCGCATGTATCTCGTGCGCATCCGGATCCGGCTGCGCGAGCAGGCCGATCGCAAGATGTTCGACCGATGCCGGGGTTCGCGTGAACCGGTTGGTCGCAACGAACATGCTTTCGACTGCGGCGATACCGCTGTCGATCGCAGCTCGCGTGCCGCCGACTTCCTGCAGCACGACCGTCTTCAGCATCGGACCGGGTTCGAGCCCCTCCTGCTCGAGAAATCCGTAGATATTGTTGCGCTCGCACCCAAGCGCCATCACGACTGCGCCAGCCAAGTTCGGGTTGCAGACCGAGCCGCCCAGCGTACGCCGCAGCAGGTCCATCGGCTCGCCGCTCTTTTCCATCCCGCAACCGAGTTCGTGGACAAACGGCACGACACCATCGATGTTCGGATACGCGGCCAGCCGTTTCGGCGTGAACCATGCGGCGACCTGGCGTGCCGCCGTTGCCGCGCAGTTGCCGACGACCAGCACGCCGATGTAGTTGCGCGTGCCAATCCGTCCGTCATCGCGCACGTATCCGTTGAAGGTAGAAGGAGGTAGTGAAGCGTTCATCGGGCATTGTCCAGATTTCCTGATGAACGATTCTCTGCTTCCGACGCCGCGGCGACAACGGAGGACATCCGTTCTACCTGACATCAGTTCCAGCATATGGAACCTCTCGATGCCGGCTGACCGCCCGCCGGCGGTTACGCGGTCCCGCGCGGCACGATCTCGAAGCCGACGTCGACGGACCTTTCGGCGTCGGCATCCGCCTGGTCGCTACCGAAACGGCGCAACAGGATGGTGGCGGCACAAGCGCCGATCTTCCGGGCGTCGACCCGCACCGTCGTGAGCGGCGGCTCGAGATCCGCCGACAGTTCCAGATCGCCGAAGCCCATGACGCCCAATCCTTGCGGCACCGAAATTCCCCGGTGCTGCGCTTCGATTAGCGCGCCGTGTGCGAGCGGATCGATACTGCAGATCACGGCGTCCGGCTTCCTACGCGCGTCGAGCAATCGCGCGCAGGCCTGGCGCCCGTTTCGCACAGTCACCGGAGCCGGTGCGATCTCGGTTCCGACGACCTTGACGCCCGCGCTCGCCAGTGCCGCCGTGCACCCCTTGCGGCGCAGTTGCGCTCGGGCGTCCTCACTCCAAATCAGCCCGACGGCCCGGTAGCCTTTCCGTGCGATGTAATCCCCCATCGCGTGCCCCGCCGCGACATGATCGAACCCCACCTGCGAATCGACCGGACGCTCGTGCAACTGCCACGTTTCGACCACGGGTATCCCGCGTTGCCGCAGCATCGTCTTCAACGGCTTGTGCTGCAGCGGCGTTGTCAGCACGATCGCGTCCGGACGGCGCATCAGCATGGACTCCAGCAAAGCGGACTCGTTTTCACCGGAGTACCCAGACTGACATACCAGCAACTGATAGCCCTCCTTTTCGAGCGCGAGCCCCAGCTCGGTCAGCGTGTTGATGAAGGGACGGTGCGCAAACGTCGGGATGACCGCGATCACGAGCCGGCTGCGCTGCATGACCAGGCCGCCCGCCAGCAGGTTCGGCACGTAGCCGGTCTTCTTGATGGCCGCGCGCACGCGCTTCGCGGTGCGCTCGGACACCTTTTCAGGATGGTTGAGTACGCGGGACACCGTCACGAACGATACGCGGGCGAGTTCTGCAACGTCGCGCAAGGTCGCGGGGCGCGTGCCCGGCTTCGCAAGTGCAGCGGGATTGTCGAGGGTGTCAGCCATGAGGTTTTGTCGCCGCGTAAGCCCGGCACTGCGCCGGATTTCCATCATGTGGGTCTTGCCGCCCCGATCGGGCCGCAGCGCACATATCTGTCGTTGACTTGAGATTACCGCATTTCTACGCTGTGTAAACGCTGTCATATGTAAGCGTTGTCATCATATTTTTTGCATCGAGATGGCAATGGCACCTCCGTCCGCCTCCCCGGCGTGGTATTCGAAAATAATCATGGAGACGTTCTATGAGCGGTAACGAAAGAACCTGGCCGCACGCGGCCGACACCGCAGGTGTGGCCTCCGCCGGCGCGCCGGCCGACGTTGACGTGAGGCGCGGCCGGTGGCGCTTCGGCATGCTTGCGCTGATCACGATCGTGCTCGCGTTGAGCAGCGGCGATCGGGCGGCTCTCTCGGTCGCGGGAACGGATATGGGGCGCGAGCTCGGCATCACGACCATCGAGATCGGCTACCTGTTCTCGGCATTCAGCTGGGCCTATGTGCTGTTTATGATTCCGTCCGGATGGCTGTCGGACACGATCGGCTCGAAGAAATCCATGCTCTGGGCGGTCGCCATCTGGTCCGCGTTCACCGTCTGCATGGGACTCGTCGAATTCGTCGGCGTGATCTTCCCGTTGCTGCTGGGGTTGCGATTTTTGCTCGGTGTGGCTGAATCACCTGTCGGCCCGGCCTCGACACGTGTGATTGCATCGTGGTTCCCGTCGTCGGAACGCGGTATTGCCGGCGCGATCTTCAATAGCGCGCAGTATTTCTCGCTCGCGGTGTTCACGCCGTTCATGGGCTGGGTCTGTTACGCGTTCGGCTGGCAATACGTGTTCATCGCGATGGGTTGCGTGGGGTTCGTCATCGCGGCGCTATGGGCGCGCTACTACTACCTGCCGACCGACCATCCTCGCCTGACGGAAAGCGAGCTTTCGTACATTCGCGACGGCGGCGGCCTGGTCGACTTGCGCAGCCGCAACCGCGCCGCCGCGCAGGAAACACGACGCTCGCAACTCGCGGAGATCGGGCTCCTGTTCCGCAGCCGGATGCTCCTCGGCATGTTTCTCGGCCAGTACTGCGTGTCGGCGATTACCTGGTTCTACGTGACGTGGTTCCCGATCTATCTGGTCAAGCAGCGCGGCTTCGACATCCTGCAGGCCGGCTTCGTGTCGTCGATTCCGGCACTCTGCGGCCTGATCGGCGCTATCGCGTCCGGCTTCGCATCCGACGCTCTGCTCAAGCGCAGCGGTTCGCTCACTTTCGCACGCAAGGCGCCGATCGTCACCGGCGTGCTGCTCAGTTCGTCGATGATCCTGTGCAACTACATCGACACGCCGTGGATCGTCGTGGCCGTCATGAGCATGGCATTTTTCGGCAAAGGTTTCGGCAACCTGGGATTCAGCGTGGTGGCCGATACGGCGCCGCGCGAAATGGTCGGCGTGACGGGCGGCGTGTTCAACGCAATCGGCAACATCGCCGGCATCGTGACGCCGGTCATCATCGGCTACCTGCTGCACGCGAGCGGCTCGTTCAATTCCGCGCTGCTGTATGTCGGCGCGCACGGCCTCATCGCGGCTTTTTCGTATCTCGCCATCGTCCCCAAGATTCATCGGCTCAGCCTCGACGAGCTGAGCCGATAAGTTCCCGTCAGGAGAAACCGGATGTCCAAAGAAACACAAGCAATCTACTCCGATGCGCTTGCGGCACTGCAGCCGGGCGAAGCTACCACCGATCGCATCTCGTGGGTCAAGGTATCGCTCGTCTTCCTCCCGCTCGCGGCCCCGATCAGCGATGCGAAGGTGCTGACCGGCAGGCAGAAGCCGCTGACCGAAATCGCGTTCGTCTTCGCCGAGATTCGCAGCGAGCAAGGACATACCGGCATCGGTTTCGGCTACTCGAAGCGAGCCGGCGGCCAGGGCATGTTCGCCCATGCGAAGGAGCTTGCGCCTGCTCTGATCGGCGAGGATCCGAACGACATCGCGAAAATTTTCAACAAGCTGCAGTGGGCCGGCGCATCGATGGGGCGAAGCGGTCTGACGACGCAGGCCATCGCGCCGTTCGATATCGCGCTCTGGGATCTGAAGGCCAAGCGCGCGAATTTGCCGCTCGCCAAGCTGCTGGGCGCGCACCGTGACTCCGTCCAGTGCTACAACACGTCAGGCGGCTATCTATCGATGCCGCTCGAGCGCGTGCTGGAAAACGTCGGGCGCTCCCGTGAAAACGGCATCGGCGGTATCAAGATCAAGGTCGGGCAGCCCGATACGCGCGAAGACTTCCGGCGCGTATCAGCCGTGCGCGACCTCCTCGGGCCCGATTTTCCGCTGATGGTCGATGCCAACCAGCAATGGGACCGCCTGAAGGCACAGCGGGCATGCCGCGCGTTCGAGGAGTTCGACCTGACCTGGATCGAGGAACCGCTCGACGCATACGACTTCGCCGGTCACGCCGCGCTCGCGGCATCCCTCGACACAGCGATCGCCACGGGCGAAATGTTGACGAGCTTCGGCGAGCATGCGCAACTGATCGACGCGGGCGGCGCGGACTTCATCCAGCCTGACGCGCCGCGGGTCGGCGGCATTACACCATTCCTGCGGATCATGCAGTTCGCCAATCTGAAGGGCCTGAAACTCGCACCTCATTTCGCGATGGAAATCCACCTGCATCTGGCTGCTGCATTCGAATCCGAACCGTGGCTCGAGCACTTCGAATGGCTTGAGCCGATGTTCAACGAACGGCTTGTGCTGCGCGGCGGACGGATGTTCGTTCCGAACCGCCCTGGCCTCGGCTTCAGCCTAAGCGAGCAGGCGCTCGCATGGACGGCCGGCAGCGAGGAGTTCAAGGCCGCCTGAGCATCGCCTTGCCGAGAACCGATCGCCCCTCCGAGAGCGCACCCGTAAGCGCATCGGGTTCCCAGCCGCGTGGGGCCGCCTCAAGCGCGTGTTGTTCCGCCGCGTGTGCGTTTTCACACCTATTCATCGAGAGTCAAAAGCCTTGAACCGTCCCATCACGAACGCAATCCTACATCGCCGCGACCTGCTCAAGTTGGGCGCATGTTCTCTGGCGCTGGCGGCAACCGGCAGCATTGGTCGAGCCGCGCCGGTCAGCGCGCCCACCGTCAGGGTTCCTGTCAACTTTCCCGTTCCTGTGCACGCTTGCGATGCGCATTGTCACGTATTCGACCCGGCACGGTTTCCGTACGTCACTCGTCGCTCGTACACTGCACCACCGGCCACCGCGACGGACCTGCGCAACCTGCACACGGCGCTGGGCATCGAGCGCACGGTGATCGTCACGCCGTCACCGTACGGCACCGACAACCGGGTAACCGTCGACGCAATCAAGCAGTTGGGCATCGACCGCGCCCGCGGTGTCGCGCTCATCGACGACAGCACCTCGCGTGAGGAAATCGAGCGGCTCGACGCCAGCGGGATCCGTGCGGTGCGCGTGTTCCTCGGCTTGACGGCCGACGTCGATCCGCATGAGGCGATTCGGCGATTCGCGACAACGACGCGCCAGATCGACGGTCTCGGCTGGCACCTGCAGACCTATGCACGCCTGCCGGTACTCAACGCGCTGAAGGCACAGCTGTCGGACCTTCCCGTTCCGCTTGTCCTCGATCACTTTGCAGGGCTGGACGCGTCGGCGGGCACGGATCAACCGGGATTCCCAATGGTTCTGGACCTGCTGCGGTCCGGCCGGGTATACGTCAAGATTTCCGGGCCCTACTACTCGTCGAATGACAAGCCCGACTTCGCCGACATTGCACCCTTCGCCCGCGCGCTCGTCGAAGCCAATCCAGCGCGGATTCTGTGGGGCAGCGACTGGCCGCATCCTAACAGTGCGCCCGTCCCCGGCCGAAAGCCGACCGACGTAGCGCCGCCGCAAGACATCGACGATGGTCGCGGATTCAATAGGCTTGCCGATTGGATATCGGACGCATCCACGCGCCGGTTAATTCTTGTCGACAATCCACAGCGCCTGTTCGGCTTCTGACACCCAACGATCGGTGGACGGCGCACGAGGCCCAAGAGATCGGAGCGACCGCATTATCGCTGGCGCCGCCCCGCTTCAATCAAACTGTTGCTGCCGTTGTCCAGGAGGCAAGATCGCATCGGAGTTTGCGCTCGCGACTCGTCAGCCAAATTTGACCAATTCCTCAAAAATCAGTTGACCCCATCTATTTCCGCGCGCTTGCAGAAGCAGTCCACCTTCCGAAAGCCCACCAAGCTTGATCGGCGAGAAACCGAGATTTTCTGCAAGCGTGCCAATCTCCGCTGCGGCGCCTTCGTCATCGCTCGCCAGGAACACGACTCTCCTGCCACCATTTACCGCCGGATCCTGGTCAAGGACGGCCGCCGGCAAATGATTGAAGCCCTTGACCAACCTGCCGTCAGTGAACGCCCGCGCGACGGCCCTGGAAGAAGGTTGCCCTTCCAGTTGCTCGGGCGGCACGCCGTAGGCATTGGTCACGTCGACAATAGTCTTCCCCTTCCAGGTGGACAGCGTCTTCGCGACATCCTGGTGTGACTCGAAACGGACAGCCAGAAAAACGACGTCAGCCTTGACAGCTTCCGCCAGCTTTTTGGGAACAATCGTGGGTCCAATCGCGGCCGCGACGGATGCGAAGCTTTCCGGGTCGCGCGTGGTTGCAACGAATACTTCGACGCCGCTTCGGGCGAACGCCCGGGCAAGCGCTTGGCCGATCTTGCCGAAGCCAACGATTGCGTAGCTCATATCTTCCCCTTCCGTTTATCAAGCCCCGCGGACTCCGAATATCGAATGGAGTAACCGGCCGGGCGTAGCGTGTCAGAGTTGCGCCAGGCCGCCGTCGACGGCGACCTCGCTGGCGGTCATGAAGCTGCTGTCCGGCGACGCGAGAAAGGCCGCCACCGCGCCGATCTCCGCCGGATCGGCCATACGCTGGAGCGGCGTCATCGCACCGTAGGCCCTCTGACCCTCTTCGCCCAGCGCCTCCTTGGCCAGTTCGGTCGCCGTCGCCCCGGGCGACAGCACGTTGACCCGGATGCCGGTGCCCTTCAGGTCCTCCGCCCAGGTCCGGGCGAGGTTGCGCACCGCGGCCTTGCTCGCGCTGTAGGCCGTGAATCCGGCGGCGCCCGTGGTGCCGGCGCTCGACCCGGTCAGGATGATCGACCCGCCCGGGCCCATCAGCGGCAACGCCTTCTGGACCGTCAAGATGGTCCCTTTCACATTGGTGTCGAAGGTGGCGTCGATGTGCTCGACGGTGATCTGGCCGAGCGGAAGCGGGCTTCCCGCGCCGGCGTTGGCGAAGACGATGTCGAGGGTTCCGCGCTCCGCCTTCACCGCCGCGTAGAGCCGGTCGAGGTCGGCCGGATCGGACACCGAGCCCTTCACCGCGCGGGCATGGGGCCCAAGCTCGGCCACCGCGGCGTCGAGCGCCTCCTGCCGGCGGCCGAAGAGGAACACGAAAGCGCCTTCCTCGATGAAGCGCTTTGCTGCGGCGCGACCGATGCCGGTTGCGCCACCGGTGATCACGGCGGTCTTTCCATTCAGTCTGTTCATGTCATGCACCCTTCGAAACAAAAGCGACAAAGTTGATTCTGGCGCGCTTGATTCATGAAGCCAATTGACTGAATATCTATAGATAGCATCTACTTTCTAGATATATGCTGGACAACGTCACCATCAACCAGCTTCGCGCGTTCGTCGCGGTGTGCGACCAGGGGAGCTTTTCCGGCGCCGCACGTCAGTTGAGGCGTGCACAGTCGGCGATCAGCCACGCGATCAGCGCGCTCGAGAGCGCATTCGACGTAGTGCTGTTCGAGCGCAACACGCGCAAGGCGACGCTCACGGCCGCGGGTCGCAGCCTCCTGCCGGACGCGCGCGGGGTGATCTCACGCACCGAGGAAATGAAGATGCGTGCGGTTGCGATTGCCGAAACCGGCGTCCCGCAGGTCTCGATCGCCGTGGACACCTATTTTTCGCGTGCGCACCTGATTGAATGCCTGCGCACGCTGCAGACGGAGTTTCCGACGGTTGCCATCAATCTGCGCATGACCACCATGCAGGGCGGCGAACGGTTGGTCCTCCAGGGCACGTGTGCATTGGCGGTGACGATCACGGACGTGCCCGAGCTGAACCCGGGCACCATCGAACGGCATCATTTATGTGATGCGCAAATGGTGACCGTATGCGGGCCATCGCATCCGCTGGCCGCCATGGCGGGGCCGATCCCACGCGAGGAATTCGGCCGGCACATCCAGCTCGTCGTCACCGACAATCAGCCCGATGCGGAAAAGACCCAGCAAGGGGTCGCCAGTGAACGCCAGTGGTGGGTGAATGATCTCGGCGCGAAGCACGACCTGCTCAGAGGCAGCTTGTGCTGGGGGCACATGCCACGCCATATGGTCGAGCAAGACCTCGCGAAGGGAACACTTGTCGAGCTCCAACGGCGCGCATGGCACATGCGGCCGCTTACGTTCATGATCTCGCAGCGGCGCGGGTACGCGCTTTCCGAATGCGAGACACGACTAGTCGAGCGCCTTGGCGATCCTCAGCGTCGGCCAAAGAATGTCAACCATCGCTCCGTCTCACGCAAAGGCAAAAAAATCACGAAAATCGACCAGACGTAAACAACTGTCAGTCTGGTCTGCTGCTCCTGAACGGATCCGCAAAGTAAACTTTGGAATCTTCAATGCCTGTAACGGGCAGGTAACTGCCAATTCGGAAACCCGTCAGCGTAGCTACGGATCGATCTCGAACTCGCCTGCCCCCCAAAGCATGCTGAGAAACCTCCCATTCTCGATTCGCAGAGGAACCGGTTCGAGTTTTTGCCCGAGACATGGGCCCAGTATGCAGAGACCGTCGTCCAGCGTGAATTTCGCGCCATGTCCATGGCAGACGATGTGCTCCATCGAACGATCGAGATAGGCATCCTTGCGCCACGGAAGCGTCGAGCCCGGCCAGTGCGGGCACGAATTCCGGTAACCGCGAATCAGCCAGTCCCGGCGAATGACGAAGAGGTCGTCGACGCCGCGCCCCTGCAGATCAAACCCGCGCGCCCCAGAAACCGGGAGCGCGCTCAATTCACAAAGACGCATCCAGCGCAACGAGCCGGCGGCCTGCATCGGCTGTCATACCTGTCGCGGTTCGGACGACGGCGGCGGGCCACCCGGCGCCCACTTTTCACGCCACTGGAGCAGGAACTCCTGAGCGCGGTCCGCATGCGCAGGTGCGATACGCGGCACCCACGTATCGTCGTGCAGGTCCATGTCCGCGTCGTACTCGATGTGGCAGCCAAACGGCGAGTTGAAATACCAGAACCAGTTCGAGCCGAATTGATGACGGCCTGGGCCCCAATACGATTCATAGCCTTTGGCCGCGAAAGCGCTGCCGGCACGCATCACCTCTGTCGGGCCGCCGAGGTGAAACGTGAAGTGCTCGCAACCCTGCATGACCGGCGGCGTCTGGATCAGGAAAAGCGTATGGTGATCGAGCGTGCCGGCAGGGCGCAGGAACGGCCCCATGCCGATGAACTTGTCGCTGAGCCGGAATTTAAGCCGGTTGACGTAGAACGCTTCTGCCTTGTCCGTGTCCGGCACGAAATACACGACGTGCGACAGCGTCCTCGGGCGCGGCGGCTGCTCGTTCTCACCGGTCAACGCACCCGTCACGTTGACCCCGCGACGGCCATCGCCCGGCGCGTTCACCCACTCGGCCGGAAGCCGCAATTCGCGGCGCACGGTGACCTGAAACCCGAGCATGAACCCCGCATCGTCCACCGCTTCGATCGAACCGTCGGGCAGCAACATCACCTCGCGGTCCTTTTCGAGTTCGCTGGCGATCTCATTGAGCGTCGCCTCGTCGGCCACCCCATAGATGGTCTTGCGCAACTGATTGGCCGTCGCAAACGGCCACGCCGGCAGCGACGGATCGTCTTTGGGGCGAATGACGATCCCGGTTCCGTCCAGGGCTTCGAATCTGTCTTCGCCCTGTCGCGTGAGACCGTAGTCGAGAAGAAACTGTGTGCAGCTTTCAACGTCTTCGACACCGAAGACGAGTGTGTCAGGTCCGAGGATTTTCATTGTCATCGTCCAGTTGGATGAAGCCGTCTCAACACGTGAGACGCGTTGGTTACCGTCGCATCGCAAATACGTTCGGGCGGCGAGCGCCGGCCCCTGACGACCGCATGGTCCGGAAGGTTTTGTCGTATGGCGCCTAGATGGGTTGGCCGAGATATCGGTACGTCTCCAGCAGCAGGGCGGCCGACCGATCCTTGTTGCCGATCGAATCCTCCTGTTCGTTCAGGCAGAGCTGTAGTGAAGCGTCGTAGATTCTCTTCACGCGCTCGCAGCGGCGCTGGTCGTAGCCGGCAAGCGCTTCCTCGGCCGACGCGCTGCCGTCGAGGCACTCCGCCAGCACCACGGCATCCTCGACCGCCATGCCCGCGCCGGAGGTCATCTGCGGTGTGGGCGCATGTGCGGCATCGCCCAGCAGCACCACGCGCCCGCGATGCCACGGCGTGGGCACCAACGTGATGTCGAGCGGACGGAAAATCACTTGGGACGATTCAGTGATCAAGTCGAGCGCGTCGCGAATGGCCGGCGCGTCGAACTCGGCCAGCCGCTCGCGGATGAGCGCATGCGACTGTTCCGCCGCGATGCGTAGCGGTTCGCGGCTGCTTTCGAGATAAAACATGTAGCAGTTCTCTCGCGAGGTCGGGAAAATTCCCAGGACCTTTCCGGTCGGCGTGCGGTACAGACAGAAGCCGTCGGCTTGTTCGGGGCGCGGAGCGTTGAACCGCCAGACGCTCTGGCCGGCGAACTGCGGCTCGTAGTCAGCGCCGAAGACGCGCTTGCGCAACCCCGAATACACACCATCTGCCGCGACCACCAGGTCGTACGATGCCAGTCGGCCATCCGAAAACTGCACGTCGACGCGATCCCCGCGGTCCGTCAGATCCTGGACCGTCACACCCTTTTCCAGCACCGCACCGCTGTCCTCCGCCGCCGTCTCGAGGATCCGTGCAAGTTCCGGCCGACGGATACCGCAGCTCGGCGGCGCGGGATGGACGTGCTGCAGCTGACCTGACGCATCGAACTCTCGAAAAACGTCGAACGCCATTCCGCTTTCGCGACATGCATCCGCAAGGCCAAGCGTTTCGAGCGCACGCATCGTGTTGTGGAGCAGACAAATGCCCGCTCCTGCCGTCGGTCTTTCCGGCTTGATATCGATGCAGTGGACATCGAATCCTTGCCTGGCCAGCGTGACGGCGGCAGTGGCGCCGCCAATCCCGGTGCCCACGATCAGCACGCGTTTGACCTTCATTGTCTGTCTCCTTTCTCCACTCCGATGGCGAATTGGTTTTTTGGCCACCAGTGAAACCGATGGACACCCCGGACTGATCCGGCGTGTCCCCCGACGATTCTAGGCTTGTGCCGTGACGAAGCCTGCGCGCGCGAAGCCCCTTTTACATGAAAGGCGTGCGCCGCTGCGGCCACCATGTTTCCTGCGGTTGCTGCGCGATGCGATTGCGCAGCACACCCACGCCCTTCACGTCGAGCTCGATCACGTCGCCGGGTTTCACGCTGCGTCCGAGCTCGAGCGCCGAACCGTTGCCCATCGTGCCCGAACCGATCACGTCGCCCGGTTGGGCGTAGTCGCCGAGCGATACGTACGCAATGAGCTCTTCCGGCGTCCAGAGCATTTCCGACGTGTCACCCTCGCCCCACGTCTCGCCATTCACGCGCACCGACATCCGGATATTGTCGAGTCGCTCGAACTCGTCGATCGTCGTGATCCACGGGCCGATACCGTACGCAAAGTCCTTGCTCTTCGTCGGCCCCATGCCGATCGCGAACTCGTTGCCCTGCAGATCGCGCGCGCTGAAGTCGTTGAAAATCGTCACGCCGAAGAGATACGAACGCGCCACGTCAGGCGTGATGTTGTGCGCCTGACGACCGACAACCCAGCCGAGCTCCAGCTCATAGTCCAGACGCTCGGAGCGTGCAGGCCAGGGCACCTCGGCTTCGTGCCCGATCACCGTCCACGGCGAGCCCTTGAAGTAACCGGGCACTTCGAGCAGGGCCGGCGTCGGGCTGATGTTCATCCGCTCATGGAACTGGCGGATATGCTTCGTGAAAGTGAGCCCATCGCGCACCACGGACGGGTCACACGCCGCGCCCCACTGCAGCCCGTCGAGCGCAAGCGACGCGTCATCGCCGTGTTTCGCGGCTGCTTCGGTCGCGGTGTCGAGAAAGCGTTGCCCGAGCGCGATGGCGGCCGACATGCTTTCCGGGAACACGACGGATGCGTAACGCAGTGCAGCGTCGCGGGTTGCCCCTTGCGCCTGCAGCCGCAACGCTTCTGCCGCACGCAGATCGATGACCCGCCCCTGCTCCGGCTGCACCAGACAGATGCGGTGAACCGGCC
The DNA here is from genome assembly GCF_905339975.1 of Burkholderia sp. BCC1999. Lineage (NCBI taxonomy): Bacteria > Pseudomonadati > Pseudomonadota > Betaproteobacteria > Burkholderiales > Burkholderiaceae > Burkholderia > Burkholderia sp. BCC1999. The sequence goes on along the minus strand of NZ_CAJPHP010000008.1, from coordinate 253,306 downwards.
CGTCCAGACCGTCGACTACAAATCGCCCCAGCTTCATATGCCGTCTCCATGTGATGAAATTGAGATGAATTATAATGAAACTGAACGTATCGTTTTGTCAACGGCATAAAAGCTAGGGTATTTCCCGGCAACCTTCGCCGTTGCTGCACAGGAACATTAGTATACGATTCGTATCGTTTATTAATGAGACCTCATGCAACACCCGGGAAAACCAGAGGTCGACCGTCGGCTCGCCAAGAACGGAACCACGGCACTCGTTTCACGAACCACGCAGCAAGTGAAGGCGGACGATAGCTACGCAATCCGTCAACACCGTCGCGCCTGCCTCCTCGATCAGCCCGAGTCTCACCGTAACTCCGGAGCGTTCATGCGTCGCAAAGTAATCGCTTTCCACCACTACTACCCGTGGTTCCTCGTGTTCATCCTGTTCAGCACGAGCGTCGTGTCATATCTCGACCGAAACATCATTTCCCTTTTCGTCGGACCAATCCGGCACGACATCGGGCTGTCGGACGTGCAGATCAGCCTGCTCCAAGGGGTGGCCTTCGCATTGTTCTATTCCGTGATGGGATTGCCGTTCGGTCGTCTGGTCGACCGTCACACGCGCAGGAACCTGATTGCGGCGGGCGTCTTGCTGTGGAGCGTCATGACGATCTGCTGCGGCCTGAGCACCGGCTTCTGGCAGCTCTTCCTCTCCCGGATGGGCGTCGGCATCGGCGAAGCTTGCTTGGGGCCCGCGGCGTTTTCGATGATTGCCGACTGTTTCGTGCCGGCGCAGCGCGGACGAGCCATCGCCACCTACAACATGTCCAACTACGTCGGCGTCGGCGCGTCGCTGCTGTTCGGCGGTGCGGTCATTTCGCTGCTCACGCGCTTCTCCGGCTTCTGCCTGCTCGGGTTTTCCGGCATGCCGATATGGCGGCTCGCCTTCATCGTTTCAGGCTTGCCCGGCATCCTGATGGCGTTCGTCGTTCTCGCACTGAAGGAACCGGTGCGCCGCGAAGTCAAGCAGGCGACCGATGGAAACAGTGAGAAGCTCGGATTGTGGTCGTATCTGTCGCGTCGCAAATGCGCGTTCACGTCCGTCTATGCCGTCTATACGCTGACTGCGATGATCGGCTACATCATCGTGGCGTGGGCGCCGTCCTTTTATATCCGTCACCACCACATGCAGTCCGCTCACGTCGGTCTCACGATGGGCGCAATGACGATAGCCAGTGGCGTCGCGGGATGTATCTGCGGCGGGTATCTGACCGACGCACTGGCGTCGAGTCGAATTCGCGGCGGCCGTTTCAGGCTTCCGCTCGCCTGGTGGCCGATCGCGTTCGGATCGGTCATCGGCATGGTGCGCGTTTCCGGTCCGACGTTGAGCCTTCTTTTCCTCGGTCTGCTCACCTTCGGCAGCGCACTCTCCTTTTCGGGCGCAGCAGCCGTCATTCAGGACATCGTGCCGAATCAGCTCAGAGGTCAAGCCGCGGCGCTGAACTATATCTGGACGGGAATCATCGGCCTGTCGCTGGGGCCTACGTCCATTGCGCTCGTGACGCAATACGTGCTGAAAGACAACGCATTGCTCGGTAGTTCGCTCGCCATCGTCATCGTTCCGCTCTCCGTGATCGGTTTTATCACGTGCTGGCTGGGCCAGGAGAGCTACCAGAATGCCCGCGACGATCTGCTGGCATCGCTCGCGAGAGGCTCGCATCGTCTCGCCACACCAGAACCGGCGCTGACCGGCAATAGCACGGACGTGGGGAAGACCGCCGCCTAGCGTCATCGATTCGAATAACAAAAATTTCACGAAGAAGAAGTCAAAAATGGAGAAGGAGACATGAGAACACCGCTACTGGTGCTCGCCGTCACGGCGACTGCCCTATCCCACGGTATTGCCTCGGCACAATCGAGCGTCACCCTGTATGGCACCCTGGCCACCGGCGTGGTGTATTCGCCCAATGTCAGAGGTGGTGCCTACGCGGGAGAACTCGATAACGACCATTGGAATTCCACCGTCGGCTTGAAAGGCAAGGAAGAGCTCGGCGGCGGACTTTCCGCAGTGTTCAACCTGCAGATGGCCATCCGGCCTTCCAACGGCGCCCTGTCCGGAGCGGGAGGCTGCACGCAGATCTTCTGCAAAGCATACGTCGGGCTGGCCGACGCGCGACTGGGCACCTTCACCATCGGCCGGCAGCAAGACTACATGGCGGAGTTGCTACCCTACGAGGCGAACTACTACTCGACGACCATGGCCGCCCATCCGGGCGGCATCGATCGCTTCAACTTCCCGGGCGTAAATAACGCAATCAAATACCGAAACGAACTGGGGCCGTTGACCGTCGGCTTCATGTACGCGCTGCCGGACCACGCTGCAACGGGGCAAGCGTTCTCCGGCAGGACGCTCAGCGCGCTGCTCGCATGGTCGAAAAACGGGTTTGATGCGGCGCTCGCATGGTCCAGCTTCTCCGATTACGCGCTGAAGCCTTGGTCACCAACGAGCGGACTGGGGCTGCCGGGAGGCACGTTCTGGGGCGTGAACGGGACGCCCGGCAGTGCCACGGTCGTTCCGCTGGAGAGCCTAGACATGGCCGGCGCAGGTGCTGGCTATACGTGGGGGCACGCAAGGTTCGCAATCGGCGCATTCGACGTTCACTTCAAGGGCCACGATGGCCGATCCGCATCGATGCCGATCGTAAACGCTAACGTGGGTTCCTACGTGCGACCGGACGTTGCGCTCGGTTTTGGCTACTGGCACGCGAACTTCCGCGCAGCTCAGACGTACTACGACAACGTCAACGTTTCGGCCGACTACTACCTCTCGAAGAGTACCGACGTGTTCATTTCGCCGGTCTACGCGCACACGTCAGGTCGGGGCCTCGCGCAACTGTTCCAGCTCGGTTCCGCATCGGGCGGCAACCAGTTCGCCGTCGACATCGGGATTCGTCACAACTTCTAGGTCGGGCCGGCAGGTCGCCGGCCCGCGTCCGCCATGGCCGGACAGGCTTGCCGCGCGTGCGGCGGGGCTGCCACCGCCGCACCGCGAGTCGGTCAACGTGGCAGCCCCCTTCCTTGCCCTCAACCGCGCACGTCGAATACGGCGAACGACGCGGTCGCATTGGCCACGCAGCGCACGCGCGCCCCGTCATACAGGTCCGCCTCGAGGAATGCGATGCGGTTGCCGAGCCGCGTCACGCGCGCTTCGACCGCAAACTTCCCGACAAACCCCGGCTCGAGCATGTTTACCGTGAGACTGACGGTTGCGCACGTGCGGCCGTGCGGGAGTTGCGAGAGCAGGGCAAGCGCCATCGCCAGATCCAGCATCGATGCCAGCGCGCCGCCGGAGACGACGCCGTTGCCCTGGACAGAGTCGGCGGGCGCGGTAAACCCGATCGACAGCGCGCCCTTGCTCCCCCCCAGCAACGTCGCGCCGAGCCACTGCAATGCCGGATTCATCGTGAGTGCGACGTTGCCGACGCCGGCCGCAAGGGTCTGCTGGATAAACGCGCGGTCGAGGTTGTCGGGCCGCACGTTGGCTTCCGCTTCGAACGCCTCAGCCATTGCGCCGCTCCGTGCAGATCTGGCGCTGACGCCCGAGCCCTTCGATCTCCGCCTCCATGACGTCGCCGTCGCGCAGGAAGCGGTTGTAGTGCGTGCCGTTTCCGGCGGGCGAACCCGTACAGATGATGTCGCCCGGCAAGAGCCGCGCGTACCGCGAGATGTATTCAATCTGCTGCTCGATACCGAACAGCATGTCGGCGGTCGTTTCGTCCTGCATGACCTGACCGGACACGGTCAGGCGCATCCTGAGCCGGTGCGGATCCGGCACGAACGCGCTGGGAACGAAGTACGGGCCGAGCGGAAGAAATCCCGGCTGTCCTTTCGAACGCAGCCAGTCGGTACCCAGCATCTTGTAATCCGTCCGCGGAATGAGATCGCGGGCGGAGATGTCGTTGACGATGGTATAACCCGCCACGTACTCGAACGCATCCTCCCGTTTGATTCGATACCCCCCGCGGCCGATCACGACCGCCAACTCGAGTTCCCAGTCGGGCTGCGTCGTCGTGTCGGGCAACACCAACGGATCGAACGCGCCGGAGATCGCAGACACCGGTTTGGTGAATGCGTAAGGCTCTCCATGCGCCACACGTTCGTCGAGCATGTTTTCTGCCCACTCCCGAAGTTCCATGTCGTTCAGGCCGTCGGGCCCCACCTTCGCGTCAACGGTCAGGTCGACTACATGCTTGCGGTAGTTGGCGCCGGTACAAAACACCTGTCGGGGCAGGTCGATCGCCGGGTGGGTATGCAGGTCGGACAGACGGTACCAATCCCCTTCCAGGGCGATGACTTTGTTCGCGAGGCGCTCCAGCGCCGGGCGGCTCAGATCCCAGTTTTCGAGTAGCCCGAGAACCGTAGGCGACCCTGCCAGCATCGCGTCGCCATGTCGAGCCGCGAGCTCGGCAAGCGGCATCACGCGTTCGTCCACGACGAAGCCAACGAATCGCGCACCATCGCCTGCGGAAAATGTTCCAAGTGAATACGGCGTCATGCCATGTCTCCGATATGTTTTCGAACCAGCGAATCGTCGACGATTGCCGAATAGTCGCTGTCAGCGCCCGCCAGGCCCAGCGCCCGACGATGCGCAACGAGAAGCGCGACCCCGTCCGACGCCGGCAACAGCGACCGGGGGGACAGCGCGATCATTCCGTCGGCCGCGGCCAGCGGCAGCGATGCCGCGACCACCGCGTCCCGGGCCAGCGCCGGCTGATCGCGAACCGTCTGCCGCGCTCTTTCGAGATCCTCCAGCCACGCACCCACGCGCGCTTGCGCGCCGCCGGTGCGCATGACGATTCCCTGCCCCGGAAAATGCGGCCAGATATCCTGGACGCTCGCCACCCTGACGAATCCGGCCTTGATCGCCATCGCATCGAACGGCGGGCCGAGCAGCGTGGCGACGCCCTGCCGCGCCAGCAGCGCTTCCAGACGCTCCTGCACACCGCCCGCGGTCACGAGGCGATAGGCATCGCCGTCGAGCCCCGCCTCGTCGAGCATCGCCCGCAACGCCGTGACAAAGCCGTTGTCGGGTGCGTCGATGAGAATGTCCGCGCCGCGAAGCGAGCCTACGCTCGACCGGCCGGCCCGCGCCACCAGCGTCAGCGGCGTGGTCCGCTCGATCTGGGCGACGACGCGGAAATCGGCCGGCCCGGCACGCCGGTTCCATCCGATGACATTGTCCATCGCGGTGACGACGGCATCGACCTCGCCCGCCACCAGTGCGTCGAACTGCTCGTCCGACGAGCGGTTGCGCACCGCCTGCGTAGTCACCGCGGCGTGCGGATCTCCGCCCGCGACCATGGCCAGCAGCGGCGGCACGAACCACATCACCCGGATCGCTTGTGTCTCCATCACGTCGTTTCCTCATGGTTGGCTATCGTCAATTACAGAACGCATCGTTCCGTTTTGTCAAGAAATGTTTTCGAGATCCAAATTCATTGACCAGTCATTTCCCTATTGACACTAAAACTCCGACAGTTAACGATACGAAACGACTCGACTCGTTAATGGAGAAAAAATGGACACTACGGTACACAGAGATAGCGCGCAGCCCGTGGAGGGAAACGGTTATCGGCCCGTGCGTCGACTCATCACGGACACCAACGCCGACGGGAAGTCGTACTTTGTATCGGATGGGCCGGCCCCGAACAGGACGGCACGCGCGGGCCTGCCGGTCGCGCATGTTCTGTGGGCGACCGGGGAAGCCCGCGCACCCGGTGCGGAGCCCGCGCCGGCCGGCCACGCATTCGAGTTCCATTCGCACGGCGGCTCGCTGCTGCGGATCGTCGACTTTCCGCCCGACGAAACCTACGACGAGGCTACGCTGCAACAGTTTCTCGACGCCAACGGCGTGCGGGACAAAAGCAATCCCCGGCATTTCTGGTTCCACAAAACCGAGTCGCTCGACTACGCGTTCGTTCTGGAGGGAGAAATCTGGGCCCTGCTCGACGAAGGCGAGAAGCTCATGCGCGCCGGCGACGTGCTGATCCAGCGGGCGACCAACCATAGCTGGGCAAACCGGTCGGGAAAACCGTGCCGCATGGCGTTCGTGCTGCTCGACCTCGTTGACGGAGAGCCGCTGTGAGCAAGGCAATCATTACGTGCGCCGTGACTGGGGGCGCCCACACCCCGTCGATGTCCGAGTTCCTGCCCGTTACGCCGGAGCAGATCGCGGCCGAATCGATCGCAGCAGTCGAGGCCGGCGCCGCCATCGTGCACCTTCACGCGCGCAACCCCGAGGACGGCCGCCCCACCGGCGACCCGGAGATCTTCAGGCGTTTCGTGAGCCCGATCAAATCGGCGACTGATGCGATCATCAACATCTCGACGGGCGGCGGCGGTCCACACATGTCGATCGAGGATCGCGCGGCTGCGGGCCGTGCCCTGAGGCCCGAAATGTGCTCGCTCAACATGGGATCCATCAATCTCGTGCTGGCCGAAATGGCCGAGCGGAAACGGGACTGGAAGCATGACTGGGAAGTGCCGTTCTTGAAGGGCACGCGCGGGCTGATCTTCCGCAATACCTACGACGACATCGAGTGGATCCTGGAAAACGTCGGCCGGCTCGGCGGTACGCGCTTCGAATTCGAATGCTACGACGTCAGCCACCTGTACACGCTTCAGTATTTCCTCGAAAAGGGGCTCGTGAAGCCGCCGCTGTTCGTGCAGACCGTGTTCGGACTGCGCGGCGCGATGGGCGCGCACGTCGAGGATCTGCTCCACCAGAAGCGAACGGCCGACCGGCTGTTCGGCAGCGACTATCACTGGTCGGTGCTCGCGGCCGGCAAACACCAGATGCCGCTTGCGACGATGTCGAGCCTGATGGGCGGCAACGTGCGCGTCGGCCTGGAGGACAGCCTTTACATCGGCCGCGGCGAGCTCGCGCAGAGCAATGCCGATCAGGTCCGCAAGATTCGTCGGATTCTCGAGGAACTGGGCATCGAGATCGCGTCTCCTGACGAAGCGCGCCGGATTCTCGACCTGAAAGGCGCCGATCAGGTGAACTTCTAGGCAGGCTCCGCCGCCCCACCCGGCATCCGCCGGTGCGAAACGGCTGCCGCACGTCAGCGCGCGGCAGCCGTCCTGACCTGAGGCGCACCGCGCCTGGCGACCTCCAGTTCCGCGACGTTCGGGATGTCTGCGCCGAGGAGCGCATAGGTGTAGTCGATGTGTTCCTGCGCGAACCGGTCGTCCAGCGCGCCAACGCCCGTCATCAGTCGCATATAGACGGGCGCGTACAGCAGTTCCGCCAGCATCTCCACGTTTTCCGGCGCACGGATGCGCTCGGCAACGCGCCACTCTTCCAGCATTTCGCGGACAAGCGCGCGTCGGCCGTAATGGAACCGTTCACGAAAGACCCTGAGCACGGCAGGATCGGCCTGCCCTTCGGCGATGATCTGCGCGACGATGCGCCCCGACCACCCCGCATATTCGTGGATCAGCGACACCAGGTGCGTGGCGATCGCCTTGCCGGGAGGCAGGTTACGCGGCATCGGCGTCTTGACCAAATGATGCTCCATGAAGGCATCGATCACCACGAGCGCCTTGGCGTCCCACCAGCGGTAGATCGTCGCCTTGCCGACGCCCGCCTCTCTAGCGATGGCCTCGATCGAAAGCGACTGGACCGTGCGGGTCTCGAGCAGGCGAGCGGTTGCCGCAAGAATCTGCATGCGCGTGCCTTCGCTGCGGGGGCGACCAACCCCTCGCGGAAGCGCCACCGCAGCGGCACCCTGGATATCTGTTTTCATCGGCTAGCCAATTGAATGGTGAACGGCGAGCGTCGCGCCACGTCGCGTGGCTATCCGGCAATGGGTCGCATAGCCGACAACGCAAATTGCAATACACGCCGTATACAAATTATCGCCATCGTTTCCGACATGATTCCAGATCCGATCGATCGACACGAGAACCTGGAGAACGGTGAATTTTTAGCGTCTCTTTCTCATATTTCAGCACTCGGCATCGTCGAGGCGCGCCGCGGGTTTGACCCAATGTCGTCGAACGACATCACGGTTACTATATCACGAACGATACACTCCGTTTCGTATATAAACTAAGGGCACTGCCCTACCGGAGACATGATGAGCAGATCCATTGACGGGTTGAAAAGCCGGATATCGCTTGTGCTGGGCCACTGCGCCGGCATGATCGATGTCGTTGGATTGCCGGTGTGGGTCGGGATCGTCCTGATCCGACAGGACGGACTCGATCCGCAACGGGCCGGCGCACTCGCCACTGCCTTCCTCGGCGCAGTGGTCGCAAGCAGCCTGTCGATCGCGCCACGAATCGACCGCATCCGCGGCACGATCGCCGTGCCCGCCGGCTTCGCCGTCGCAACGGCCGCATTCTTCGCGATGGCGCTGACGCGGGACTATGCGACGCTTCTGGCGCTGCATGTCGTCGGCGGTCTGGCGGTCGGCTGCGGCCTGTCGCTTACCCATTCCGCGATTGGCGCGAGCCCCAATCCGCACCGCCTGATCGCGACGGGTTTCACCGTGCTCAGCCTGCTGTCGCTGGGGTTCCTCGGTGCGGTGCCGCACGCGATCGCGGCGTTCGGGGGGCAGGTGGCGTTCGTCGTTCTCGGCGCCATCATGCTCACGGCCGCGCTTGCCGCGCTCACGGGTTTTCCGGAGCGCCGGGCAGCGGCCTTGCCCGACGGCGCGTCGCGCGAGCTTCCCAAGCTGTCCCGACGCGTATGGTTTGCAATGGTGGGGACCAGCCTGCTCACCGTCAGTCACTCGATGATGTTGAGCTTCCTCGAGCCGATCGGTCTTGCGCACGGCTTCGGCACCGGCCAGGTCATGAACGTGCTGCTCGGCATCGGCCTCGTGAACATGTTGCCCGGGGTGCTCGCCGCGCTGCTCGAACGCAAGGTGTCGAGCCGCGCCGTGATGATTGCCGGCCCGGTGCTCCAGGCTGTCCTCGGCTTCACGCTCGCCCGGTCGACCTTGTTCGGTGCTTACGCGTTTGCGGGCGTGATCTTCCCGACCGTGATGATCTTCACGCATACGTTCATCTTCGCGTTCCTTGCGCGCAACGACCCGTCGACTCGAGCCGTCGCCGCCACCCCCGTCATGGCCATGACGGGATCGGCCATCGGCCCGATTCTCGGCGGCACCGTGGCGGACCATTTCGGATACGGCAGCATCGGGTGGACCATCGTCGTGGCGGCGACAGTCAGCGCTTTTTTCTTCTACCAAGCCGGTCGTCGTACACAGTCCACGCCGATCGCTAACGCAGAAGTCGCGCACTGATGTCCTCGCCGTTTTGAAGGTGCCTCAAGGGTCAGTGGTTTGTTCTTTGCCTATCAGCATTGCGGAAATTCATCCAGGAGAACATGATGCCGAGAATTAGTACTGCAGGTCTTACTTCCTTTTACCGCGACGAAGGGGATCCAGCACTCCCTGTACTCGTCTTGGCGCACCCGGTTGGCACTGACCACGGGATTTGGGACTCTCTTGTCCCGATGCTTCTCGGTCAATTCCGAGTGATTCGTTACGATCTGCACGGACATGGCGCCACCGATGTTGTGGACGAACAATACACACTGCGACGTTTGGCAGACGATGCATTGTCCCTGCTTAGCGCGATTGAGGTCGACGAATTCTCCTTTTGTGGGATCTCGCTCGGTGGTCTTACTGGACTGGAAATCGCGTCGCGTGGTGAACGCCGACTGCAACGACTTCTGGTAGCAAACACCGCGGCCAGGCTTCCACTCAGCTATGACCAGTGGAACGAAGGAATTGCCATCGTTAAGACGAAAGGAACGAAGGAGTTGGTTAATGGGATGAAACAGCGAATGTTCTCCGAATCATTCCGAGAGAAAGCCGGCGCTTCGTTCCACAGCACGATCCGCACATTTCTCCGAACGTCGTCGACCGGTTACGCCGCAGGCCTAACTGTTCTTCGGGATTTGGACATCCACACCAGGCTTGGAGAAATCACGTGCAAGACCAAAATTGTCGGGTCGGTCGAGGATCTGGCTGTTCCCCAAGATTCAGCTTCCAGAATGGCTGAGCTGATTCCCGGCGCGTCCGTGACTATGCTCCCCGGCGGACATTTTTCAGCGCTCGAGAATCCTAGCGGATTCGCGAAAGAGATCTTCGACCTCCATGGACTTTTCTAAATAATCTGAAATACATGGAAAAAGTTGATGCCTGGAAATCGAGCGAACAAGCTTGGGGGGCGTTGAACCGATACTGGAGGGGCGTGCATATTCGGATCATGCTTTTCGTCCGTGCAAAAAAGTTCCATTCGAGCATGGCATGTGTCGACATGCCCCCGTCTAACTCCTTGGCTAACTAGTCAAGCTTTACAGACGTTCAGCAAGGTCGACTACGCCGTTCTTTCGTCTTAGCCTCCCAAAGACCAATCTCGGACTGTCGACAACTCAACAACCTTTTTGGGTACGTTTCACCTTGGGACACGCCACTTGCCTTGCCACGAACCGGCTCGCCCCCCCTTCCGATATTCGACATGGGCCCTTTCGACAGCAAGGGGGCACTCATGACAGCAGTGTAGTTTTATCGCCAATATCCTACAGGAGACGAAAAATGAAATTTCTTCGGAATACTTGGTACTGCGCCGGATGGGGTGCTGACCTCGGTCAGACCGATCTTATTGATCGCACCATTTTGAACGAGTCCGTACTGCTATACCGGAAGGAGGATGGCTCAGCGGTCGCAATTGGTAACCGCTGCCCGCATCGCTTTGCACCGTTGAGCTCTGGTTGCAAAAAGGGCGACAACGTTGCATGTCCCTACCACGGCCTTACCTTTGGCCCAAGCGGTGAGTGCGTACTGAACCCGCACGGTGACGGGGCAATCCCGAAAGCAGCAAAGGTCCCACACTATCCCCTTGTGGAACGCTACGAGGCGCTGTGGATCTGGATGGGCAACCCAGATTTTGCGGATGAAGCGCAAATACCGGATTTCAGCGAATCGTCGAAACAGCAAGGCTGGGGTCACATTCGTGGTCATCTGGAGGTCCCCACGCATTATGAAATGCTGACCGATAATCTTCTGGACTTGAGTCACGTCCCCTACCTCCATCCATTCCTGTCAGCGCAAGGCCCTCAACCCGAGGGGTTTCGCGAGGAACGCGAACTCAGACAAGATGGAAACACTATCTGGTCAATGCACCGAAATCTGAACACAGTCACAACCCCCCTGTTCAAGTTGCTTTGGGAAGACGCCCCTGATGTTATCGAGGGCTATTTTGACATGCGTTGGAGCGCACCGTCGAACCTGCTGCTACAGGCGGGCATCTCGGCTATGGATGGGCGCCGCGAAGATGGCGCTCGTATCCCGATGGCCCACTTGCTTACACCGGCCAGCGATACTCATACCCATTACTTTTGGTGCCAAGCACGCAACCGAAAAGGAGAGGATCCTGCAATTGACCAGGAGTTGAAAGCAGGAATTGATCATGTATTTCGCAACGAAGACGAGGCAATGCTCATCAAATGCCAAGCATTGATGGGTACGACCGATCTGATGAGCCTGAAACCCGTATTACTCCCAGGTGATGGACCTGCCGTGCGCGCCCGCCGAATCCTTGCAGCCCAAATTGATGCCGAGGAAAAATTCAGCACTTAATCTGCTGACATGAATCTAGGAGCACCCCGCCTCGGACGTACTTAGCCGAGGCGGCCGTTGACGAATAGCCCGTTGAATGGCCAGAAACTCACCGGAGCTCGCTTCTAGACTGCGATGGATCGACGCCACAGGCGCGCAAAACCGTGCCAAGCCCCGGCCCGATGCCGTATCCCTGTTCCTGTAGACGGTAGGCATCGAACTTTTTGTACAAACCCATACCCCGCCCCTCCTGACACATATAAAGCAAAATGCCCCCTCGTCGTGGAACAAGCGCAGCGATTCTTGAAGCTGTGGGCCACAGTCACATCGCATTGATCCCAACACGTCCCCTGTCATGCACTCGGAATGCATACGTACAAGAGGCGTCTCGGCAATATTTCCAAAACCGAAAATGCTCCTTCCCGTCAACGAGGCCATCGAAGCTGTGGTACATCACTAGTGCTTCTCGGCCATCAGCCAGGAAGATAGGAAGTCGTGCCGTAGCACGGACCGACGGGGCTGTCTTGATGGCAACAGTGCAACTCATTGGACGGATCTTCTTGAATATCGAGGCCCTCAGGAATCACCTGAGACACGGACTCTAAGCATGTCACGCGGAAGAGACTTCTCAGTAGCGAGATGCGATCGGGGCCTTTCGCGTACGTCCCCACAGAATGAAAGCGCAAAGCGCCAGCAACGCGAGGTTCAGCGGAGTGACAACTGCTTCGCCACGCGAAACATGGAAGACGATTGCTGAAATTTGTAGCACGACACATCCCAGCGCCGCCCAAACCGTCAGTCGCGGCCGGATACGCGTCAAGGCCGGCAATAGCACGCCGATGCCGCCCGCCGCGTCGATCAAGCCCATGAACCGCAAGAAGGCCGGCGGCACTTGACCAGGCCAACCCCACATGGCTGCCAGATGATCGATCGGCATGAAAAGTTTCATTCCACCAAAAACGACGAAGGCCACAAAAATCAGCCACTGAGCAACCCAGAGAGAAATGCTGAGGACAGAATTCGGCCTTTTACCTTCGCGGATGATTGACTCGGATGACATAGCAGCTTTCCTTGAAGAAATGAAAGTCGGAGAGCTGAACGCGGCACGCCCAACTCGTAGTGTTCGGAACTTCACCTTGCGGAGAACCAAGGTCCCAACGACACAGACAGGAGCGGACATAGACGCGCAGCCGCTCCGTGCAGTACGATAGGTTTCGTTATCGCTCAAACGATACGATAGACTATATTATCGAATAAACCTAGAGGTCAAGTACCTATGAAGTCGTGGTCCGACGATCATCCCAAGGCCAAACTCATGGCGGCCAAGCGCGCAGCCATTCTGGCCGCAGCTCACGACACGTTTTTGCGTTGCGGCTATGAAGGCACAAGCATGGAAGGCATTGCCTCGGCAGCTGGTGTCTCGATCATGACGCTGTATCGCCATGCCAAGCGCAAGGAGGATCTGTTCGCGGCGGTCATCGTGAACGCCTGCGACTATTCCGAAGAGCACAAGCAGGCGGATCACGAAAAGCTGATGGATCTGCCCCTCCAAGACGTCCTAACTCAAGTCGGTGAGCAGTTTCAAGACAAGCTCACCCGTCCACAAACCGTTGCACTATTGCGCATTGTCATGGTCGAGACGGGCAGGTTCCCACAACTCGGGGACGCCGCCTACAAGGGATTCGTCGGCGTGTGGCAAGACAATCTTGGCGATTTCCTTGCGCAGCGCACGGAATTCAGTGCAGTGTCGCAATCCACACGGCGGGTGCTGGTGGCGGATTTCCTGAACGACCTCATCGGCACCGACATTCTGCGCGTGCTGTTGGGGCTTGATGGAACAGACAAGAAGCAATGCAAGCGCCGCGCAGTTTTTGCAGCGCGGAAGCTTTTGGCAACTTTAATGCAGTAGGTGCTCTCAAGTGCACGCCGAACGATCCGAGGACTGTCGTCAGCCACGGTGATCACAGCCAGCTCCGCGATTGCGTACGCGGTCAAGGTCATCGCCAAAACCGCACCGGCATGCTGGTCACGCCATCGAGATCACTGAGTATCGCTAGGTATCTCGTGCCAGTTGCGGTGACCGCGACCACAATCTCGACGTTAATCGGTGACGTGCCGTCATTCACCGATGGCCCCATCAAAACCGCTGGCAACGCGATGTCGTCGATGCTGTTGTTGACGACCATCTGGCCGACCGGTGCGCCTATGCCATGACCACGGCGGCGGTCGCGTCGTCGCTTCGCCGGCTGCGCGTGAGCGCGGATGCGCAAAGCCAGGAACATCAGGAGGGTGTAGGTTGGAACGAACATCATTTCGGAACAAGTTGCGACAATAGCGAACGACGCTCCAGCCGCGGCAACGGAAAATGGTGACGCGGTCAGCCACGTGTCGCCGATCTGACGGACCACGAACTGCGGGTTTCGTCTACCTCTGATTCACAAAACCATAACCAGCGTCTCGACGGCCGCCATCTGTGAGGCGTGCGCGTGCACTGCCAGTCCCAGCGAGATCGTCAACTGGACGAGCTTGAATACGAAGGGTTACTTGCCCCCCTGCGACTTGCGGAGTAAGTGGGCAGGGCCTAGGAAATCATTCTAGACGACACTGTGGTCGCCAGTTCCACTTTCCGATGTGCTTGAACATCGCAATGCAGATCGTCAACCCAGGATGCCCGACCAATGCCGGTGAACCGTGGTTTTCAGGCTCGACGCGTGGCAGCCGGCGCTTTCTTCGTGGCAGGTTTTGGCTTTTTATCGCGCGCGCCTACTTTGAAGATTTTCGGCACTTCGACGCCAAGCAACGTGTAGACATAGCTGATGTGCTCGCGCGCGAAATGCTCGTCGAGAGGGCCGTTGCCGACCAGCAGACGCATGTAGACCGGCGCATACAAAAGCTCGGCTAGGGTCTCGATATTGGGCGGCACCGGAATACGCGACGAACTGCGCCATGCATCGAGCATTTCCCTCACAAGCGCTCGACGCCCGTAGTGGAACCGCTCGCGGAACTCGCGCAGGACGGCGGGATCGGCCTGCCCTTCCGCGATGATCTGTGCGACGATCCAGCCAGACCATCCCGAATACTCGCGAATCAGCGACATCAGATGCGCTGCAATCGCTTCACCGGGCGGCAGATCATGCGGCATCGGTGTCTTGACGATGTGATGCTCCATGAACGCATCGATCACGACCAGTGCCTTGGAGTCCCACCAGCGGTAGATGGTCGCCTTTCCAACGCCCGCTTCCCTGGCGATCGCTTCAATGGAAATCGACTGAATGGTGTTGTTCTGGAGCAGACGGACCGTCGCCGCTAGAATCTGTGTGCGGGTTTCCTCGCTGCGTGGTCTGCCCACACCGCGCTCAACGGCCGGTGCAGGAACGGAAAGCTGGGTATTTGTCTTCATTGGCGTCCCGTGTTGACGTATGCCGCGAACGGTATCGCCCAATTATAAGACAGCTCGTACCTTAATTCGCGGCTGCGACGGAAACAGGTCGTAATGGAACGAGGCGGCCGTCGCTGAGCGACGGCCGCCTCGTTCTTTGCCGGGATGGTCAATGTCGAGGGCTCAATCGACGGCGTGGCGAGGCGCCGTTCAGCAACCGAAACCGTATCGCCGCCAACGCCGTGACGACGGCGGCGCACCACAGGCACCGGGCGCTTCGCTCAAAGGCCACCCAGCGCCACGTACTTGATCTCGAGGTAGTCGTCGACCCCATACTTCGACCCCTCGCGCCCCAGTCCGGACGCCTTGACACCACCGAACGGCGCCACCTCGGTCGAGATCAGCCCTTCATTGACCCCCACCATGCCGAATTCGAGTTGATCGACCACGCGGAAGATCCGGCCCACATCGCGCGCGAACACATACGATGCCAGGCCGAACGGCGTGTCGTTGGCGAGCGCAATTGCCTCTTCTTCGGTTTCGAACCGGAACAGCGGCGCAATCGGGCCGAAGGTCTCGTCACGGAAAATTAACGCGTTCGTCGGAACGTTGGCCAGCACGGTCGGCTCGAAGAAGAATCCGCCCAGCGCGTGACGCTTGCCGCCCGCCAGCACGCGGGCCCCCTTCGACAGCGCATCGCAGATATGCTCTTCGACCTTTCGGACGGCTTCCTCATTGATGAGGGGCCCCTGGACCACGCCCGCCTCCATGCCGTTGCCAACCGTCAGTTCCGCGGACGCGGCAGCGAGCTTCGCGGCGAACGCATCGTACACGCCGGCTTGCACGAGGATCCGGTTCGCCGCGACACAGGCCTGGCCGGCATTGCGATACTTCGCGGCAAGGGCCCCCTTCACCGCGGCATCGAGGTCGGCATCGTCGAAAACGATCAGCGGCGCATTCCCGCCGAGCTCCATGCTCGTCTTCTTGATGGTCGGCGCGCATTGCGCCAGCAGTTGCGCCCCGACCTCGGTCGAACCCGTGAACGAGACCTTGCGGACCACCGGGTTCGACGTCAGCTCGCCGCCGATCGCGCGAGCCGAGCCGGTGACGACGTTGCACACGCCCCGCGGCAAGCCGGCGCGCTCCGCCAGCACAGCCAGCGCCAGCGCGGAAAGCGGCGTCTGGCTGGCCGGCTTGATCACGCCAGCGCAGCCGACGGCCCAGCCGGGGCCTGCCTTGCGCGTAATCATGGCCGACGGGAAATTCCACGGCGTGATCGCCGCAAAAACGCCGATCGGTGCCTTCTGGGCGAGGATCCGCCGGCCATCGACGTTCTGCGGAATGATGTCGCCGTACACGCGCTTCGCTTCTTCCGAGAACCACTCGATGAAGCCTGCGGCATACAGGATCTCGCCGCGCGATTCGACCAGCGGCTTGCCCTGTTCGGCCGTCATAATGAGCGCGAGGTCGTCGACGTTGGCCAGCATCAGGTCGTACAGGGTACGCAGCAGCTTCGCGCGTTCCTTCGCGAGCGTCTTGCGCCAACCGTTCATCGCGCGTTCGGCCGCGGCAATGGCTCGCCGCGTCTCGGCCGCGCCGCCGTTCGGCACGCGCGCGACCAATTCGCCGGTCGCAGGATTGCGCACCTCCAGGGTCTGGCCGCTGTCGGCCTGCACCCATTCGCCGTCGATCAGCATCGCCTGGCGCAGCAGGCCGGCGTCTTTCAGCGGAAGCTTGACAGGTTCGTTCATGAAGCCTCCTTTACGCAGGGTTGCGGCCGACGAAGAACGCTTCGTCCGGGTCGCTCGTCGGGTTCAGGCCGGCCACCTCCTGGCCCTTGCGCAGCGATGCCATGTCCCGCTGATAGATGCGCTGCGTCGGGTGCGGCAGCGGCCCGCCGTTGTACCCTTGCAGCCACCCTTGGTATTTCCACGCCATACGGTTGAGCAGGCCATTCGGCGCCATCGGCAGGCCAGCGAACGCCTTGCGTGCCGGATCGATCTTGTACCAAAGCTGGGTGGCCGCGTCGAATGCCCCCTCCCTGATCAGCTTGAAGATTTGCGGCATGACGGGACCGTAATAGGCCGTGTAGTTGGTGCCGCAGAACGGGATGTCCATCACCTGCGCAAGCGGCACGAACTCGTGCTCGAGCGGCGACGAGATCACCACCTCCTTGTGGAACTCGCGATGGACCTCAATGGCGGACATGAAGTTCGGATACCCACCTTCGGCCTTGATTGCGACGACGTTGGGGATTTCGTCCACCACGCGGCGCAGCACCGGCACCGGGATGTCGGCCGGATGCAGGCGCGAGAAACCCCACGCCGGCAGCGGAAAAATGATCACGCCGAGGTTGGTGGCCTCGCAGATCTTCCGCGTGTACTCGAACACTTCGTCGTAAGACTTCGGATAGAAGTACGGCGGGTAACCGAGCAGCACAAGGTCGGCACCCGCCGCCTCTACCCGGCGAATCGCCTCGATGTTGTCCTCAAGCGTGTTGAACACCGCATGATGGACGACCACGAGGCGGCCGGATGCCTGGTCGGCCATGATGTCGCAGAACTCGCCGTACTGTTCCAGCGTGATGGCGACTTCCGAACATGACAGCGAACCGACGAAGCCGTGCTGGATCGCCAGCTCAACATCGTGGCGTACGGCCTTTTCGTTGATGCGCTTGAAGTCCGACGTCATCGTCGGGAGGGTCACGTTGGCAACGCCAACGAGATGCTCACGCGCCCATTCGCGTGCTTCCTTTTTGGTGTAGCGGGCCATGCAGTGCTCCTTGTAGTCTGCGGGGTATCCGGTGTCGCGTCAGGCACGCGCCTAGCGCTTGGTTTCGAATTCGATCGGCAACGTCGTGGCAAGTCCCGCCTCGATCGCCTTGTCGAGGATCAGCCCGGCAACCACGATGTCCTGCAGGCCGCCGCCGACCGACTTGTACATTCGGGTCCGCACATCCTTCAGACGGTCGTCGAGCGCGCCCGCGAGCAACTCCGCGAGACTGAACGACTTGTCGTGAAACGCGATGCCCGCCTTGTGCGCGGCGAGCATGTCGCCGGTCTCCTCCAGCACTTCCTCCAGCATGTCGCACACGATGATGTCGCTTCGCGCAACGACCGACACGTCAATCTCGCGCTGCTCGGGAATCGTCGAGCCAATGGAGACAACGGTCGCGCCAGGCTGCAACCAGTCGCCAAACAGGATCGGCTGCTCATCCCGCGAGCGGGCCGCGGCCAGCACCAGGTCGGCCGCTTCGACCGCTTCCTGCGCGGATGCCACGCCGCGCGCGGGCACGCCGAGGTCGCGTGTCACGGCTTCCGCGAAGGCGGCCCGGCGTTCTGGCGTCGGGCTGAACACGACGACCTCGGTCAAATCCCGCACCGCGGCAATCGCGCGGGTGTGCATCGACGCTTCGAGGCCGCTGCCCAGTACCGCCAAACGGGCGGATTTCGCAGGCGCAAGTCGGTCGAGCGCCGCAGCGGAAGTGGCTGCCGTGCGAAAACCCGTGACGAGGTTGCCATCGACGAACGCCGCGATGCGGCTCGTTTCCTGGTCGAACAGCACGATCACGTATTCGACACCGGGCACAGCCGAACCCATCGCCATCCCCATGACCTTGGCCCCGTAGTAGCGGCTCCCCACGGGAACGGCCGGCAGTGTGCGCAGCCACGTCTTGCCGGCGACTGCGACCGTTCGCGGCGGCGTGCTCTTGGGCGGAATGGATTGGGCGTAGGCCGCCTGAAGGGCATGGATCGCGTCCTTCCAGACGAAAACGGCGCGCGCGGCCTCGCTGGACACGAACACGGGTGCAAACGAAGAAATGGTCATATGCAGAACCGGAAGTTGACTTGAAGGGCTCGGCCGGCCGCGCAGCAGACTATCGATGTGCGACAGGCTCGAGAGCGATGAACGGGTACCGGGTCGCGGAGTCGCTGCATGTGATGCGAGCGCTCCGTGGCGTCCGGATCACATCTCCCGTGTGATTTCTGTCGCGATCGTCAGCTGTACGTTGTCGGACAGCGCGTGAGGAATCGCATCCATGCCGTAAGCACTGCGACTGATGTTCGCCGTCGCCTCGAATCCGACCACGGGATGTCGCGTCCACGGATTCACCGCGCGATCGATCAGCGTCGCGTCGAATAGGGCCGGCAGCGTGACGCCACGGATCGTGAGGTCGCCGTCGATCGCGTACTGGCAACCGTCGAGCAGCCGCACCGAACGGGAGACGAAGACGACCTTCGGATGTGCGTCAACGTACAGCCAGTCAGCGCCGCGCAAGTGTTCGTCACGCAGGTCGAACGCCGTGTCGATGGACGCGGCATCGATTTCGAACGACACCCGCGATGCCTCGATGCACGCGTCGTCGAACGCCAATCGCGCATCGAAGCGCCTGAATATCCCCGGCGTACGCGTCAGCCCGAGATGACAGACCGAGAAGCCGACGTGGGTATGTGCGGCTTCGAATGACCATGCCTGGCGTGCCACCGAGTCCGGCTCGACGACAGCGGCGTTACGTAGGAACGGCAGCAGGAAGTTCAACATGCGGAGTCTCCAGCCCGGTTACACCGAGCTATTCATCTTGACGCCATGCTAACCGCGAGAAAACATCAATGCAACGATTGCGATGCATCATTTTTATAATTGATTCGCCATTTTCGCGTATACCCGGAGCTCAATAGCGGCTTGAAGGCCAATCAGGCATAATGAGTCGTCGATTGATGCGTTCAATCACGCACCAATCCGCTGACATGAACCTCGTTCCACCGCCTGCCGATTGGCAGGAACGGGGATGCGGACCATGCACGAATCAATAGCCATCACCTGACCAAAGAGCCTTCCCGCGCGGGGCGGCCGAGAATATGTCTGTACAAACGAACCTGATCGATGACGATGTGCTGCGGCTGCGTGAGTACATCGAGGGCCACGTCGCCACGAGCGGCGACCTGCGCCTGCCCCCGGAACCGAAGCTCAGCGAGGCATTGGGCGTTTCGCGCGGAAGGCTGCGCACGGTGCTGAAAAGGCTCGAGGACGAAGGCGTCATCTGGCGACATGTCGGCAAGGGCACTTTCGTCGGCCCGAAGCAGGTCACGCCCGACGACGAGACCTGGTCCTCGTCCATCAGCGTCGACGACATCATGGATGCGCGGCTCGTGCTCGAGCCGCAGCTCGCCGCGCAGGCAGCCGTGCACGCGACGGCCGCCGACGTCGCGGCGATGACGCAGTGCCTCGCCGACATGGCCGAAACGACGCCGTTTATGCCGTGGAAACGTCTGGACGAGCACCTGCATCGCCTCATCGCGCAATCGACGCACAACGCGCTGCTGCTGCTGGTGTACGACACGATGCGGGTGCAGGTGCGCCTCAATCTGGACGCACGCATGGAAGAGGTGTTCTCTTCGCAGACGGGCCCTCGGCACGATACCGACGACGAACACCGACAGCTCGTCGATGCGATCCGCACGCACAATCCGACACGCGCGGAGCAATTGATGCGCGAACATCTTCGCTCGGTGAGAACCCGGTTGTTCGGCTTGCGCTAGTACGCGCTTCGAGGGGCGGCGTAATTTGCCCGTCTGCGACGCGAATCGTTCCGCCCGGATGACGCACCTCCTGGCGCCGGCCCGTCCTGGATGCGCATCGCAAGAACCCTTTGCCGGCCCGCCGTTTCCGGGAGCTCCAGTGGCTCCGGCACGATCACTCGCCGGAGCCACCGTGCGCGCGGCCCGTTACGCCGTCGTCTCGCTCTTTTGCTCAGCGGCCGCGCGCTCTTCTTCGAGTCGCTGATTCACGGCCCAGCGGAACTGCGAGAGCGCGGCATCGATGCCGAAGGGCATCATCTTGAAGCCGGGATCGAGCTCAAGATTGCGGTGCTGCGCACTGATCATTTCGCGATCCTCATCGAAGGCGTCCACCACCGACTGATGGATCGACCGCGTCACCTCCGGCTTGTCGAGCGAGAAATTGTGCGGATGCGCGAAGAAGTAGTGTGTCGAGCCCCCCGTCTCCGGCGTCAGCGCCTGGCAACCGTGGAATTCCGCCGCGTCCACGCGGGTCCCCTCCGGCGCACCGGTCCCCACGGGCGCCATGCCCGAATCCATGCGAAGGATCGCGGGAATCGTGAAGTCGTAAATGTTCCAGCGATCGACCTTGCCCGGCCAGTCACGCACCGCTTTCACGAACGGCGGCGGCTCGGTGTTCAGCGTCCAGCGCGTAATGCGCACGCCGTCCTTGATCCGCTCCACTTTCGGCCGCACCGTCGCGTAATCCTCTCCACCGCCCAGCGTCGTGGGATGGACATAGGGCAGATGCGAAAAGTCCAGCAGGTTATCGCAGATCAACAGATAGTTGACGTCGTAGTGGATGTAGCCGGGCAGCGAACGCCACTGTGGATCGTCGACCCAGTGCGTGTCGGGAATCGCGGACGGATCGGCCAGTTCGGGCTCTCCCATCCAGATCCAGATCCAGCGGTGCCGCTCCACCAGCGGAAACTGCCTCACCTTCGCGTGCGGCGGGATTCGCTCCTGCGCCGGCGCCTCGACACATGCGCCCTGACTGTCGAATTTCAGTCCGTGATACATGCACCGCACGCAGTCGCCTTCGCGTCGGCCGTGCGACAACGGCGCGCCACGATGGCAGCAGCGATCCGCGAGCGCGATCACCTCGCCGGACTCCTTGCGGTAGAGCATCACCGGTGTATTGATGATGGTGCGGGAAAACAGCTTGTCGCCTTCCACTTCATGCGACCAAGCAGCTACGTACCATGTATTGCGGATGAACATCGCTCGTCTCCAGTTTGTTGTAGGGCATGCTGTCGCACGTCGCGCCATAACGATAGAATCCGATCCGTGATGCAGCAATCTAATGGAATTAATTCAACCTATGCATGCCGCGCATATACGTGATCTCGATCTGAATCTGTTGGTGCTGTTCGATGCGATGCTTCGCGAGCGAAGTGTCACGCGCGCGGCGGCGGAAGTCGGCCTGTCCCAGGGCGCCATGAGCCATGCGCTCAATCGTCTGAGGACGTTTTTCGAGGATCCGCTGTTCGTCAAGACGCCCGCAGGCATGGAGCCTACGCAAAAGGCCGCGCAACTGGGCGCGACGATCACCGAAGTGATGACGGCATTAAGGGAGCGGGTTCTCTCGCAGGCGAGCTTCGATCCCGCGACGGCGCGCCGCATGTTCGTGATATGCATGACGGACATGGGGGAGCTCGTCTTCCTGCCGCCGCTCGTGCGGCGCCTGCGGGAGGTCGCGCCCCACTGTTCGGTGCGCTCGGTGCAGGTACCGCTGGAGGACATCGAGGCCACGCTTGCCGCGGGCGACGCCGATCTCGCGCTCGGCTCCGTGCATGCCGCGCCTGACGGCCTGTATCAGCAGCAACTGTTTCTGCACACGTTCGTCACGATGGTCAGCGTGCACAACAAGGCCATTGGCAGAACGATCAGCCGCGCGCAATTCGAGCGCGCACCGCAGATCGTTGTGTCGCTAACGGGCCGCGCGAGCGCCGCCTACGATAGTGCGTTCGAGGAATACGGCATCAAACGGAATGTGTTTCTGACCACACCGCACTTCCTCGTGGTGCCGCACCTGATCCACGCGCAGCCAGACCTGATTGCCACGGTTCCACTCGAACTGGGAAACGTCTTCGCCAAATTAGGCACCGTCAGAATCATGCCGCCACCCGTGCCCTTACCACCCTTCGCACTTCGTCAGCATTGGCACCGGCGATTTCATGACGATCCCGCGAATATCTGGCTACGCCGACTCGTCAAACAAACGTTCGACGGCTATCCGGACATCGACGACGGATCTTGATTCCCGACAGTCAAGCACTTCACACACCAATGGCCGGCCACCCCAAAGCGAGAGATGTCCGACCACTGGCCGACGCGATCAGAACAGATGCATAATCCCGATGGTCGCACCGGTTGTGGTCCCCGTAGGGGCAAGCAGTGAAGTCAAACCGACAGCGGGGGTCAAGCCGAGATTCGCCTTACCATGGTTGTTCACGATGCCGACCTGAGCATACAGTCCGGTTGACTTCGACATGAAATATGTAGCACCCAGGGCACCCATCAGCGAGTGGCTCGAGCTATCGTTGCGATTAGTCACATACCAGACCCCGCCGTTCAGATCGAGTTGAGGCAATGCGAAATAATCTAAGCCGCCGCCAAACACGTTATTGGTTGGCCCACCTGCTACTTTGTAACTCGTGAATGTCGCCTTGGCCGTAACGGGACCGAACTTGTAGGCTGCAGCGAGCAGACGCCCCACAAATCCGATATTGGTTGGCGGTACGGTAACGGCCGCGCCACCGGGGTTTCCGTCATAGAAGGCGGCGTTAAGCGTCAATCCATTCCACTCATAGTTCAGGCTCGCGGAATACTGGCGACCAGATTGAAAGTTACCGGGCACGCCGCCAAGCGCGAACATCACGCTGCCTTTCAACCCTCCGATCACCGGGCTGGTATAGGAAATGGCATTCGAATTGAACGCGCCTGTAGCACTCACGTTATTGGCTTGAATGGCAATGCTGCTGCCGAATTCGGAAAAGCCGCGTGGATCGAGCGACCAGATCGACAGGAAAAATGGGGAAAACTGGAGCCCCGCCTTGACTTCACCGAAGTTCCCCTTTAATCCGACGTAGGCTTGACGACCAAAGAGGTTGCCGTTCGAATTATTGAAACCACCATTGCTGATATCGATGCCACTCTCGAGCACGAACTCAGCCTTGAGACCGCCACCAAGGTCCTCGGTGCCCCTCAGACCGAAGATCGACGGCGCAATTCCGCTGTTCTGAAAGCCAACGAATTTACCCCCGTTACCACCATTGGCATTCTGCGTTTTGCTCAAATACAGAAGACCCGCATCCGCAATTCCGTATAAGGTCACGCTGCTTTGTGCGCTGGCTACCACCGAGAACAACAGGCCCGACGCCAACACAGTCGTCGCCTTGACAACACACCGCCGATACATACACGTCTCCTTGATGTCTTCCTTACGATCTAAAATATAATTCGGATATCGAAATATCTGATTTATACCTACGCCATACGTACACATTGCAAACAACTATTAGAGGCCAGTTCAAAAAGAGCCCGGAAGGGCTGTTTACTTTCCGACGAAACGGTTAACCTTGGATGCCTGAACAACGGATCAAGGAATGCCGGCACCTATCATCGATGACGAGCTGTGGGCACTGATCGAACCACTACTTCCACCGCCCAAGCCGCGACGCAAGCGATACCCTGGGCGTCTGCCCGTCTCGGACCGTGCAGCACTCAATGGCATCCTGCTCGTGCTGAAGACAGGGATGCGATGGAACCATCTGCCGACCGGCTTGGGTTTCGGCTCGGGAGCGACTTGCTGGCGTCGGTTGCACGACTGGCAGCAGGCCGGGGTGTGGGACAAGCTGCACGGACTGCTGCTCGACAAGCTGCGCGAATCGGGCCAGCTCGATTTCTCATATGCGGCTGTCGATTCATCGTCAGTGCGAGCCGTTGGGGCAGGCCAAAAACTGGGCCAAACCCCACCGATCGCGCACGACCAGGGTCCAAACACCACGTCCTCGTAGACGCGAACGGCGTTCCTGTCAGCGCGATCCTGACTGGCGCGAACCGCAACGATGTCACGCAACTGCTTCCGCTGGTCGACGCGATCCCGCCGATTCGCGGCACTCGCGGCCGACCGCTTCGCAAGCCCAAGGTCATCTACGCCGACCGTGGCTACGATTCCGACTCGCATCGCCGCCGACTTCGCGAGCGCGGCATCAGACCGGTCATCGCCAGGCGCCGCACCGAACACGGCAGCGGCCTCGGCAAATTCCGTTGGGTCGTCGAACGGACTCATTCGTGGCTCCATGGTTTCCGTCGTCTTCGCATTCGCTTCGAACGCCGACCTGACATTCACGAAGCATTCCTCAAACTAGCCTGCTCACTCGTCTGCTGGAACATCTTCAGCCGATCTGAGCGGCCTTTTTGAACTGGCCTCTTACAACCAGACATCTCCGGCCACTGCCTCTGCATCACCGCAATGCGCGAGATTGTCGAGCTCCAAATCGTCCAACCCAGCTCTTTTCTAACTTGCGTTCAGCGAGGTGGAAGCAGTAGGCGGGCGTGGTGCTCGATGTGATCCTTGATGAAGCTCTGGATGAAGTAGAACCCGTGATCGTAGTTTTCGTGACGGCGTAGCGTCAGCGGCTGCCCTGCCCCACGACATGCCTGTTCGAATACATCAGGATTCAACTGTCTAGCGAGGAACTGGTCGGCCATACCCTGATCGACGAGGATCCCTTCTTCAAACTTGCGAGCCGCCCGCACAACAAGCTCACTCGCGTCGTACTGCTTCCATGCCTCACGATCATCGCCAAGGTAGCCACTAAAGGCCTCTTCTCCCCACGGACATAGCGTTGGTGCGGCAATCGGCGCAAACGCCGACATCGATTGATAAAGATCCCAGTTTCGCAACGCAAGCACGAGCGCGCCATGCCCACCCATTGAGTGCCCGAAAATACCGAGCCGAGCACCATCGATGGGCAAGCTCGACGTGGCGGCCTGACGTAACTCATCACGCACGTATGAATACATGCGCCAGTGCTTCGACCACGGCTCAATCGTCGCGTCGACGTAAAATCCCGCCCCGATGCCAAAGTCCCACGCCTCTGCTTCACCTGGGAAGTTAGCGCCACACGGGCTCGTGTCGGGAGAAATCAGTGCGACGCCGTATCGAGCCGCATAATGCTGTGCCTCCGCCTTGATCGCGAACTTCTCCTTCGTACAGGTCGGGCCGGCGAGAAAAAATAGTCCCGGCACCGCGCGCGCCTGTGGCGGTAGATATACCGAAAAACGCATCGACAACCCGATCTCGAACGACTCGTGACGATAGATGCGCTGCACGCCGCCGTGGCATGCGTGCTCCTCGATCAGTTCGAGCATTATTTGCCTCTTCTCAATGCAGTTCGACCGAGCGGGCCGAATCACCCTTCTTCATCACGTCCAGGTATGGGCCCTTCAGCGTGCCGCGATCAATGCGGTAGATGCCCGTCGCCCTGACCTCGATCGGCACATCGCCTTCGCACGGAGCTTCAAGGTCGACTTCCTCGATCGTCAACAGTGCACCTGCCGTCCATGCGACAACTCCGTTTCTCTTCATTTCGCTCCCGCCGAAATGGGAGAAACAAATAAGCCCCGAGTTGCCTATGTGCCGATGCTTGCGCGGCAGGTCTGCCAGACGCTGTCCAGGTTTTAGTTCGCTGCCTATAGTTGTTGTTGAGCCAGTTCGGACCGGATCAGGTTATCCAGCAAGCGCCGGACGCGAACACCGGCCGCATCGCCAACCAGCAGTACCGGCTTGAGCGACCAGAAATCTTGCGCTCCGATGGACTCCTGCTGCTTCTCGAGCATCGGCGTGTCCTCCCGGTCGAACGTGCTCGCAAATGATTCGACGACGTTCGCGGCGATTTGCTCGGCTTGTGGGTCCCCGTCTTTCGGCATACACATCGAGAACCAATAGTGCGATGTGCTCTGGGTCTCCGGCGTGAATAGGTGGGGATTATTGAAATTGAGCCCGACGGCCTCGCTTCGTGGTCGTCCGGTAGGTGTTGCACCGCCTAACAGCAGCAGGTTAGACGGTGCACTCCACCTGACATCGAGCCAGCGGTCGACATGCAGGCCGCGCGGAACACCGAACTGGTCGCAGGCCGCATCGGGCAGCACTTCGTTTTGGATAAAGCGCAGCGACCACACATCCGCGCCTTCCTGGCGCACCTCGGTTTGTGCATGCTTGACCGACTCGCTGCCTAGCGAATCAGGATGCAGAAATTCGATGTGTGAAAGATCAAGAATATTGTCGACTTCGAGCCGGTAATTCGCCCGCGGCCGAAGGTATGCCTTGCCGACATACCAGTGCTCAGGATCCATGCACGAGAATTCCGGAATGCTAGACGGGTCGGCCCGCTCCGGATCTCCCATCCAGATCCACAGCACACTGTACCGCTCGACGAGAGGATAAGAACGTACTGCCGCGGCAGCCGGGATTCTGCCATCGCCGTGAGGATTGCGTACACACTGCCCGGCCCCATTGAACTCCAGTCCGTGGTAACCACATTGCACTGCGCCTTTATCGGCCAGAAGTCGACCACAGGACAATGGCGCGAATCTGTGCGAGCAGCGGTCTTGCAGGGCGTGAGCCACGTTTGCGGCATCACGGAACATCACAATCGGCTGATCGAGCAGTTTTCTCGCCAGAAGCCCTCCCTTCTCGAGCTCACTATCCCAACCAGCCATGTACCACGTGTTGAGCAGATAATCCATGTTGTTGTCTCCTCCGGCTATGTGTGTGCCACTGTCAACGGTGTCCGCGCACCGCCGTCATATGGTTCATGAGCAAGTGGCGCTCGCGCAGATAGTGCGACGGAAATGTTCGCTAGCCGTCGCGCTCCATCCACCGCGCCACAATGCGGCGCGCTTGAATGCCCGCCGCATCGGCCTTGACGCTACGCTCGCCAGCACTCACACGGCGAGGACGACGACCCGCCTGCGCCTGAATGGCCTCCAGCACGACGCGGTCCTCGTCGAACCCGGTACGGATCGCCCCAACCAGATGGTCCATCGCTTCCGCCCCAGTCGCGAAATCGCGGCCGATTACCCAGAAGTACAGCATGTGGGTCTGGTCAATCGGCGTGGTCGCGTGCGCCACTCGAAACCGGCTCGGCCCGTGCTCAGGATGCGACGGATCCTCGAAGTCCACACAACCCTCCTGCAGCGCCGGTGACAGGAACGAGCCGCGGTGCTCGCGATGCCACGGCGTACCCGGCGGTACGCCAAGTGACATCGCGTAACCAGGCGCAAGCGGCTTGTTCACGAAGCGCTGACGGTATTCAACGGTGTCGCCGTTCCCGCTCACCTCGGGGGGACTGGTCCAGTCCTCGATCTGGAACGTCGACGCGTGTACATAGCCGAAGTGCGTCAAATCCAGCACGTTTTCCTTGAGCAGCATGTAGTTGGCCGATATTTCAATTTGGCCGGAGTGGGTGGCGAAGGTAGGGTCCGTCATCCAGTGCAACTCGGGTGCCGGCGGAGCCGCGTCGATCATCGAGGGTTCGCCCATCCAGATCCACACGAACGGGCCAACCTCTTTCACCGGATAGCGCCTCACCGAAAACGCGGGCGCCGCGTCGGCGGACGGCACACGCACACAGTGCCCTGCGGCATCAAAGCAGAATCCGTGATATCCGCACTCAACGGTATCGCCGCGAAGACGTCCGATCGACAGGGGCGCCTGGCGGTGCGGACACCGGTCTTCGAGCGCGGCAACTGTGCCGTCCTCCTGCCGGAAAAGCACCACGGGTGTATCGAGCAACCAGCGGCCCAGCAGTGTACGACCCACTTCATCGCTGAATGCTGCGACCCACCAGCAGTTGTAGGGATAGTTGCGGGCTTCCGCGATACTTTCCGCAATATTCACAATTGCCACGATCTCTCACTCCTTGTCTGGACGACTTGTGTCTTATTCCGATCCCGCATCGGTAACCACCCCGCCGATAAGGGCCTCATGCTGACGTGCATCATTCCACCACCCCAGCTACGCGTTGTTGGCCAACGCCGACCATTACTAAACGATTCGTATCGTTTTACTTTAGTTCAAGCTCACACCGCGCGCAATCGGGTTTGCCCGGACAACACTACCCTCCGGCCTTGCCCGCACTTGACTATCTCACCGCCATATGTGGATTGCGCACATGTGTTGAGTGTCGCGCGAGTTAGCATCATCGATGCCGGGGTAAATCCCGTTGACGGCGATAGGCTGTATCGGTATCTTTTTAAATACGATACGTCTCGATCTTCATATGCAGGGACAAAACCACATCCGTCAACGTGAACTTTCGGCCATGCGAACTCTCGGGAGGCTTAGTTTCGCACTGGAGACCCAACCCAGCCCCGTTCGGGATGTGCCGGCCAAAACAGATCAGGAGTTTTTGATATGGACGCAGTAACCCGCCCTGTGCGCATCGCCGCCAAGGTGATTGAAGCCCGCGACATCTTCAGCTTCGAGCTGGTAGCCCTCGATGGCGACAGGCTTCCCTCGTTTTCTGCTGGCGCGCATATCGATGTCCATCTGCCAGCTGGGCTGGTGCGGCAATACTCGCTCTGCAACAGCCCCGCAGAATCCCACCGCTACCAGATTGCCGTGCTCCGTGACGCGAATTCGCGTGGAGGCTCCGTCGCGATGCACGCACTTGAAGTGGGAAAAGTCATTGATATCAGCGAGCCGAAAAACCATTTCCC
Source organism: Burkholderia sp. BCC1999 (assembly GCF_905339975.1). NCBI lineage: Bacteria > Pseudomonadati > Pseudomonadota > Betaproteobacteria > Burkholderiales > Burkholderiaceae > Burkholderia > Burkholderia sp. BCC1999. The sequence continues at coordinate 224,021 of NZ_CAJPHP010000008.1, read as the reverse complement.
GCTGATATGCGACGCACAGCACAGCGTGCTGCTTGCGGGCGGCATCGGCATCACACCACTACTGTGCATGGCCGAGCATTTGGCGAGTCTGGGCAGATCGTTCGAACTGCACTACTGCGCGCGTTCAGACGATTGCACGGCATTCACCACAAGACTCCTCACCTCCCGGTTCGCGGCGGCCGTGCAACTTCATTACGACGACGGCCCACCGTCCCAGAAACTCGACCTGACGGCCCTGCTCGAACGGGGCCGCTCCAGCGCACATCTCTATGTCTGCGGCCCTGCAGGGTTCATGGACTGGACACTCGAGAGTGCAAGAACTGCGGGTTGGCCGGAAGAACGCCTGCACCGCGAATATTTTGCGGCCGCACCCAGAGATACGAGCGGAGACCGCAGCTTCGACGTGGAAATCGCGTCGACAGGTCAGGTCATCCGAGTCGCAGCCGAGCAGACAGTGATCGCAGCGCTTTCCGCTCATGGCATCAGCGTCCCCACGTCCTGCGAACAGGGGGTCTGTGGCGCTTGTCTCACGCACATCCTGGACGGCACGCCCGACCACCGCGACATGTTTCTTACTGCCGAGGAACAAGCCCGCGCAGACCAGTTCACACCGTGCTGCTCACGATCCCGAAGCCCTAAACTCGTTTTGGATCTCTGAACTTGTACGGTCGATTCAAGTAGGTTTCAGCAGAGGCTGTTGAAGTGGTTTACTCCTTGGCCAGTTCAGATGGCGGACGCGTGGAACACGCGGAACCTTTCCCTCAAGTCCAATGGGAAAGGTTCGCCATACATCATCCGCCCGACGACACAGTGCAGCAGCCGTCACGCAGCCTCGCGGCGCAGCGCGGCCACAGTGATGATGGCGTTCTCGCTGCTAGTCAAACCGATGGTCACCCTTCACCTTCATCCTTGTCGCCGCCTAAGATATCGAGCAATCGCCAAGAGCGGCGTATCCCTGACGGTCAGCATGAGCAGCGACCAACGCTCTGCGGAGCCAGTTTGCTTTCGATCACGGGTTCGCGACCTTTACAGCCATGGCGCCGAAAACAGGAAGACTTACAAAGCCACCCGATCGTCTTGGGCGACTTGCCGCTTCTTAGCGCCCGTATTCTCTGGCGGCAGCAGGTCGGCAACCGGACGAGCATCAGCCCACGTCTGAACCTCATGTGCGAGCCATCCTACCCTCCGGCCCGATAGCAGCCGCGGTGCTGGGAAAGTTTTCTCGCGTACTAGCTTCTGTACCGTTGCCGGTGATAGTGAGAGTGCCTCTGCCACTTCTTTCAGAGAAAAATAGATCTTCATTGCGACTCCACCTTTCGGCTGTTGCTGTTGATTCCCTGTCTGTGCGGAGGCATTGTCAACATCAGCAACAGGAGAATCGAGAGGGTACGGCAAACCCTTCATGCTTACGATTGACCACACACTTCCGAATTTAATGGGTGACGTCAAGCGCGGCAAACACACTCACAGCAATAAATTTCCGTTTGGCGGTACGTCCATTGGTACGATGGATTTCCTTGAAATTCCGCTGTAGTCCTCTGCCAAAAGAGGCTGAGCCGAAATTCCTTGCAGCCCTGCTCCTTGGCGTTGATCCTTTTTGTTTAAGGTACGACGGAAATCCTATTCGCGTGGCATATCGGGGATGAATAACGTATCGCACCTTGCTTGTCGCGCTGTCGCTGAGATAGCTGCTCAGGGAGGTTACTATCTGAAGCGAGCGTCCAGAAACATGCTGGTGAAAACCAGCCCCCGAAGCCCCGCATGGTTCACGCCGCGGAGACGGGTAACTCACGCACGAAATCAGGGCGCGATCCAAATGCTAGATCGCTGATCTCTCTCCTCCGCCGGACACCAGCCACTGCAATCGGTATCGCTGGCCTACTTCTTCGAGGGATATGTCACAGCGATCGATTCCAAGCGAAGCGACAACTGCGTGAGCCACTCGCGCCGCTCCCTGTCATAGGTGTGCCGGTTATAGACGCCAATGATTCCAGGTTGTACATGGCCGAGCACCGCCTCGGCAATATCATTGGGACATCCCAACATTGCAAGCAACGTCCGGGTTGTGCGACGAAGATCGTGGGCTGACCAATGTGTGACAGGCAAGCGCGGCCGTTCATGCTTAGGAGCGATCTTGCAATATGGTTGATGATAATAGACGCCGTGCTGGACCACAGTCTGGTCCATTGACGTTCCGCGCGACGACGGAAACAGAAAGGTTCCCTTGACCTGATCGAGGCGCCGCCGCACAACAACCTCAGCACGACCTATGAGCGGCACGCGCAGATCCGTTGCCCTCTCGTTATGCAGCCCTTTGGTCTTGTGTTTCGGGATAGTCCACCAGAGACCGTCAGTTTCCGCCGCCACCTCGGCGCTTTCCATGGCGACGATCTCGCCGCCCCTCGTACCGGTCCAAAGGTAGAGCGTCAACGCATCAGCAACAGTCAAACTGAAATTCGGCAACCACCTGATCAATGTGCCCAGTTCATCTACCGAAAGCACTCGTTTCTGTGTCCCGGTGTATTTCCCTTCGACCTTGCGCCCTTTGCTCTTTAATCGCCCTCTTAGAACATCCTTCCACCAATTCGCAGTGTCTTCCGGAAGACGCCCAGCATCAAGCGCATAATTCCAGGCGCCACCAAGCTCCATGCGAAGGCGCGCCGCGAGCATAGGCGTCGACCGATATGAATCGAGGAAATCGAACGCTTGGGCGCGTGTGATGGTCGCCGCGCTCGCATTCGCAATAGGCCCCAACATCGCCTTGAACATACGCGCGACCTCGATCGCTCCCTTTGTTTTCCGATTTACTTCTACATACCCTTCCAGATAGTCGCGGCACAGCTCCTTGACGGTGTAGGTAATTGGTGACGGACGAGCAGTCGCCGCTTCATTCTTTCGACGCAGTGCGGAAAGCTCAGCACCGGAATCGCGCTCGACGCGACTTTTTTCCCACGCGGAGATCGCTGCAGCAAATGCCATCGCCGGCCACTCACCAAGCTTCACCTGCCGCATGCGGCCGTCGACCGGCGACTTGTAACGATACGTCCACGACTTGCGGCTCATCGAAGCCTGAAGGCGAAGGCCCGGAAATCCCTCAAACGTCATGTGCTCGCCGCTCGGCAGCTTGGCCGCGACGCGTGCATCAAAGTGCATTCTTCCCTCGGCGTAGGTTTTTCCTGAGAGAAGCATACGCGGCGTAGGTTTCGTGCACAACGTCACAGAAACCTACGCCGTCGCGGCAAGTTTAGCCAAGCGGAGGTAAGCGTTGATGCGGCGACGAAGACGAAGAGAAGCCTTTAATTTTCACTAATATTCAAAGACTTAAAGACGCTAGCGGATCATTTCAGACCACCTCGGACAAATCCGAAATTTCTACTATTCATTTTCTTCGAAGTAATGCCCGAACTTCGTCTGCTTCGTGCGGATATAACGCTCGTTTTCCTCGCGCACGGGCACCGCGAGCGCCACGCGCTCGCAAACCGGAATGCCGTGCTTAGCGAGCGTGTCGAACTTCTCGGGGTTGTTGCTCATCAGCCGCACCGACGTCACGCCGAGGATCCGAAGGATCGCGGCGGCCGAATCGTATTCGCGGGCGTCGTCGGGCAGGCCGAGGTCGAGGTTCGCTTCGACGGTGTCGCGCCCCTGCTCCTGCAGCGCGTACGCGCGGATCTTGTTGCTCAGGCCGATCCCGCGCCCTTCGTGGCCGCGCAGATACAGCAGCACGCCGCGATCTTCCGCCGCGATGTAGCGCAACGCGAGGTCGAGCTGCTCGCCGCAATCGCAGCGATACGAGCCGAACACGTCGCCGGTCAGGCATTCGGAATGCAGCCGCGTCAGCACGGACTGCTCGCCGGCCACGTCGCCCATCACGAGCGCAAGATGTTCGGCATCGCTGCCCGATACGCGAAACGCGTATGACTTGAACGTACCGTAGCGCGTAGGCAGCGACGCGGTGGCGACGAGTGTCACGCACTCGTCGGCCTGGCCATTGCCCTGCGTGGGCGATTGGGGATGCGAAGACATCATGAATTCAATCGAAACGTTCAGGAATGTAGGAGTTGTGTGGATAGTGCGTGACGGGAGTTTACCGCTAATCTGGAAACGTCACGCGACTGCCACTGCCTGCCCGGCTATACTGGGCTCATCGGGTGTCGCGCACCAACGCCCAGCCTTTCCTGTATCGACCTGCACACGGAGAAAGCGAATGAGCACGACTGTCGCGCAGATTCTCAAGGCCAAGCCGGATTCGGGCCGCACGATCTACACCGTCACGAAGACCGATCTCGTCTATGACGCCATCAAGCTGATGGCGGAAAAGGGCATCGGTGCGTTGCTGGTCGTGGACGGCGACGACATCGCTGGCATCGTCACCGAGCGCGATTATGCGCGCAAGGTTGTCCTGCAGGACCGTTCATCGAAAGCCACCCGCGTCGAGGAAATCATGACGGCCAAGGTGCGCTACGTCGAACCATCGCAATCGACCGACGAGTGCATGGCGCTGATGACCGAGCACCGGATGCGCCACCTGCCCGTCCTCGACGGCGGCAAGCTGGTCGGCCTCATCTCGATCGGCGACCTCGTGAAGAGCGTGATTGCCGATCAGCAGTTCACGATCAGCCAGCTCGAACACTACATTCACGGCACGCCGGTCGCTTCCACCTGATCCGCTCCAGCGAAAAAGGCCCAAACGCGTGAGCGTCTGGGCGGAAAGCCGCCGACATGCGGCGACGGAGGTTCTGCTCCTGCGGACGAACGACGCGCGCGAATGGCGCGCGTCACGTCGATGGAATGGTGCGCTCGGGCAGACCGGGGACGTTCGATTAGTTGCCGAAATAGACTGAGTTCACGGGATTCGGCGCGTCATGCGTCATGCGGCGGCCTGCCTGGCCGGCACCCGTCGCCACGGCACCGTAGCCGCTCGTATCGGCCTGCGCGAGCATCGGCTGGTTCGGCTGGATGCGTTGTTCGGCTGCCTGGATGTTGTTCGGGTACTGCGAATCGCTCGCCAGCGGCTTGTAGCCGTTCTGTTCGAGTTGCACGAGTTCGGCCTTGACCTGGTCGCGCGTCAGCCCCTGCTCGGACTGTGCAAACGATGCGATCGGTGCGGCAAGGACGGATGCGGCGATGGCTGCATAGATGATCGACTTCATGATTTACCTCCGGAATATGTTCTGTTTTGACGTCGCCTCGGCAGGACTGTCTGAAGCGATTGAAACCAGTGTAGTGCTCGTCACCCCAAGGGGAAACCCTTAGTTTGAACATACAGCGTTGCGATTTTGGCAAAAATCACCGAGTATTTCTGAACACATCCGCCGCGACTTGCTTCATCCGCACAACAATCGCTGACGAAACGCCAACAGCCGAATCACATATCCCGATGGTTGTGTTGTAGAATCGTAAGGTTTTATTCGCCAGTCGATATTCCATCCACCATGTACGCGCTCACGCCCCTTTCGGTTTCGCCGTCCGGCCCGGCCGGCGTGCGCGCGCACGCCGGCCATCCGGCACATCCCCTCGCTCGACGCACGGCCCAGGCGCCGCTCGCCCCTGCCCGGCGCCTGATCTGACGGCTCGGTCTCCTCCCGGAGCCAGGTCAGACAGGCTCCGGGCGATCCCCATAGGCACGCCACGCCTGCCCTTGCCGATCATTGGAGAACTGCCATGAAACAACGCCTTTACCAGTTGACCGAACTCGACGTTGCTCGCCTCGAAAAGCACGCCGAACACAACCCGCGCTTCCAGACCATGCTCGACACGCTGCTCGAGCGTGCCGACATCGTCCAGCCCGACGCCATCAAGGCCAATGTCGTCACGATGAACTCGCAGATCACGCTGCTCGACGAGGCGACCCAGGAACAGGCCACCTGGACGATTGTTTATCCCGATTCCGCCAATCTCGAACTCGGCCGCCTGAACGTCTTCTCGCCCGTCGGCATGGCGCTGCTGGGCACGCAGCGTGGCCAGATGGTCAAGGTGATGCAGCCGAGCGGCGCCGAAAAGCTGATGAAGGTCTCCGCGATCGTGTTCCAGCCGGAAGCCAACGGCGAATACACGCGCTGACGTCATCGGCCGCCGGCACCGCGCTCAACACGGGCGCAGAATGGAAAAAGCGAGGCACCGGCCTCGCTTTTTTGCATTCGGGCGATCCGAACCGTCGCCATCGCATTCCGTAGACGAAAAAAAGGCGCCCGAAGGCGCCTTTTTCGATGCTGCGAAGCGGGTTACCCCGCCGTCACGCTTAGAAGCGGTGACGCAGACCAACCGTTGCTGCGGTTTGGTTGATCGACGAGCTCGCTGCCGTCGTGTTGTCGCCGTTGTAGATCGACGTGCCGAACGCATTGCCCTTCGCGCCGCGCTGGTACACAGCTTGTGCGTACACGTCGGTGCGCTTCGACAGAGCGTAGTCAGCTTGCACGCCGAACTGGTTCCAGTGCGAGCTGCCACCGTCTACCTTCGTGTTCGTGTACGTGTAAGCTGCGCCCAGGCCGAGAGCCGGCGTCAGGTTGTACTTTGCGTTGACTTCGTAGTTGTCGGTACGGAACGCGCCAGCTTGACCCGGAACGTTGTCGATACGCGATTGCGTCCATGCAGCGCCGACTTGTGCCGGGCCGAATGCGTAGCCAGCACCAGCACCGTACGTGCGGACGCGACCTTGCGAAGCGATGTTCGTTGCGCCGTTGGCGTTCGTGCCGTCGCCCAGGTTAGCTTGCGAGTAAGCTGCACCCAGCTTCAGGCCTTGGAACTGGTACGACGCACCAGCGCTGTACGCACGGTTGTTGCCGAAGTTCTGGTTGTTCGAGAACGAGTACGTGCCGCCGAATTGCAGGCCAGCGTAGTTAGCGCTCGTGTACTTGATCGAGTTGTTCAGTGCGACGTCGCCGTTCGTGCTGAGACGGTCGTTGTTGCCGCGGTGCGCGAAGTACGTGCCGCCCCACGTGCCCGTTGCCGTCAGCGGCGCCAGGTAGTCTTGCGTTGCGTCGTACTGCTTGCCCAGCGTGACCGTGCCGTACTGGCTCGACAGGCCGACAAATGCTTGACGGTTGAACATGCCGCCGTTGTTGCCCAGCTTGCCGTTACCGATGCCGAAGCCGCTTTCCAACGTGAAGATTGCCTTCAGGCCGCCACCGAGGTCTTCCGAACCACGCAGGCCGAAACGGCTCTGGTCGATACCCGAGCCCATCGACCACAGCGACTTGCTGGCGACGTTGCTTTGGTAGGTGATGCCTGCGTCCAGCACGCCGTACAGCGTGACGCTGCTTTGTGCGTGAGCGACGGTAGCAAACGATGCTGCAGCTGCTGCAACGATCAGAGTCTTGTTCATTCGTGGAGCTCCCTTCTAAAAAGAGGCAGGTCTCGCGACCTTGTTCATAAACGGTCTGCAACCGCCCGGGAGCGCCATCGATCCTGCTGGCCGCGCCCGGATAGTTGCCCGTTTGGGAACCGTGAGTTTAGGGGTGTACCCTAGGGGAGCGATCCGCAAATAAAGAAATAAGCTTTTCCAAAACTAGAAATAATGAAAGTGGGGCCTAGTCATAAGTATTTGTTTTAACGTTTGTTTTTGACTTCTTGACGACGGCGTTTTGGTGGCATTCATCGCACCATTCTTACATGTCATCGTCTTGACGGTTGCATAGAAACAACAAACGGATCTGATGCAGCACCCCGAAATCGGTAATTTATACCTATTTTAGTCCCAATTTCCCGGTGCCGGGCGTCTAAAACGTACTCGCCCTTCTGTAAACAGGGTGCCTCGGGCGATGTCCCCGTCAGTCGACGGAAAGGAAATGGCGGTTACCACCTGCCGTGACACGCAGTAACAGCCTTAACCGCACGCGTAACCCGGCCGGTGCACTGGCAGGCTAATGTAAGGCAGCCTTCAATACTGAACAGGACACGCCATGAATCGACGCTCGTTGTTGCGCGCCATCGGATTGACTGCCGCCTTCGCCGGCACCGGCTGGCTGCGCGCCGCCTCAGCCCAGCCCGCGCCGCCCGTGTATCGGCCGTCCGGCCCGAACCGCGTGCCCGGCGGCCCGCCGTATGACGATCGCCCGCGCGCCGGGCCGCCGGCGGCCCGGCACGACCGCCGGCCGCCACCACCCCGGCCGCACGGTTATATATGGACGGACGGCTATTGGCGCTGGCAGCATGGCCGCTATATATGGGTGTCCGGCCGCTGGGTCGCACGGCGCCCCGGACGTCGCTGGGTACCCGGCTACTGGCGCCGCCAGGGGCCGGCATGGGTCTACGTCGACGGCTCGTGGCGATAGGCCGCCGCCCGGCTCCGGCCAATGAAGGTGCGGAGCCGGACGACGCGCGGGATGCGGCGCCGTTCGCGCCGTCGAATCAGGGATGCGCGGCCCGCAATCAGCGCGTCGTTACGCCAGCGCCCTGCCGCTTTCGCGACGAACACATCGACGCATCATCGCGGTCGTTCGTCTCGACGGCATCCTTCGGATAACGAAATCAATCGATGGCGATGCAACCGTACCGGCCATGCGTCGTTCCATCGCGCGCCATCCGCAGCACTCCATGCACCGACGAAGCGACCGGTGCGTCCTGCTCAACGCCCGCCGCCCTCCGGTTCCCGCGCACGACGACGCGCCGCGCAGATCGCGCGATGATGTTCGTCGGCCCACCGGATCATCGCCTGCATCGGCGTGAGGAACGAGCGCCCGAGATCGGTCAGCGCATACTCGACGCGCGGCGGCACTTCGGCGAACAGCGCGCGGCTGACGAAGCCGTCCTGCTCGAGCCGCTTCAGCGTACGCGACAGCATCTGGTTCGACACGTCGCCGATCGCGCGGCCGAGTTCGTTGAAACGCATCGTTCCGCCGGACAGCGCTTCGAGCACGAGCAGGCTCCACTGGTCGCCGATGCGGTCGAGCACATCGCGGATCGGGCAAGGCTGGTCGAGTTCGACGGATTCGTCGGCGGACGGCAACGGCATGACTGGACTCTCTTCTCTCTTTCTGGGGCAATCCACGGTCATCGCGGTGTGACCTGTTCACACCGCGGTGACTTCTTGTGACGGGTTCGCGGCAACTGTACCATTCGATCGACCCGACAACCGGCAGGATTCGCCAGTTCACCGAAACATGACGATGCCGCACGGCGTCGCCGTATCAGCCGCCGTGACGCCCCATGCGTGGCGACGAATCCTTCGCATCGGGACTGCGCGCGTGCCGGCAGTTGCGCGCTGCCTCCCGCCGATCGTCACGATCGGCGTCACCCGCAGTCGCACATCGTGCGCCCACTCACGAACCGTCAGACAAGGAAACCGCTACATGTCATTGTTCCGCTCCCCCGCTCGCGCCGTTGCCGCATGCGTCATGCTGGCCGCATCGACGGCCGCGCTGGCCGCCGGCCCGGCTACTCGCGACCTGGCCGCCGAGGAAGCCAACCGCCAGCTCGTGCTGACCTTCTACGACCGCTTCTTCAACAAGCACGAAGCCGTCGAGGCCGCCACTGTCGTCGCGGACGACTACAAACAGCACAACCCGCACGTGCCAGACGGCAAGAAGCCGTTCGTGTCGTACTTCGTCGGCGCGTTCCAGAAGAACCCCGCATCGCGCGCGCGCATCGTCCGCAGCGCGACCGACGGCGATCTCGTCTACCTGCACGTGCACGCGACCGAGCGTCCGGGCGATCGCGGCGAAGCGGTGGTCGACATCTTCCGCGTGAAGGACGGCAAGATCGTCGAGCACTGGGACGTGATCCAGCCGGTGCCGGAAACGGCCGCAAACCGCAACACGATGTTCTGACGCGCGGGCGCCGGGCAAGCGCGGATGCCCGGCGCCGGCGAAGTCCCCTACAATCGTGCTTCGCCGCCGCTCCGGCGCAGGCGAAGCACGGCCCGCGCAGGCGGCCGTTCGCGAAGACGGTGTCAACGATGAGCCCCGCCCACATTTCCCTGAGCAACGCCGGCGACCTGGTCGCCAGCCTCGGCAGTCCGCAGTTTCCCGCCCGGCTTTGGGCGTGGCTGCGCGAAACCGTCGATCCGCAATCCCATTACAGCGTCGCGACGCGTTACCGGCGTGACGCGCCGTCGCACGCGGTCGACAGCGTCGACGTGCTGTTCTTCGCCGGCGGCGACGATCCCGACGGCACGCGCCACGCACTCGATCTGTATACACAGGGCGACTGGCGCAACGACACGCTGCTCCCGCATATCGAGCGCGCGACCGATTCGCAGCTCGTGTTCTCCTGCAACGAGGAAATCGACACGGCGACCGAGTACGGCCGCCAGTTCGCGCTTGGCGAGCTCGGCGAGGACTGCACGCTGCTCGGCAGCGAGCGCGACTATGTCTATGCGTTCTCGCTGTTCCGCCGGCGCGGCCAGCCGTCCTATACGCTGGCCGAACTGGCGCTGCTGCGGCAGCTCGGCGATTTCGTGCTGCCGCTGCTGATCCAGCATGCGCGGCTCGCCCGCCTGACGCCGCGCTCGGACGACGGCGCGCTGCTGCAGCGCTTCGAACAGCGGCTGTCGGCCAGCGGCGCGGCGCTGTCGCAGCGCGAGCGGCTCGTATGCCGCGCGGTGCTGCAGGGCCAGCCCGTCCCGCAAATCGCCGACGCGCTCGCGCTCAAGGCCAGCAGCGTGCGCACCTATCTCGGGCGCGCACTCGCGAAACTCGGCGTCGCGAATCGCGCCGGGCTGTTCGCGTGGTGCGTGACCGAAGAAGAAGCGCCGGAAGACCGCAGCCAGTAGACGCCGTCGCCGCGTCACCCCCACCGCCTTTGTCGCGCGTTGTCCTCAAAACAATGACAGACAGCCGGCCGCCCCGCTCCTAGTATCTGACTCACCCGACGACAGCAACGTGTCGGATACCACGGAGACACGGAATGCCGAATACCGGATCGACGCCGGCCCGCGCGGCCGCGAGCGCGTGGCCCATCGATTCGCCGATACAAACCCATCGGCAAAACCGGCATGACGCTCCGGCAGCCGTTGCCGGCCTTCGCCACGGTGCATCGCCGCCGCCACGCAGCGCCGGCACGTAACGCCCCATCCCACTCCAACCCGACCGGGTTCACACGACCGGACGAGCCACACGGCCCGCCCGCCGGACACGTGCGCCCGTCGATCCCCCTATCCGGAGGAGACACATGCAACACGCCGATACCGTCTATCTGAACGGCCTGCTTTACACGGGCGACGCGCAGCGCCGCTTCGCGCAGGCGCTCGCTACAAAGGACGGCAAGATCGTCGCGGTCGGCCGCGACGACGACATCCGTCCGCTGGCCGGCCCCGCAACGCGGATGGTCGATCTCGCCGGCCGACTGATGCTGCCGGGCCTGATCGACGGTCACGTGCACCCGCTCGAAGGTCATCAGATTCTCGGCGACTTCGACCTGTCCGGCATCAACGATCCCGACACGATCCTGCAACGCATCCGCGCGTGCGCCGATGCGACGCCCAACGAGCCGTGGGTCTATCTCGGCGGCGCGAACCTCGCCGCGTTCGGCGCGTATCCGACCCGCGAACTGCTCGACCGGATCGTGCCGGACCGGCCGCTGCTCGTGGTCGGCTTCGACGTGCACAGCGGCTGCCTCAACACGAAGGGGCTCGAAGCGGCCGGCATCCAGGCCGACACGCCCAATCCGTCCGGCGGCGTGATCGAGCGTGATGCCTCGGGCGCGCCGAACGGCGTCGTGCACGAAGCAGCCTTCTACCGTGTGTGCCCGATCATTCCGCAACTGAGCCCGGCCGGCTACCCGAAGTCGCTCGCCAAGGCGCACGCGATGGCGCACGGCTACGGCATCACCGGCTGGTTCGATGCGCGCGTCGAGGAAGCCGAACTCAAGGCCTATGCCGACGCGCAGCGCGCGGGCACGCTAAAGGCGTACATGAGCGCGGGCCTCTACGCGAACCCGCGCCGCGACCCGCGCGAGCAGGTCGAGCGCTTCGTCGCCTGGCGCCGCGAATATGAGCGCGACAACCTGCGCCTGCATACGGTGAAAATCTTCGTCGACGGCGTACCTGAATCGAAAACAGCCGCGCTGCTCGAGCCGTACGCGGGCACCGACGACTGCGGCCTGGCCCTGTGGAGCCAGGACGCACTGAACGAAATCTGCCTGCTCGCCGATACGGCCGGCTTCGACCTGCACTTCCATACGCTCGCCGACCGTGCGGTGCGCATGACGCTCGACGCACTCGAATATATCCAGCGCCGCAACGGCATGCGCGACCGGCGTGCGCAGCTTGCGCACCTGCAGCTCGTCGATCCGGCCGACATGAGCCGCTTCAACCGGCTCGGCGCGATCGCAAGCGTGCAGACGCTGTGGACCGCCGCCCGCGAGGAGCAGCAACAGCTTTATCGCGACCTGCTCGGCGCCGAGCGCACCGCGCGCAACTATCCGTTCCGCAGCCTGCGCAACGCGGGCGCGATGCTCGCGGCCGGTTCCGACTGGTCGGTCAGCACGATGGACCCGATGCAGATCATTCAGACGGGCGTCACGCACCTGCTGATCGACCAGCCCGACAGCCCGCCGTGGAATCCGCACGAACGGCTCGACCTGCTCACGATGCTCGAGGCCTACACGGTCAACACCGCCTATGCGTTGCGCTTCGACGACTGCACGGGTTCGCTCGAAGCGGGCAAGGATGCGAGCTTCGCGATCCTCGACCGCAATCCGTTCGCGCACCCGGTCGAAACGTTCGCGCAAACTCGCGTGATCGAGACGTGCTTCCGCGGCGAAGTCGTGCACGCCGCGCCGGGCTGGGCCGACTGAACGTCGGCCCGGGCCGTCGTCAGGCGACGCCGAGCGCCAGTACCTGCTCGGTCGTCAGCACGTCGCCGAACGTGTCCGACAGCGCGGCCAGCGTCGCGCGATGGAGGTCGCGGTGCGGCACCGTCCCGCCGCTCGCGACGTCGAGATCGCGCGTCGCGCATGCGTCGTCGACGACGATCACCGCATAGCCGAGCGGCACCGCATCGCGTGCCGCACCGGCCACGCATGCATGCGTCATCAGGCCCGTGACGATCAGCGTGTCGACGCCGGCGGCCTTCAGGCGCGCATCGAGGTCCGTCGTCGGGAACACGCTGACCGACGTCTTCTTCACGACCGCGTGATGCGGCGCCGGCTGCAGATCCGCATGAAAGCGGAAGCCGTCGCTGCCGTCCGCGAAGATCGGGCTGTCGGCCGTATCGACGTGCTGGACGTGAAATACCGGAATGCCAGCGCGATCGGCGAACGCGATCACGCGCTGCGCATTGCCCAGCGCACGCGGCCCTTCCGGAATCGGCAGCCGGCCGCTGAAGTATTCATTCTGGAAATCGATCACCAGCAGCGCGGTGCGGGCGGCGGCGATCGACGTCGGCGCGGTCGCGCCCGCCAGGGTACGGATGGTCGGATGTTGCATGGGTCGCTCTCTTTCGGTTCGCACATTGATCGGACGGCGTGCCGGGCCTGCCGGCACCACCGGACGCGGCCCGATCCTTCCCCGGCCGCGAGGCGACAGTGTCGGGCCGCGCGGCCTTGCGCGACAGCGGCGCGCGGGACAACGTCCGACAGGATCGGGCCAACGTGCGTGTGCCGCTTACGACAGTGCGGCCGTACGGGTGCCCGACCGCGTACGCCCGTACGCGACCATCATCACGAAGCTGAGCAGGAAGCCCGCGCCGCCGATCAGCAGCAGGCCCGTTTCGCCGAATACGGGCAGCAGGTTCGTCAACGCACCCGTGACGACCCACGCGACCGCCATCACCGAGCCCGCGACGCCGAGCGCCCAGCCCTGCCGGTCCTCGCTGACGGCGTCCGAGAACGCCGTATACATCGTCGTGTACGCGACCATGTCGAAACAGCCGACGACCATCGCAAGCGCCCACAACACGGGTTCGTGCGGAAACAGTGCCGACAGGATCTGGCCCAGCCCGGCGACGAGCAGGCCCGTCTTCGCGATGTCGATCACGCGCCACACGCGCAGCATCAGCCGCACGACGAACAGCAGGCCGAACACGAAGCAGATGCCGATCACGCCGCTGAACAGCCCGAGCCGCGCGCTCGTGTAGCCGAATTTCGCCTGCAGCAGCAGCATGATGGTCTGCAGGTACAGCCCGTAGCCGACCTGCATCAGGAAGAACACCACCGACAGGAATGCAACGTTGCGCTGCCGGGCGGCCTCCCAGATGATCCGCAGCGGCAGCAGCGGATCGACGCGCGTGTCGCCGCGCGGGGCGGCCGAGTCGCGATACGACGCCCAGGTCCAGAACGCGCAGACCAGCGACAGCGCGGCGACCAGCACGAACGGCGTGCCGTAGTCGAACAGCGGCGAAATCGTCCGGTCGGACGTGACGCCGCCGAGCACCGGACCGACGATCACGCCCGCGCTGAACGCGAGCGACATGATGCTCATGTTGTACGCCTTGTTCTCGGGCGTGCTCAGGTCGGTGATCGCTGCCTGCGCGATGCCCTGGCAGCCGGCCATCAGGCCGGTGAGCCCGCGGCCGGCCAGCAGCAGCGCGATGCTGGCGTGCCATGCACCGGCCGCCATCATCGCGTAACCGGCCGCGAGGCCGAGCACGCACAGCAGCAGGATCCGGCGGCGGCCGTAGCGATCGGAGAGTTCGCCCATCAGCGACGAGCCGAAGAACATGCACAGCGGGTAGATCCCGTAGCCGAGACCGAGATAGAAATTGCGCGCATGCGCACCTGCGTCGGCCGGCAGGATGCCCGCGTGCGGATCGCTGAAGATCGCGGACATCATCGGGTAGACGAGCCCGAACCCCATCGCGTCGAGCGCGATGGCGAGCAGGCAGGGGCCGAGCAGTTTGTAATCGAGCCGGGACATGGCGACCTTCCGGACGGAGTGGATGATCGCCCAAGCGTAATGACCGGGCGGCCGCCGCGGTAGGCCGCCGCCCGCGATGCTAACCATCGGCCGCGCCGATACCCTGCATGCGGCCCGCGCCGATGGGTCGCCGGCGCGGGTGCCCGGCCGCTACTTGGCGCTCAACGGCTCGCCCTGGAATTGCCGGCGTGCGACCACACAGGGCGCACCGTCATGCATGAACACGCTCGCGAGCAACCCGAACGACGCCGCGAACAGCACGTACCAGGCGGGCGCGACGGGCGAGCCGCTCGCACGCGTCAGCCACGTGACGATGAACGGCGCGAAGCCGCCGAACACCATCACCGCGACGTTGTAGGCGAGCGCGACGCCGGTCGACCGCGAGCGCGTCGCGAACTGCTCGGCGAGCGTGGTCGGCGCGGGACCGTAGCAGATGCCGATGATCGTGCAGATCACGAGCTGCATCACGAGCAGGCGCCCGACGCCCGGCGCCGCGGCCAGCCACGAGAACAGCGGATACGTGACCGTCAGCAACGCCAGCGTGCCGGCGATCAGCACGGGCCGCCGGCCGATCAGGTCGGACACGATCGCCGCGACCGGAATCGTCACCGTCAGCAGCGCAACGGCCACCATCTGCACCTTGAACACCTGGTCGAGCGGCAGCCCGAAGGTCTTGTGCACGAACGTCGGCATGTTCACGAGCATCACGTAGAACACGGCCGTGCCGGTGATCGTCTGCCCCATCGACACCAGCACGCCGCGCAGGTTCTCGCGCAGCACGCGCGAGACGCTCGCCGGCGGTTCGGCCGTCGACTTGCTCGCATCGAGGAACGCCTCGGTCTCCTCCATGTGCCGGCGGATCCACAGGCCGACCGGCCCGATCAGCAGACCCAGCGCGAACGGCACGCGCCAGCCCCAGCTGTGCAGCGCTGCGTCCGACAGCGACTGCGTGGCCCACGCGCCCATCGCGGCACCCGAGAACACCGCGAGACACTGGCCGATCAGTTGCCACGATCCGTACAGCCCGCGCCGGTTCGCGGGTGCGCTTTCGACGAGGAACGCGGTCGCGCTCGCATATTCGCCGCCCGTCGCGAAACCCTGCAGCAGCCGGGCGACGACGATCAAGATCGGCGCCGCCGGGCCGATCGCCGCGTACGACGGCGCGAACGTGATCAGTGCGATC
Organism: Burkholderia sp. BCC1999; assembly: GCF_905339975.1. Classification (NCBI taxonomy): domain Bacteria; kingdom Pseudomonadati; phylum Pseudomonadota; class Betaproteobacteria; order Burkholderiales; family Burkholderiaceae; genus Burkholderia; species Burkholderia sp. BCC1999. The sequence continues at coordinate 208,047 of NZ_CAJPHP010000008.1, read as the reverse complement.
GACAGCGTCATCAGGAAGATGATGAGCTGCATCGCGGCCTTGCGGCCCTTGCGGTCCGAATAGAGCCCGAGCAGGATGCCGCCCACCGGACGCATGAAGAAGCCGACGCCGAACGTCGCGAGCGACATCAGCAGCGACGCGTACTGGCTCTCGGCGGGAAAGAACAGCCGCGCGATGATGCCGGAGAAGAAACCGTAAACGATGAAGTCGTACCACTCGAGGGTATTGCCGACGACCGCGGCAATCACTTGCCGCTGCCGCGAATTCCGACGTGAGTCGCGCATGCTGTTCTCCTGCAGTCTCGGGGTGCCGCGCCGCATGCCTGCCGCGTTCCGTGGCGGGCATGGGCGAACCGGCTGTTCGCATCGCCGGTCGGGACGGGACAGGCACGACGGCACCTCTCGGCCCGCGCACGACCAGCGTGAATCGATCATAGGGACGCCGAAAATCCGCATCAATTAACGCCCGCGGCAGATGATTAGCCGGAGACTAAATGTTTCCGCTGCGGACTCCACTGCGCGAAAAACCCGGTATTTCGCGCATTGTTGCGGTCCCGGTTCTGCGGCAGAATCGTCGGCCGCCCTTCCCGTCGTCCGCATCATGCGCAACCGCATCAACGAAGAGATCACGTTCCGCAAGCTCGAGGTGCTGCTCGCCTTCATGGAAGCCGGCAGTCTCGCGAAGGCGGCCGAGGCGCTGGGCATCAGTACCGTCAGCGTGCACCGCGCACTCCATACGCTCGAGGAAGGGATGCACTGCGCGCTGTTCCGCCACGAGGGGCGGAACCTGATTCCGACCGAGGCCGCGCAGGTGCTCGCCGAAGTCGCCGGCGAAGTGCTCAAGACGATGACCGACGGCATCCGTTCGACGCGCGAGGCAGCCGGCTACGGCGCGGGCCAGTTGAAGATCGGCTCGCTGTATTCGCTGACGATCCGCACCGTGCCCGAGGTCGTGATCGCGCTGAAGGAGCGCCGCCCCGAGTTGCAGGCCGAACTCGTGCTCGGCTCGAACGCCGACCTGCTCGATAAGCTCAGGCAGGGCGCGATCGATGCGACGCTGATGGCGCTGCCCGAACCGGATGCCGAAATCGAATCGATCGCGCTGTTCGAGGACGAGATGTTCTTTGCCGTGCCGATCGATTCGCCGTATGCGCAACGCGACGCGATCGATCTTCATGCATGCGGCGACGAGCCGTTCGTGTCGCTCGGCGAAGGTTTCGCAACGCATCACGGCTTTACGGAGGCGTTCCGCACGGCCGGCGTCACGCCGAACGTCGTGATGCGGGTGGGCGACATCTTTTCGCTGATCAACCTCGTGTCGGGCGGGGTCGGCTGCTCGCTGCTGCCCGGCCGCGTGCGCGACCTGTTCGCGCACAAGATCGCGCTCGTGCCGCTCGCGGGGCCCACGATCCGCCAGACGATCGGCCTGAGTTTCCTGCACCGCCGCGAGCGCGACCCGAACCTGCTCGCGCTCGCGACCGTGTGTCGGCTGACGGTCAAGGGGGCGACCTCGCGGTGACGCGGCACGGCGCAGCGCTCGACGTCAGAACTTGACGAGCAGGCCGAGCCGCGCCAGCAACTGATTGGCGGTCGACGACGGTGTCGTCTGGTTGATCTGGGCGACAGCCTGCCGGCCGTACGAGTCGAGCCCGGATGCATGCTGGTAGATGCCGACCATGTAGAGCGTCGTCCGTTTCGACAGGAAATACTGCGCGCCGACATTGAACTGCTGATACTTCGCATCGGGCGCCGCCGTGTACGTATACGCGGCGCCGAGCGCCACGGCCGGCGTGACGAGGTACGTGACGTTGGCCTCGTAGTTGTCGAACGACGCCTTGCCGCGGTATGACGTATTGAGCGTCTGCACGATGTTCTGGAAACGCGTGTTGGTGTACACGAAGCGGAACGTCGCATTGCCGAGCGCATAACTGCCGCCGGCCCCATAGATCTGCAGTTTCGACGCCGACTGGTAGCCGCCCCAGATCGGCGTGGGCAGCGCGGTCGAAAACGCCGCGTTCGGCGCCGGGTTCGCGCTCGCACCCCAGAGCGTCACGGCCGGGTTGTTGACCGTCTCGTACGCGGCGTCGAGTGTCAGCGGCCCACGCTCGTAGCGCGCGCCGACGCTGATCGCGCGGTTCGCGGAGAAACTGCCCGGCACGCCGCCGAAACCGTACAGCGCCGCCATCGAGAAGCCGTTGAAGTCCGGCGTCTTGTATTTGATCGCATTGTTGATGCGCGCCGTGTCGTTCAGGTTGTCGACGTCGGCCGCGTGCGCGCCGAGGTAGCCGGTGAAATTGCAGCCGGCGGCCAGCAGGCCGAGATACTCGCCGCTCAACTCGTCGTACTGGCGGCCGAGCGTGACGGTACCGAATGCGCCCGTCAGGCCGACGAACGCCTGGCGGCCGAACATCAGCCCGCCCTGCCCGAGCCGCCCCGTGTTCGCGTCGTAGCCGTTCTCCAGCGTGAAGATCGCCTTCAACCCGCCGCCGAGATCCTCGCTGCCCCGGAAGCCGAGGCGGTTTCCGTACAGCGTGCCCGACACGGCCTGGATCGCCTTGCCGCCACCCATGTTGCTGACGTAGTTCACGCCGTTGTCGATGGTTCCATACAACGTGACCGAATTCTGCGCGTGCGCAGCGACAGCGAAGGATGCCGCCGCGGCTGCCGAGATGATGCCGTTGGCTTTCATCAGATCTCCTGAATAATATTCTTATGTTTGAACAGGCGGCGCACGCCGCCTGCCTTTCCGCCCTTACGCGGCGGCCAGCCCCATCAGTGCCTGCAGCACCGCGGTACGCGTCTGCCCCCAGATCGCGCCCTTCCAGATGTCGTCGTCGCCGTAGAACGCGTCGCGGATTCGCTGAAGAATGTCGCGGCGCAATTCGGCCGGCGCATCGGGATGCCGGATCAGCCAGTGCGACGCACGCAGCCGGTTGATCATGTCGTCGAATGGCACCGTGCCGAATTCGAGTGCCATCAGCGCGGCATCCGCGCGCGGGCACTCGTCGTGCGCGATCGACGCGATCGGCCCCGACACGCCCGGCGACTCGGATTCGCCAGCGAACGGTGCGACGATGTCGGCGCCCCACCACGCGCGGGCGCGCGCGAGTTCGGCGGCGACGTTGCGGCCCGCGTAGATCTTCTCGCCGTGACCGCGCGGCCCGAGGCCCGTATGCACGTCGATCCATGCGATCGCTTTCGCATGCGCCGCGCGCCCGCGCAGGATCGTACGCATCGTGCGGTTGTTCCAGGTCGGCTCGCGCCCGCCGAAGAACATCCCGTCGGGGGTCGTGTACTGACCGCCGCTCAACGCGCCCTGATACGCGAGCTTGCCATGTCGCGCGATGTACTCGGCCAGCGCCTGCTCGTCGTCAGGCGACGGCGGCCAGCTTTCCGGGAGCACGAGGCGATCGATCTCCGGATACGCGTCGTTGGCCGGCAGCGCTGCACTGAAATCGATGTGGTTGCGGTTCAGGTCGACGTTGTCCTGGTTGGTGCGCTGCAGGTACGAGAAACCGTACGGATTGACCGCATGGATCAGCAGCAGCCCGATACCGGCGCGTGCAAGCCGCGCGATCAGGTCGTCGTCGAACAGCATTGCGATCTGGCAGCCCGATCCGCAGAAACCTTCGGGCCCGTGCGTGCCCGAACTGACGATCAGCAGCCGCTCGGCCTCGGCGACGCCAAGGCCGGCCACGTCGATCGCCAGCGTTTCGCCGAGCGCGCCGCGCAGGCCGGGCAGCACGAACGACTCCAGCGTCGCGCGCCGGTGCGCGGCGGCGTCCAGAAACTTCTGGCGGGCTTCGACATAGGTGCCGGAGAAATGTCGGGTAACAGCGATAGGTTCCATGGTGCGGTCAGACCTTCGAGTAGGAGGAAACGCCGGAAACGGCAGGAGCATCGATCGTTTCACCGGTGCGGTCGCGCAGGTACGGCAGACCGGCCATCGACACGAGCGCAACGACGATCAGGTACCAGGCCGGTGCAACCTTGTCGCCGCTCACGTTGACGAGCCACGTGCTGACGAACGGCGCGAAGCCGCCGAAGATCGCGACGCCGATGCCGTACACGAGCGACATGCCCGTTGCACGCACCGATTCGGGAAACATCTCCGGCAGGATCGTGATGCTCGGCACGGCCTGGATCGCGAGCACGACGGTCAGCACCCCGACCACCGTGAACAGCACGGCCGGGGTCGGCGATGCCTTCAGCCACGTGAACGCCGGATAGATCAGCAGCACGAGGACGATCCGGCCCGCGACGATCAGCGGCTTGCGGCCGACGCGGTCCGACCAGCGGCCGACGAGCGGTGCGCATCCGAATGCCAGTGCGCCCGTCAGCGCAGCGGCCGACAGCGCCACGGTCGGGCTCATCCCGAGTTCGCGGATGGCAAAGGTCGGCATGTAGAAGCTGACGACATACGACGCGCCGGTGGCGCCCATCGTGATCATGATCGCGACGATCACCGCGCGCCCGTGCTCGCGGAACAACGTCGCGACGCGGCCGCTGCGCCGCATGCCGGCCGGCGCGTGCTGAACGGTCTCGCCCGCGTGCGTTTCCTCGAGCCGGCGGCGGATGTACGCACCCACCGGCGCGATCAGCACCCCGAGCGCGAACGGCACGCGCCAGCCCCAGCGTTCGAGCGCGTCGGGCGTCAGCGTGAACGACAGGATCGCGACCGTCAGCGCGGCCATCAGCACGCCGAGCCCCTGGCTCGCGAACTGCCAGCTCGCCATGTAGCCGCGTGAGCGCGGCTGCGCATGCTCGACGAGCAGCGTCGTCGACGCACCGAATTCGCCGCCGGCCGAAAAGCCCTGGATCGACCGTGCGACCACGATCAGGATCGGCGCGGCCACGCCGATCTGCGCATAGGTCGGCATCACGGCGATCATCCCGCAGCCGAATGCCATCAGGAAGATGGTGAGCACCATCGCCGGCTTGCGCCCCGCGCGGTCGGCATAGGCGCCGATCACGACGCCGCCGAGCGGCCGCATCACGAATCCGGCCCCGAATGTGCCGACCGCCAGCAGCAACTGGCCGGCCGAGTCGAACGACGGGAAGAACAGCTTGCCGATAATGAACGCGAGAAAGCCGTAGACCGTGAAATCGAAGTATTCGAGCGCGTTGCCGAGGGTCGTCGCGAGAATGGTCCGGCGTGTGCCGGCGCCGGTTTGCGGTTGGGGTGCCATGACGGGTGTCTCCTTCATCGTGCGGTTTCGCACTGGTTATATGCGACCGCATTCTAGGCGGCTGCGTGTTACCCGAAAAGACAACAATCCATTACACTCGTTGCCATTTGGTTTACACCCCGGAGCGCCCCGTGAAGCCGAACCAGTTGCATGCGTTCGTGGCCGTGGCCACGCAGATGAGCATCCGCGGCGCGGCGCGCCAGCTCGGCGTGTCGGCGCCCGCCGTCACGAAGATCATCCGCGAGCTGGAACGCGAGATCGGCGCCCCGCTCGTCGAGCGCAGCGTCAAGGGCATCGTGCTCACCGAATACGGCGCCGCGCTGTTGCCGCGTGCGCGCCTGCTGCTCGACGACATGCAACGCGCCCGCGACGAGATCGTGCAGTTGCGCGACGGCAACCTGGGGCACATCCGTATCGCGGTCACCACGTCGTTCGCGCAGACCGTATTCGTGCCGGCTTACCGGCTGCTGCGCGAGCGACGCCCCGGCGTGACGGTGCACGTGACCGAATCGGGCCCGCCCGGCACGCTCGCGCGGCTGCGCGACGCTCAGACCGACTTTGCGATCATGCATGTCGATCCGGAGGCGCTCACCGACGATTTCGTCAGCGAACCGCTCGCGCCCGTGCGGCTCGTGCTCGGGGTGCGCGACAAGCACCCGTTGCGCAACCGGCGCAGGGTGCGCGATTTCCTCGATTCCGAATGGGCGCTGCCCGGCGACGGCAACGATCCGATGTCTGCCACCAAACGGCTGTTCGGCTCGTTCGGGTTGCCGGTGCCGGCGCACGTCGTGCACGGCGATTCGATCTCGACCGCGCTCGCGCTGGTCGCACAGATGGATCACGTCGCCTTCTTCGTCGAACCGCTCGCGAACGAGGTGTTCAAGCGGATGGGTATCCGGCGCGTCGAACTCGACGACCCGATGCCCGTGCTGCAGATGTGCGCGATCCAGCGCCGCGGCAGTTCGCTGACGCCGGCCGCCGCGCAATTCGTCGACTGCGTGCGCGAAGTGCTCACGGCGCAGTGACGCGCGGCCGCTCGCACCGGCCCGCTCCTCGCCCGCCTCCACGTGAGCCGGCGTCTCGACGACACCGTGCTCCCGATGCGCTTCGCCCGTCCTCCGCGGCTCATCGCGCGGTAGGCGCACGTCGCGGCTAGTCCATTCGGATGGCACGAAGCGCGCGCTTTGTTGCGATCATGACCGTCATTCATCGCGCGGCACGCACACGTGCGTCCGCCACGGAGACGACATGAACGACCCAGTCCTCGGCCCCATCGAACAGATCGGCTATGTGGTCGCCGACCTCGAACGCAGCATCGCGCGCTGGCGCGCCCGCCACGACATCGGCCCGTGGACCGTATTCCGCAACGTCCGCCTCGACGGCCGGTATCTCGGCGAACCGGTGACGGTCACGATGGACGTCGGCCTCGCGTATCGCGGCGATCTGCAGATCGAACTGATCCACGTCACGAACGACACGCCATCGCCGTACCGCGACGCGCACGGGCAGCCGCTCGCCGGCCTGCACCACGTCGCGTGGATCGTCGACGATCTCGATGCGGCGGTCGCGCAACTCACCGCGCGCGGCCTGCGCGTCGTGTTCGAAGCGAGCAACCCGGCCACGCGCGTCGCGTATCTCGACGACGCCGACGATCCCGGCGTGCGCGTCGAAGTGATCGAAGGCGCGGGCATGCGCGACATGATCGCGCACGGCATCGCCGAAGCACACACCTGGGACGGCACCGATCCGGTTCGCATCATCGACGCCGCGGCCGCCTCCGCGTAAGCGGGCCCGCGCGTCCCCCCTCACTCACAGGAGCAAGCAGGATGAAACGACTCGAAGGCAAGGTGGCGCTGATCACGGGCGGTGCCCGCGGCCAGGGCGAAGCGGAAGCACGCCGGTTCGTCGCCGAAGGCGCACGCGTGGTGATCGCCGACGTGCTGGACGACGCCGGCCGGCGCGTCGCGGCCGAACTCGGCGACGCCGCGCGATTCCAGCATCTCGACGTCACCAGCGAAGCCGACTGGCAGGCCGCCGTTCAGGCAACGCTCGCGCAGTTCGGCCGGCTCGACGTCCTCGTGAACAACGCAGCGATCCTGAAGCTCGTGCCGATCGAATCGTGTTCGCTCGACGACTATCGCAAGGTGATCGACGTGAACCAGGTCGGCTGCTGGCTCGGCATGAAATCGGCGGTGGCCGCGCTGAAGGAAGCCGGCGGCGGCTCGATCGTCAACGTGTCGTCGACGGCCGGGATGGAAGGCGTCGCGGGCGGCAGCGCGTACGTGTCGAGCAAGTTTGCCGTGCGCGGGATGACGAAGGCCGCCGCGCTCGAATTCGGCCGCTACGGCATTCGCGTGAACTCGGTGCATCCGGGCGGCATCGATACGGTGATGGCGCGCCCGCCCGAGTTCGCGGATTTCGATCCGTCGTCGATCTACAGCGGCCTGCCGATCGCACGCATCGGCAAACCCGACGAAGTGGCCAGCCTCGTGCTGTTCCTCGCATCCGACGAATCCGCGTATTGCACGGGGTCGGAATTCATCGTCGACGGCGGGATGCTCGCGGGCAGCACGTTCCACTAATCGACCGCATCAGCCGAAAACGGAAACGACAACGCCGCCGGCGGCTTGACCCGCACGGCGGCGTTGTCGTTTCGGGACGCGGGGCAAATGCCCACGCGCCACGCGCCGCTCAATACCCCTTCGGCTGGATCGCCGGCGCACCGACACCGCGCGCGCCCTGCTTGCCGCCGCGCACGAAGCGGCGCCCGTGCGGCCCGTACACGCCGTCCGGCTCCGGATACAAGGTCAGCAGCACGAAGTACAGCATCCCGCCCACCACCAGCGACACCGGCACGCTCAGGTCGAGCCCGCCCGCGAGGTGGCCGAGCGGCCCGACGAACTGGCCCGGCAGGTTCACGAACGCGAGCCCGATGAAGGCGGCCGGCAGCCATGCGCCCATCGCGCGCACGTTCCAGCCGTGCGTGAACCAGTAGTGACCGCCGTGCAGCCCGCGGTTGAACACCTGCAGGTCGTCGGCGAGATAGTAGCCGCGGCGCGTCACGTAGCCGATCACCATGATCGCCATCCACGGGCAGCTGAACGTATCGATCAGCGTCGAGAACGTGGCAACACTTTCGACGAGGTTGAACCAGAAGCGCCCGACGAAGATGAACGCGATCGCGATCGTGCCGATCAGCAGCGTCGCACGCACGCGGTTCAGGACGCGCGGGAACATGCTCGACACGTCGAGACCGGTACCGTACAGCGCGGTCGTGCCGGTCGACATCCCGCCGATGATCGCGATCAGGCACATCGGCAGCAGGAACCAGCGCGGCGAAATCGCGAGCAGCCCGCCGACGTAGTCGTTCGATGCGATGAACGCGGGCGCCTTCGACGCAATGATCGTCGCGGTCGCAAGGCCGAAGAAAAACGGCACGAACGTCGCGACCTGCGCGGCGAACACGGCGCCCATCACGCGGTGCTTCGGCGTGTTCTGCGGAATGTAGCGCGCCCAGTCGCCGAGCGTCGATGCGAACGACACCGGGTTGCTCAACGCAACCAGCACGGCGCCGACGAACGCGGCCCAGAAGCCCGCGCTGCCCAGTTGCAGCGTGCCCGCGTAATTCATGTCGAACAGGCCGGCGAATGCGAACAGGCCCGCGACAAAGAGCACGCTCGCGGCCCACACGGCGATCTTGTTGACCCACAGCATGAAGCGAAAGCCGTAGATGCAGACGATCAGCACGAGCACCGCGAATACCATGTAGGCTGCGCCGAGCGTGAAGCCGTTGACGGGCACGCCGACCATGTTGTGCGCGCCACCGACGAGCGCATCGCCGGAACTCCACACGGCGAGCGAGAAGAACGCGATCGACGTGAGCAGCGCGAGAAACGAGCCGACGATCCGGCCATGGATGCCGAAATGCGCACCGGACGAGACGGGGTCGCTCGTCCCGTTGCGCGGGCCGAACAGGCTCATCGGCGCGAGAATGCACGTGCCGGCGAGCACGCCGAGCACGATCGCGCAGACGCCCGCCTTGAACGACAGCCCGACCAGCACGGGAAAGCTGCCGAGCACCGATGTGGAAAACGTATTGCAGCCGCCGAACAGCAACCGGAACAGATCGATCGGCCGCGCGTAGCGCGATGCATTGGGAATGCGCTCGAAACCAAACGATTCAACCTGCGTAATCCTGCCTTCACCCATTTGTCTCCAACTCCTCTGGTGCGCCTGTACGGCCCGGGGCTGCGGCCATACGACACATCGTCATCGATTCGCGGCCACTCTAAACCGGATCGCGCGGCTCAAATATCACGCATTCGAGACGTTTACGACGATGGAGAACAATGTTTCCGGGCGGGCAACCAGCCGGATTCCGCGCCGCGCGTGCGGCGCGGGCGATGCGACGTCAGTGCGCCGCCGCTGCCGCCGGCGCGCGGCAGGCGATCAGGCCCCGCTGAACGGCCGGCCGCGCGGCGATGTCGGCGAGCCAGCGCTCGACATGCGGGAAGCCGGCAAGGTCGAAATCGAGTTCGGCGGCCGTGCGCAGCCACGGAAATGCCGCGATGTCGGCGATCGAATACCGCGACGATGCGAGATACGCCGATGCTGACAATCGGCTGTTCACGACCCCGTAGAGACGCGTGGCCTCCTTCCGATAGCGGTCGATCGCCTCCGCATTGACCGTCTTCGATGCATGCAGGAACCACCAGAGCTGGCCGAGCATCGGCCCGATCCCGCCGATCTGGAAGTGCAGCCATTGCTGGACCGCCGTGCGCTCGGCCAGCGTTTCCGGATGCAGGTATCCCGTCTTCGCGGCGAGATAGCCGAGGATCGCGCCGGATTCGAACACGGCCAGCCCGGTGTCGTGATCGACGATGGCCGGGATCTTGCCGTTCGGGTTGATCGCGAGGAATGCCGGGCTGCGCTGTTCGCCCGCGGACAGGTTCACGTGCACGAGGTCGTGCGCGAGCCCGGCCTCTTCCAGGTAGATCGCGATCTTGTGCCCGTTCGGCGTGTCGGCCGTATGGAACGTGAGGGAGTGCGTCGAGGTCATGTCGGGCCTTGTCATCGGGTTGTCGTTGCAACTACAATCGTTGCACTTGCAATCCTATGCCGGAACCGATGGCGCCGGCGACATGCCAGTACTCGAAGGAGGGACATGCAGACTGCACGATCCGGTCCGCCCGTGCGGACGCCCGACACCCGCCGCGCCGCGGCGGCCTGCCTCGAACGGTTGACGACGCGGCGGCTCGCACCGCAAGGCCGCGCGATATCCCCGCTCGGCGCGATGCGTGCGGCCGCCGATTGCCTCGAACGCGATGCGGCAACGTCGAAGCGCGTGTGGATCGTCCGCGCCGATGCGCGCGAACCGTTCGCCGACACGCGCGCACATCGCCACATCAGCGCATGGCCGCTGCGGTTTCTCGATCCGGGCAAACCTTTCGAGCGACCGCTGCTGTACCTGCTGCACGCGCGTGCGATCGACCGGCTGCGGTTGGCATCGATCGAGACCGTCGATCGCGGGATCTTCGTGAACGATGCGGAAACGGCCGCGTCGTCGTGGCCGAAGGGCGTGACGCCCGACGTCCCGCACTGGCTGGCCGCGAACCCAGCATGCACGCCGTACGACCCGGCATCGGGACACGAAGCGATCGCGATCCTGCGCCACGCACTGCGCACGCTTTACGTCGCCGGCCAGCCGGGCTTCTTCTACCTCGCGGGCCATGACGACTGCGTGCCCGATGCGAAGCCGCTGTCGGCCTCGGCCGCCCGCGATGCGTTCAACGGCATGGTGCGGGCCGGCCGGCGCACGGCGGCCGGCGCGGCAGCGCGCATCCGGCTGTGCGGCGCGGGCAGCACGCTCGTGCAGGTGATGAAAGCGGCCGACCTGCTGCACGACGAATGGCGGATCGATTCGACGATCTGGAGCTGCCCGAGCTACACGCAGCTCGCGCGCGACGGCAGAGCCGCCGACCGCTGGAACCTGCTGCATCCACAAGATGAACCGCGCATCGCGCACATCCGTGCATGCCTCGGCGAAGGCGACGCGCCGGTGCTCGCGGTGACCGGGTACGCACAGCACGTCGCCGCGCAGATCGGCGCGTTCATCCCTGCCCGCTTCAGCGCGATCGGCGCGGATTCGGCCGGCCCCGGCACGCGCACGCCGGATCCATGGTGGATTGCCGCGGTCGCGCTTCGCCTGCTGGCCGACGACGGCCGCGTGCCGGCCGACTGGGCCGCGCAAGCGATGCACCGTTATGCGCGCGGCTGATGCGCGCGCCGGCTGCCGTTACTTCGCCTCGGCGGTTGCGTCGCGGGCCATGGCCGTCGCGCGGTCGAGCGCGGCGGCCATCGCCGCCTGCTCCTTGCCGGTGAACTGGTCGAGAAAGAGTTCGGCGACCGTCGACTGGTACACCTTCCACATCTTCTTGCGCAGCGTGCGCCCCTTGTCGGTGATGCTCGCAAACGCGGCGCGTCCGTCGTCGGCCGACCGCGCGCGCGTGACGAGCCCTTCCTGTTCGAGCCGGTCGACGAGCCGCGTCAGGTTGTAGCGCTCGATCGCGAGCACATCGGCCAGTTCGTGCATGCGGCGCGTGCCATCGGGCCCGCTTTCGAGCCCCCACAACGCGTCGTACCACGCATAGGCCGGAAGGCCTGCCGCCGCGAGGCGGCGTTCGATCTCGCGAATCATCGTCCGGTGCGCGCGGACGAACGAGAACCACAGATCGGGTTCGGGTGCGCTCATGTCAGGTCGTTCCTTTCGTTGAATTGCAGTTGCAATTAAATTTTACCTCGACAACAATGGCCGTCGATACGATTGCAATTGCAATCATTTCCTTGCCCGCTGATCGGTGGGTGTTCCGTCGCGCGACGCGGCGCCACGACCGTCGCCCCGCGCAGCCTGATGCTTCTGGAGACACTGCATGACCGCACCTCTCGCGTTACCCGACATCGACCCGCAGGAAACCCGCGAATGGCTCGATGCGCTCGAATCCGTGATCGCGCTCGAAGGCCGTCCGCGCGCTCACTACCTGCTCGACCAGCTCGCCGATCTCGACGCGGCCCGCCACGGCGACCTGCACGGCCGCGTGACGACCGCCTACGTAAACACGGTGCCGCGCGAGCGGCAACCGGCCTACCCGGGCGATCTCGCGCTCGAACGCCGCCTGAACGCGATGATCCGCTGGAACGCGATGGTGATGGTGCTGCGTGCCGGCCGCCATTCGAACGTCGGCGGCCACATCGCGACCTACCAGTCGGCGGCCGTGCTGTACGACGTCGGCTTCGACCACTTCTTTCGCGGCCGCACCGACACGTTCGACGGCGACATGGTCTACATCCAGGGCCATTCGGCGCCCGGCATCTATGGCCGCGCGTATCTGGAAGGCCGCATCACGGACGCGCAGCTCGACAACTTCCGCCGCGAGACCGGCCGCGAAGCGGGCCGCGACGGGCTGTCGTCGTATCCGCATCCGCGCCTGATGCCGGATTTCTGGCAATTCCCGACCGTGTCGATGGGGCTCGGGCCGCTCACGGCCGCCTATCAGGCGCGCTTCATGCGCTACCTCGAATACCGCGGGCTGAAAGCCCATCAGGGCCGCAAGGTGTGGGCGTTTCTCGGCGACGGTGAAATGGACCAGCCCGAATCGCTCGCCGCAATCTCGCTCGCCGGGCGCGAACGGCTCGACAACCTGATCTTCGTCGTCAACTGCAACCTGCAGCGGCTCGACGGCCCCGTGCGCGGCAACGGCAAGGTCATCCAGGAACTCGAGGGCACGTTCCGCGCGGCCGGCTGGAACGTCGTCAAGGTGATCTGGGGCAGCGGCTGGGATCGCCTGCTCGAACGCGACACGACGGGCCTGCTGCGCCAGCGCATGATGGAATGCGTCGACGGCGATTACCAGACCTTCAAGTCGCAAAGCGGCGCGTACGTGCGCGAGCATTTCTTCGGCAAGTATCCCGAGCTGCTCGAACTCGTCGCCGACCTGTCCGACGACGACATCTGGAAACTGGCGCGCGGCGGTCACGATCCGGAGAAGGTCCATGCGGCGTATGCACAGGCGATGCGCGCGGACGGTCGCCCGACCGTCGTGCTCGCGAAAACCGTCAAGGGCTTCGGGATGGGCGAAGCCGGCGAAGGCCAGAACGTGAACCACCAGCTGAAGAAGATGAGCGCGGACGCCGTGCGCGCGTTCCGCGACCGGTTCGCGCTGCCGGTCAGCGACGCGCAGCTCGACGAGCTGCCCTATCTGAAGCCTGAGCCGGGCAGCGCCGAAGCGCGCTATTTCGCGGAACGCCGCGCGGCGCTGGGCGGCCACGTGCCGGCCCGCTTCAGCACCGTGGCTGCGCTGCCGGTACCGCCGCTCGCCGCGTTCGACGCGCAGTTGAAGGACAGTGGCGAGCGCGGGCTGTCGACGACGATGGCGTTCGTGCGCATCCTCGGCACGCTGCTGAAGGATCCGCAGCTGGGCAAGCTCGTCGTGCCGATCGTGCCGGACGAATCGCGTACGTTCGGCATGGAGGGCCTGTTCCGCCAGATCGGCATCCACTCGCATCTCGGCCAGCTCTATACGCCGCAGGACGCGGGCCAGCTCAGCTACTACAAGGAAGCGAAGGACGGGCAGATCCTGCAGGAAGGGATCAACGAATCGGGTGCGATCGCATCGTGGATCGCGGCCGGTACCGCGTACAGCAACCACGGATTGCCGACGATCCCGTTCTACATCTTCTATTCGATGTTCGGGCTGCAGCGGGTCGGCGATCTCGCGTGGGCAGCCGGCGACGCCCGCACGCGCGGCTTCCTGCTCGGCGCGACGTCGGGCCGCACGACGCTGATGGGCGAAGGGCTGCAGCACAACGACGGGCACAGCCAGGTGCTGTCGTCGGTGATTCCGAACTGCGTGTCGTACGACCCGACCTATGCATACGAACTCGCGGTGATCGTGCGCGACGGATTGCGGCGGATGTTCGCGGAACAGGACGACGTCTATTACTACATCACGCTGCTCAACGAGAACTACCCGCATCCGGCGCTGCCCGATAACGCGGAGGCCGGCATCCTGAAGGGGCTTTACCTGTTGCGCGAAAGCACACCGCGCAACGCCGATGCGACGCGCGTGCAGCTGATGGGCAGCGGCGCGATCCTGCGCGAAGTGATCGCCGCCAGCGACCTGCTCGCGCAGGACTTCGGCGTGTCGAGCGACGTATGGAGTGCGACGAGCCTGACCGAACTGCGCCGCGACGGGCTTACCGCCGAACGCTGGAATCTGCTGCATCCCGAGCAGGCGCCGCGCGTACCGTATGTGCAGCAATGCCTCGACGGCCGCACGGGGCCGGTGGTCGTCGCGACCGACTACATGAAGATCGTCGGCGACCAGATCCGCGCATTCGTCGACGGCCGGCGCTTCGTGTCGCTCGGCACCGACGGCTTCGGCCGCTCGGATACGCGCGAGGCATTGCGCACGTTCTTCGAGGTCGACCGGCACTTCATCGCGATCGCCGCGTTGAAGGCGCTCGCCGACGATGGCGCGATCGAGCGTGCACGCGTCGGAGAGGCCATCCGGCGGTACGGCATCGACATCGACAAGGTCGATCCGGCTACCGTGTGATCATGCGCCGCGCGACAGACACGATCCCACCGGTCTGCCGCGCGGCGCCGCGCGCTACGGCTTCGACTGCGCGAGCGGGGCTTGCGCGCCCTGCTCCGCGCCCGACGGCCAACCGCCCGCAAGCGCCTTGTACAGCGCGACCGTCGACGCCGCGCTGCGCGTCCGCCCGTCGGCCGCCGCGTCCTGCGCCTGCAGCAGCGTCCGCTGCGCGTCGAGCACTTCGTAGTAGTCGATCGCACCGGCCGAGAAACGTGTCTGCGCGAGCTGCGCGGCGCACGCGCTGTCGTCCGCCGCGCGCACGAGGTGCGCGGTCTCGTCACGCGTGCGTGCGACACGCAGCAGCGCGTTCTCCGTTTCCTCCAGCGCGCCGAGCACGGTCTGCCGGTACTGCGCGAGCTGGCCGGCCGCTTCCGCGTCGCTCGCGGCGATCCGCGCACGCACGCGGCCGACGTCGAGGAACGACCAGTCGATGCCGAGCGCGATCAGGTTCGTGTCGCTGCCCGCGCGGAAGAACCCGTAGCTGCTCGTCGCGCTGCCGAGCAGGCCCGACAGCGTGAAGCGCGGAAACAGGTCGGCCGTCGCGACGCCGACGCGCGCGGTCGCCGCGTGCAGCCTTGCCTCGGCGGCCGCGACATCGGGACGCCGGCGCAGCAGGTCGCCCGGCGTGCCGGGATCGATGTCGGCGGCCAGCGCCGGCAGCGGCACCGGCGTGCCCGCCACCGTGCCGGTTTTCGGCCAATCGAAGCGGCCGATCAGCGCATCCGGCGTCTGCCCGGTCAGCACCGCGAGCCGATGCTCGTCGACGCCGATCGCCGCTTCGTACACGGCGATCCGCGATGTCGTCGATTCGTACTGCGCCCGCGCCCGCGCCGCATCCAGCTCAGACCCTCGCCCCGCGCCGACGCGCGCATTGATCAACGCAAGCGTCTGCTTCTGGTTGTCGGCGTTCTCGCGCGCGATCCGCAGCCGCTCCTGCGAGCCGCGCAGATCGACATACGTGCTCGCCACCTCGCCGGCGATCGCGACGCGCACCGCGCGCACGTCGGCCGCGCTCGCCGCCGTTTCCGCGCGCTGGGATTCGATCGAACGACGCACGCGGCCGAACAGGTCGAGTTCCCATGCGGCGTTGATCCCGACGCTGGACGTCGGCGTGTCGCGCTGGCTGCGCGGCGCGCCGAACGCCTGGTCCTTGCTCATCAACTGATGGCCGATCTGGCCGCTAGCGGTGATGGTCGGAAAGCGGTCGAAGGTCGCCTGCGACAGCAATGCATTCGACGCGTCGTAGCGCGACACTGCCACCTGCAGATCCTGGTTCGCCGCGAGCGCCGCGTCGATCAACTGCGTCAGCGCCGGATCGCCGAAGCCACGCCAGAACGTGGCATCGGCGGCAGCCGACGCGTCGGGCAACGTATCGGCCAGCGACGCGTCGCGCTGCGCGGCCGGATGCGCGTCGCGCGCGAACCGCGCGGCCGTGGCCGTATCGGGCCGCTTGAAATCGGGGCCGACCGCGCACGCGGCAAGCGTCACCGACATCGCGAGCGCGGAAAGACGGAAAGCGGCGCTCATCGGTTTTCTCCTTCGAGGGTGCCGTGATGTTCGCTCCAGACGGCCGGCGTGCCGCCCGCGAGCTTGCGGATCGCCACATAGAACACGGGTGTCAGGAACAGCCCGAACAGGGTGACGCCGAGCATCCCCGCGAACACGGTCACGCCGGTGGCGGCACGCACTTCGCTGCCGGCGCCGCTGCCGATCAGGAGCGGCACCGAGCCCGCGATGAACGCGACCGACGTCATCACGATCGGGCGCAGCCGCAGCTTGCACGCTTCGAGCGCCGCTTCGATCACGCCCTTGCCCTGGATTTCGAGTTCGCGTGCGAATTCGACGATCAGGATCGCGTTCTTGCACGCAAGCCCCATCAGCACGACGAGACCGACCTGCACGAACACGTTGTTGTCGCCGCCGGACAGCCATACGCCGAACAGCGCCGCGCACATGCACACGGGCACGATCAGGATCACCGCGAGCGGCAGCGTCCAGCTCTCGTACAGCGATGCGAGTACGAGGAACACGAGCATCACCGCCAGCGGGAACACGACGATCGCCGCGTTGCTCTGCGTGACCTGCTGGTAGCTGAGGTCGGTCCATTCGAGCGTGATGCCGGGCGGCAGCACCTCTTTGGCGATCTGCTGGAGCTTCGCGATCGCCTGCGACGACGACATCACCTTCGGATCGGCATCGCCGATCAGGTCGGCGGCAGGATAGCCGTTGTAGCGAACGACAGGGTCGGGCCCGTACGCAGGCTCCACCGTCACCATCGAACCGATCGGCACCATCTCGCCCTTCGCGTTGCGCGTGCGCAGGTTCGCGATGTCGGCGGCCGTCTGCCGGTGGCCGGCATCCGCTTGCGCCATCACGCGATACACACGGCCGAAGATGTTGAAGTCGTTCACGTACATCGAGCCGAGATACACCTGCAGCGTGTTGAACAGGTCGGTCAACGCGACGCCCTGCGCCTTCGCCTTCAGCCGGTCGACCTTCACCTCGAGCTGCGGGATGTTCGCCTGGTACGAGCTGACGGGATAGCTCATCCCCGGCGTCTTCGCGACCGCGGCCTGGAACGTCGTCAGCGCCTTCTGCAATTCGCCGTAGCCGAGCGCACCGCGATCCTCCAGGTACAGCGAGTAGCCCGAACCGTTGCCGAGGCCCTGGATCGGCGGCGGCATCAGCGCGTAGGTAATGCCGCCGCCGATCGCCGCAAAGCGTGCGTTCAGGTCCGCATTGATCTGCGCGGCGCTGCGATGACGCTGGTCGAACGGCTTCAGGATCACGTAGGAGTTCGTGATGTTCGGCGTGTTCACGCCCTGCAGCGCATTCAGCCCCGCGAACGCCGGCACCATCTCGACGCCGTCGGTGCCGAGCGCGATCTTCGTCATCTGCTCGGTCACCGCGCTGGTGCGCGCAAGCGACGCGCCTTCCGGCAGCTTCGCGCCCGCGAACAGGTACAGCTTGTCCTGCACGGGGATGAAGCCGCCCGGCACCGCGTTGAACAGCAGCGCGGTCGCCGCGAGCAGCACCGCATAGACGGCGAACACCACGCCGCGACGCTTCAGCGTGCGACCGACGACGCCATGATAGCGATCCGAACTGCGCTCGAAGAAGCGGTTGAACGGATGGAACAGCCAGCCGAATGCGCGATCGAGCGCACGCGTGAGCGCATCCTTCGGCGCGCCGTGCGGGCGCAGCAGCTTCGCCGCGAGCGCGGGCGACAGCGTCAGCGAGTTGATCGCGGAGATCACCGTCGAAATCGCGATCGTCACCGCGAACTGCCGGTAGAACTGGCCCGTGACGCCCGACATGAACGCCATCGGCACGAACACCGCGCACAGTACGAGCGCGATCGCGACGATCGGCCCCGACACCTCGCGCATCGCCTGGTGCGCGGCATCGCGCGGGCTCAGCCCCTGTGCGATGTTGCGCTCGACGTTCTCGACGACGACGATCGCATCGTCGACGACGATCCCGATCGCGAGCACGAGCCCGAACAGCGTCAGCGTGTTGATCGAATAGCCGAGCAGATGGAGAAACGCGAACGTGCCGACCACCGACACCGGCACCGCGACGAGCGGAATGATCGATGCGCGCCACGTCTGCAGGAACAGGATCACGACGAGCACGACCAGCACGACGGCCTCGATCAGCGTGTGCTGCACCGCGCGGATCGACTCGCGCACGAACACGGTCGGGTCCCACACCGGGCGGTACGCGACGCCGGGCGGGAACCGCTTCGACAGCTCGTCGAGCTTCGCATACACGGCCTTCGCGACGTCGAGCGCGTTCGCACCCGGCGACAGGAAGATGCCGACCACGGCCGAATGCTTGTCGTTGAAATACGAGCGCAGCGTGTAGTCGCCCGCGCCGAGCTCGATGCGCGCGACGTCGGACAGCTTCACGACCTGGCCGTCGTCGCCGTTGCGCAGCACGATGTCGCTGAATTCCTGCACCGTGCGCAGGCGGCCGCGCACGTTGATCGACACGAGGAAGTCGTTTTTCTTCGGCGACGGTTCGGCGCCGAGCTGGCCGGCCGACACCTGCACGTTCTGCTCGCGCACGGCCGCGATCACGTCGCTTGCGGTCAGCCCGCGCGACGCGAGCCGGTTGGGATCGAGCCACAGCCGCATCGCGTAGTCGCCGGAGCCGTACACGCCGACGTCGCCGATGCCGGTGAGCCGCGACAGCTCGTCCTTCACGTGCAGCGTCAGGTAGTTGCGCAGGTACAGGGAATCGCGGCTGTTGTCCGGCGAATAGAGGCTCACGTACATCAGCGGCGTCGGCGACTGCTTCTGCGTGGTCACGCCGTACTGGCGCACCTCGTCGGGCAGGCGCGACAGCGCCTGGCTCACGCGGTTCTGCACGCGCACGGCGGCCGTGTCGGGGTCGACCCCCTGCAGGAACGTGACGACGACCTGCAGGCTGCCGTCCGACCCCGCAACCGACTTCATGTACATGATGCCTTCGACGCCGTTGATCGCCTCTTCCAGCGGTTCGGCGACCGATTCGGCGATTTCCTTCGGGTTCGCGCCCGGGTACGTCGCACGCACGACGACGCTCGGCGGCACGACTTCCGGGTATTCGCCGGCCGGCAACATCGGAATCGAGATCAGGCCGATCGCGAAGATGACGATCGACAGCACGACCGCGAAGATCGGCCGGTCGATGAAGAATCGGGAGAAATCCATCGTATCGCTCCCGTCACTGCGCGGCCGGCGTGCCGGCGTCGGCCACGGCCTGCGTGGCGTTACCGGCATCGGCGCGCGCGGGCAGCGCCTTCGGCTTCACCTGCGCACCCGGGTAGTAGATCCGCTGCACACCGTCGACGACCACGCGATCGCCCGCCTGCAGCCCCTTCTCGACGATCCGCTCGCCCTCCATCTCGCGGCCGATCGTCACGTCGCGGCGCAGCGCCTTGTCGCCCGGGCCGATCACGTACACGTACTTGCGGTCCTGGTCGGTCAGCACGGCCTTGTCGTCGACGAGCAGCGCATCCTGGTCGCGACCGCTGACGAGCTGCACGCGCGCATACAGCCCCGGCGTAAACGTATGGTCCGCATTCGGCAGCCGCACACGCGCGCGGATCGTGCCGGTTTGCGGATCGAGCCGGTTGTCGAGGAAATCGACGGTGCCCGCGTGGGGGAAGCCCGTCTCGTTCGCGAGGCCGACGCGCACGGGATCGGCGCCGATCGCGCGATGCTTCGGATCGGCACGGCGCGCGTTGTAGCGCAGGTAGCTCTGCTCGTCGCAATCGAAGTACACGTAGACGGGGTCCTGCGACACGACGGTCGTCAGCAGCGTGTCGTCCGCACGCGCGAGGTTGCCGACGGTCGCGACCGCGCGGCCGACGCGCCCTGCGATCGGCGCGCGCACCTCGGTGAAGCCGAGATTGAGCTTCGCATCGGCGACGGCCGCGTCGGCCGCCTGCAGGTCCGCGCGCGCCTGCTCGGCGGTGGCGCGCGCATTGTCGAGTTCTTCCTGCGACGTCGCATGCGCATCGATCAGCGTCTGCACGCGCTTGAGTTGCACCTGCGCGAGGCTCGCGGCCGCTCGGGCCCGCTGCTGCTGCGCGTTGGCGCGGTCGAGCGCGATCCGGTACGGACGCGGGTCGATCTCGAACAGCAGCGCGCCCTGCGCGACGAGGTCACCTTCCTTATAGGCCACGCGCTGCAGATAGCCGCTCACGCGCGGCCGCAATTCGACCGCGTCGACGGCTTCGACGCGCCCGTTGAACTCGTCCGCGAGGCGGACCGTGCGCGGCGCGACCGTGGCGACGCCGACTTCGGGAAGAGGCTGGGCCGACGATGCGTCTTTGCCGTCGTGACAGCCCGACAACGCCAGCAACAATGCACAGGCGGCGCCCAACGGCGACGTCCTGCGTAGGGACAAGGAGAGCATGATGCCTCGCGACGGGTTAAACTGCCGCGTAGCATAAAAGTTGAAGTTAACTTTAAGTCAAGCTTTCCCCGGAGAACGTCATGGGTACCCCGGAAGAACCGAAATGGCCGTTGATGTCGATCCGCGAAGTGGCCGCGCGCAGCGGCGTGCCGGCATCGACGCTGCGGTTCTACGAGATGCGCGGGCTCATCAAGTCGCATCGGAACGGCTCGAGCCATCGTCACTATTCGCGCGCGGTGCTGCGGCTGATCGCGTTCATCGTGTTCGCGCAGAAGATCGGCTATTCGCTCGACGAAATCGCAGAACAGCTCGTCAGCCTCCCCGAGGACACCGCGCCGAGCAACAAGGACTGGCAGCGGCTGTCGCGCGGCTGGAAACAGCGCGTCGCGAGCCGGATCGAGGAGTTGCAGCGGCTCTACATCAACCTCGACGAATGCATCGGCTGCGGCTGCCTGTCGCTCAAGCGCTGCAAGCTGACTAACCCGGAAGACCGCGCGGGCCGCAACGGGCCCGGTGCGCGGCGCTGGCTCGGCGACAAGCCGCCGATGGATGTCGAATGACGGACGCACGCATGCCCGCCGCCGGCGCGGTGCGCGTCACCCGACGCGCCAGCCGCCGTTCACCGCGATCGTCGCGCCCGTGACGAACGACGCGCGCGGCCCGGCGAGCCACGCAACCGCGTCCGCGATGTCATCCGGATGCCCGGCGCGACCGGCCGGCGTCTGCTCGCGGATCGTCGCGGCGATGGCCGGCGCAACGCCGCCGTCGCCGAAGAAGCGTGTGTCGGCGATATAACCTGGCGCGACCGTATTGACCGTCGCACCGCGCGGCCCGAGTTCGCGCGCCAACGCAACGGTGAACCCTTCGACGCCGGCCTTCGCGGCCGCATACGCCAGCCCGCCCGGCAGCAAGCTGCCGGCGCGTGCCGCGATCGAGCCGATGTTGACGATCCGCGCTGCACGGTCGGCCAGGTGCGGCAACACGGCCATCGTCGTCAGGAACAGGCTTTTCAGGTTCGCGTCGAGCACGGTGTCCCACACGTCCTCGGCCTCGTCCGTCCCGGTATCCGCACCGACGCGGCCGGTCAGCCCCGCGTTGTTGACCAGCACGTCGATGCGCGGCCACCGCGCGACGATCGCGGCGACCGCCGCCTCCGCCTCGCGCCGCACGCTCAAATCGCCGGCCTGCCCGATCGCCGCGCCGCCGAGACGCGTGACGGCCGCCTCCAGCCGCGCGACGTCGCGCCCGACGATCGCAACGCGATACCCGTCCTCCACCAGCCGGCTTGCGATCGCGAAGCCGATCCCGCTCGACCCGCCCGTGACGATTGCCGTTCGCTGCCGTTCGTTGCCCGCCATGACCTGCCCTCCTGACTGTCGACGGTTGATGACAAGGCCATTCTGGGCGGCGCCAGGTGATAGGTAAAATACGAATTCGATGATCAACTGATACATGGAAGGTATCGCATGATCGATCTACGCCAGTTCAGGCAATTCATCGCGGTGGCCGAGACGCTGAGCTTCCGGCGCGCGGCCGAGCGGCTGCACATGGCGCAGCCGCCACTCAGCGCGGCGATCCGCAAGCTGGAGGACGATCTGGGCGTGGCGCTGCTCGAACGCGACAACCGCGGCTCGCGACTCACGCCGGCCGGCGAAGCGTTCCTGCTCGAAGCGCGGCGTGCGCTCGAACAGGCCGAGCGCGCGGTAGCCATGGCCCGCCGCGCAGGCGCCGGCCTCGGCGGCACGCTGCGGCTCAGGTTCGTCGACAGCACGGTCAACGCGCTGCTGCCGCTGATCCTGCGTGCATTCCAGGAACGGTATCCGGACGTCGATTTTCAGCTCGAAGAAGGGACGACCGCCGAACAGGTGCTCGCGCTGCGCCAGGACCGTACGGACGTCGGCCTTGTCGTGCTGCCGGTGGCCGATGCCGGCGACGTGCGCGTCGAACCGCTGCTGCGCGACCGGATGGTCGCCGCGCTGCCCGACGGTCATCGGCTCGCGCACCGCAAGCGCATCGCGCTCGCCGAGTTGGCGGACGAACCGTGGGTCATGTTTGCGGCGCACCATGGGCCCGGCATGCACGCGCTGATCGTGACCGCGTGCGCGCAGGCCGGTTTCGCGCCGCGCGTGGTCCAGCAGCCGCGCCAGATGCAGACGACGGCCGGGCTCGTCGCGGGCGGCATCGGCGTCGCGCTGATGCCGCGCCTGTTCGTGCCGATGCAGCCGCACGGCATTACGTTCTGCGAACTGAAAGATGCGGGCAGCCCGCTTGCGTACGAGCTGGCGATCGCTTACCGCACGCCGTCGCCGCTCGTCGATGCGCTGCGCGAGACCGCGCGAAACGCGGTCGGCGAACTGGGGCTGGTTGCCGCGATGTGACCGCGCGCGTTGCGCGCGGCGGCGCTCAATCGCCGAGCATGTTGTACACGACTGCGAGTACGGCCTGCCGGAACGCCTCCGGCCGGGTCGGCAGCGACGTGTACTCCAGCATCATGTGGCTGTACGACACGGTCGTGCCGATCGCGCTCGCGATCATGAAGAACAGCACGTCAGGATCGACCGGGCGGATCGCGCCCGCGTCGACCGCCTCCGTCAGCAGCGGAAACATCGCATCGTGATACGGACGCACGATCCGCTCCTGCAGCCGGTCGAGCCGCCCGCCCTCCTCGGTCGCAGCGGTCGAGAAGAACATGCCGATGTCCGGCTCCGCGAACTCGTGATCGACGCATAGCTCCAATGCGCGCCGCACCCGGTCGCGATGCGGCAGCGACGACATGCGCAGCGTACGCAGCGCATCGAACAGTGGCTCGGCCAGCTCGACGATCTGCTCGACGACAGCCAGCCACAACGTTTCCTTCGTGCCGAAATGATGGGCGATCAGCGCCGCGTCGATGCCCAGCTCGCGCGCGACCTCGCGCACGCTCGTCGCGTCGTAGCCACGCTTCGCGAAGGTGCGGCGCGCGGCCCGCAATATCACGTCCGGACCGACGGACGCATCCGCCAGCGGCCGCCCGCGCGTACGCCGCTTCGACGGCACGCGCTCAGTGACTTCAGCCACGTTTTCCTGCTCCCCTTGAATGGTTCGTATGCCCGTGTTCGGGCCCCGGATTCATGTCCCCGGAATTGGATCGCTCGCCCTGCTCCGTTGACACGCGGAGCCGGGAAGCGCTACGATCATACCTTATTCATCACGTGATGATTTATCCATGACAACCCCTACACGCATCGTCATCGTCGGCGGCGGGATCGCCGGATTGCAGCTCGCGACCCGGCTGGGCGAGCGTCTCGGCCGGTCCGGGCGGGCGCAGGTCACCGTCGTCGACCGCAGTCCGACCCACATCTGGAAGCCAATGCTGCACACGATTGCGGCCGGAACGCGCGACGTCCAGCAGCAGCAGGTGATCTTCCTCGCCCATGCCCGCGACCACGGCTACACGTACCAGCCGGGCGAACTGAAGGGGCTCGATCGAGCGCGCCGCCGCGTGCAGCTCGGCGAGATCCGCTCGCAGGACGGCGAGGTGGTGATCGAGGCGCGTGAGCTCGAATACGACGTGCTGATCCTCGCGCTCGGCAGCCAGGCCAACGATTTCGGCGTGCCGGGCGTGCGCGAGCACTGCTACTTCATCGACAGCCAGCAACAGGCCGAGACCTTCAACGAAGCGTTGCGGATGCGCGTGTTCCGCAGCATCGCGCGCGACGAACCGTTCCGCGTCGCGATCGTCGGCGCGGGCGCGACGGGCGTGGAGCTTGCGGCGGAGTTGAGCCGCCTGCTGGAAGTCGCACAGGCCTATGGCGACGAAACGGTGCGCGAGCGGCTGCAGCTCACGCTGCTCGAAAGCGGCCCGCGCATCCTGAACGCGTTTCCGCCGAGGATTTCCGCGTCGGCGCAGCGGCGCCTCGAACAGATCGGCTTTCACGTGCTGACGGCGACGCGCGTCACGTCGGCCGACGCCAACGGTTTCCACTACGGCGACGGTTCGTTTGCCGAAGCGGACCTGATGGTCTGGGCCGCTGGCGTGAAGGCGCCCGATTTCATGCAGGCGCTCGGCGGGCTCGACACGAACCGCGCGAACCAGGTCGTCGTCGGCCCCACGCTGCAGGCAACGGGCGACGAGCACGTGTTCGCGATCGGCGATTGCGCGAGCCTGCTGCCCGACGGCCAGGAACGGCCGCTGCCGCCCACCGCGCAGGTGGCGACGCAGCAGGCCGAACATCTCGCGAAGCACCTGCCCGCGTGGCTCGACGGCACGCCGATTCCGCCGTTCGCGTTCCACGATTTCGGCGCGCTCGTGTCGATCAGCGACTACGACGCGTTCGGCACGCTCGGGCAATTCGGGTTCTTTCGCGGCGGCTTCATCCAGGGGCGTTTCGCGCAGTTCAGCCACCTGATGCTCTACCGGCGGCACCAGCAGGCGCTGCACGGCTTCTCCAAGGCGACCTTGCTGTGGATCGCCGAACGGATCAACGGCTGGGTGCAGCCGCGCATCCGCCTGTCGTGATGCCGCGCGTTGCGGCACCGCGTAACGTTTCGAGGAAAGCAGACATGAACAACCCTGCAGCGCCCTGGCTCATGACCGTTGCCGCGATCGGCAGCTTCGACATGCCGTCCGTTTCATGGGGCGTCCCGCGGCGGCGCACCGTCACGCGCGACCGCTTGCCGTCGTGGGACGCATCGAGCAAGCCGACCATCAACGTGCTCGAACGGCCCACGGCCGACACCGTGATGATTTCGTGGTGCGATGCGTGCACCGGGCATTACGGCTACCAGAAGTGGCGGCTGTTCACCGCGCGCAAGCGCGGCGTCTGTGCGCTGTCGGGGCGGCCGATCGCGGCCGGCGACAGCGTCTATGCGCCGCAATTGCTCGGCTCGACGCCGGGCAACGCCGCCGCGATGGTGCTCGCGGCGTGCATCGACGAGGCCCTGGCGGCCTGACGTCAGGTCGACGTGGTCTGACCGGCGACATAGGCCGGATCGCGGTTCTGCCGTTCCAGTTCGGCATCGAGATGCGCGGCATGCGTCAGCGCCTCGGATTCCGGCATCAGCTCGCCTTCCCATTTCGCGACCACCGCGCTGGCGATCGAGTTGCCCACCGCGTTCGTGGCCGAGCGGCCCATGTCGAGAAACGTGTCGACACCGAGAATCAGCAACAGCCCGGCTTCCGGGATGTTGAACTGATGCAGCGTCGCCGCGATCACGACGAGCGATGCGCGCGGCACGCCGGCCATCCCCTTCGACGTCAGCATCAGGATCAGCAGCATCGTGACCTGCGTGCCCAGCGACAGATGGATGTTGTAGGCCTGCGCGATGAACAGCGACGCGAACGTGCAGTACATCATCGAGCCGTCGAGGTTGAACGAATAACCCATCGGCATCACGAAGCTCGAGATTTTGCGGCGCACACCGAAACGGTCGAGCGCGTCGAGGATCTTCGGGTACGCGGCTTCCGAGCTCGCGGTCGCGAACGACAGCATGAACGCTTCCTTGATCAGCACGAGCAGCCTGAACACACGGCGGCCGAGGAACAGCAGCCCGGCGGCGACGAGCGTGGCCCACAGCAGCACGAGGCTCACGTAGAAGTCGCCCATGAACACCGCGAACTTCAGCAGGATCGACAGCCCGTTGATCGCGACGGTCGACGCCATCGCGGCCATCACCGCCAGCGGCGCGAGCTTCATCACGTAGCCGGTGATCTTCAGCATCACGTGCGCGAGCTGGTCGATCGCGGCGACGAGGATCTTGCCGCGCTCGCCGAGCGCCGACAGCGCGACGCCGAAGAACATCGAGAACACGACGATCTGCAGGATTTCGTTGTTCGCCATCGCCTCGGCGAACGACTTCGGCACCATGTGGCCGACGAAGTCCTTCAGCGTGAATTTGGACGTCGCGAGATGCGCGGACGCGCCGATGTCCGGCAACGGCAAGCCGAGATTCTCGCCCGGCCGCAGCAGGTTCGCCATCAGCAGCCCGAGCAGCAGCGAGATCAGCGACGCGGTGACGAACCAGCCGAGCGCCTTCACGAACACGCGACCGACCGACGACGCATCGCCCATGTGCGCAATGCCGACGACGAGCGTCGAGAACACCAGCGGGCCGATCACCATCTTGATCAGCCGCAGGAACACGTCGGACACGAGCGAGATGTAGCCGGCAATTTCCGCGGCCGACTGCTTGTCCGGGAACTGCGTGTAGATCAGGTAGCCGACGAGGATGCCGGCCGCCATCGCGAGCAGGATCCAGCCTGCCGCGGACATTCGTTTGTTCATGACGGGATTCGCCGCACGGTGAAGGAGTTGACGGATGAAAAGGCGCGCGCCCCGTGCCGTGCCAGGGAGCGCGCGGAGCGAGCCGGTCAGGCTCGCGGATGTCCGTGAACGGACGTGCTGCCGCCACGCCGGTATCCGCAGGAACGCGAACACCGGCGGCAGCGGTTCAGCATGAAACGATCAGGTCAGTAGCCGATCGCCGAGCCGGCCGGACGGCGCGGGTCGTTGACGCCGTAGATGTAGCCGACGCGCACGTTGCCGGACACCGACGAATCGTTGCCGGAACTCTGGCGGCTCGCCGCTTCGGTGCCCGGCAGGCCGACCATGATCAACTCGGCCGCGCCCCAGGGCGTCTGCTCGACCATCTTGTAGCCCATGTTGCGCAGGATCGAGAGCGTGTCGGGCGACAGGCCGCGGGTCTCGTAGTAGACCTCGTCCGGCAGCCACTGATGATGGACGCGCGGCGCGTCGACCGCATCCTGCGGCGTCATCCCGTAGTCGATCACGTTCAACACGGTCTGCAGCGTGATCGTGATGATGCGCGACCCGCCCGGCGAACCGACCACCATGAACACCTTGCCGTCCTTCTTCACGATGGTCGGCGCCATCGACGACAGCGGACGCTTGCCCGGCGCGATCGAGTTGCGCGTGCCCTGCACGAGACCGAACAGGTTCTGCGCACCGACCTTCACGGTGAAGTCGTCCATCTCGTCGTTCAGGAAGAAACCCGTGCCCGGCGCGATCACCACGGCACCGAAGCGGCCGTTGACCGTATAGGTCGTCGACACCGCATTGCCGTCGCGGTCGATGATCGAATAGTGCGTCGTTTCCGGCTTCTCGTGCACGCCGACACCCGGCTGCACGTCGACCGAGGCGGTCGCCATTTCACCGCTGATGTGCTTGCGGATCTCCGCTGCATATTGCTTGCTCGTCAGCTTCGCGACCGGATTGTCGATGAAGTTCGGATCGCCCAGCAGCGTGTTGCGGTCTTCGTATGCGTGCCGCATCGCCTCGGTCATGTAGTGCACCACCGACGCCGACTGATAGCCGAGCTTGCGCAGGTCATACCCTTCGAGGATGTTCAGCGTCTCGCACATCGTCACGCCGCCCGAGCTCGGCGGCGGGGCCGACACGAACTCGTAGCCGCGATACGTGCACGTCAGCGGCGCGATGTCCTGCGCGCGGTAGGACGCGAAATCGGCGGCCGTGATCACGCCGCCGCCGCGCTTGGCCGCCGCTTCGACGATCTTCGGGATCTCGCCGTGATAGAACGCGTCGGGCCCCTGCTCCGCGATGCGCTCGAGCGTGCGGGCCAGGTCCTTCTGCACCAGGCGGTCGCCCGGCTGCAGCGGCGTGCCATCCGGCCGCAGGAAGATGCGGGCGGCTTCCGGGTCCTTCTTGAAGCGCTCGACCGTCGTGTCGAGGATGTCCGTGTCGCCGCGCGTCAGCACGAAGCCATCGCGCGCCAGCTGGATCGCGGGCGCCATCACCTGCTTGCGCGTCAGCTTCCCGTACTTGCGCTGCGCGAGATCGAGGCCGGCCACCGTGCCCGGCACGCCGACCGCGCGATAGCCGTACAGGCTTTCGTCCGGAATGACGTTTCCTGCCGCGTCGAGATACATGTTCGCGGACGCCGCGGCCGGCGCGGTCTCGCGGAAATTGATGAAGCGGTCGCGGCCGTCGGCCAGGTGGACGGTCATGAAACCGCCGCCGCCGATGTTGCCGCAGCACGAGTTGGTCACGGCCTGCGCATAACCGACCGCCACCGCCGCATCGACCGCGTTGCCGCCTTCCTTGAGGATGTCGACGCCGATCTGCGACGCAAAGTGCTGCGACGACACGACCATGCCGTTCTTCGCTTCGACCGCGGGGGTCGACGCAGCGAACGCGCTCACGCTCATGGCCGACAACAGGGTGAGTACTACGAGCCGCCTCATGACGGAATCCTCCAGACAAGTAAACCGGGCCGTGCCGGGATGTGCGGGCCTGCGATCGCGTGCCGACGCTGCCCATCCGGACATGTAATAAACAATACATTCCGGCAAGGCCGCGATCATAGCACTCGCTTTTTTGCACCAAAACCTAGGGTTATCACCGAAATTAAAGCGGATGTCTACCGAGATGTTGATTGGTGTATGTTTGTTTTATTACATCGATCGACAAAGCAAGTGCCAGAGCGATGCGTCCCTCTAATACCGGGACTTGCACGGCCCGCCGTACGTCAATCGGCTAACATGCGTGGAGTCGCCGGCAGGCCGAGGTCTGCCGTTTGTCATACAGATAAGAGAGCTGGAGTGCCCGATGGGGACGAGCATCAGGGCGTTGCTGTTATCCCAGATGGATAGCTTCACGCCGTCGGAACAGAAGGTTGCGCAGGCGTTGCTGGATCGCTATCCCAGTCTCGGGCTGGGCCCCATCGCGCAATTTGCGAAGCAGGCGGAAGTCAGCGACCCGACCGTGTTCCGCTTCGTCGTCCGGATCGGCTTTCCGAACTACTCGTCGTTCCAGCAGGCGCTACACGACGAGATCGACACCGCGATGAATTCACCGCTCGCGCGGATGGACGCGTTCCATTCGGAAACGGGCATGCGCGACAGTCATTCGGCGATTTTCCAGCGGCTGTCCGAATCGCTCGCGACCATGATCGAAGGACTCGATGCGGCGGCATTCGACGCCGCGGTGACGCTGCTCGCCGATCCGGACGTGCGCATCTTCTGTGGCGGCGGACGCTATACGGCGCCGCTCGCGTCGCTGTTTTCATTCACGCTCGCCTATGCGCGGCCGCATGTGCAGGCGGTCGAACCGAACGTGAATCTCGCGTCGGTCGCGCTGGCCGACATGGGGCGCGACGACGTGCTCGTGATCTTCGACTTTCGCCGCTACCAGAAGGACAGCATCCGCTTCGCGCAGGCTGCGCACCGGCTCGGCACGCGGATCCTGCTGATCACCGACGAATGGCGCTCGCCGATCGGCGCATTCGCGGAGATCGTGCTGCGGATCCAGGGGCGCCCGTTCGCGATGCTGCAGACCAACGTGCCGGCACTGGCGCTCGCCGAAGCGCTGGTGATCGGCGTGACGAACCGGCTGCCGGAGCTGGCAAGGCAACGGATGGAGAAGATCGAGCAGCTCAATACCGGAGGGATCGAGCAGGATACGAATCAGCGGGATTTGCCCGAATGACGATCGCTCGCCATCCGGGCACGGACATCAGCTCTCGACATCCTCGAGGCTGAACACTTCCGTCTTGTCGTTGTACGAAAAGACTTCGCCGTAGCGGCCCCAGTCGATCACCGCGTCGAGCGTTTCCTCGGCCGCTTCGTCCGACAGGAAATCCTCCAGCTCCTGCTCGAAGCGCACGCGCGGCGCACGATGGCCCGGACGCTCGTTGAGCACCTTCCGGATCCGCGCCGCCAGCGGCACATGCTTCAGCAGGTGATCGGCGAACATCAACTTGCGCTCCTGCGTGCCGAATTCCGCGAACACGCGTGCGGGCGGCGTCAGGAACACGTCGCCTTCGCGCACGTCCGCGAAACCGAGGTACTGCAGCACTTCGGCGATCGGGAACAGTTCGTCCACTTCCAGATGCAGCGTGCGCGCGATTTCCGGCATGTCCGCGCGGCCGTGGTACGGCGCCATCGCAAGCGTCTCGATCAGGCCGGCCATCAGGTTGGTCGATACGCGCGGCATCCAGCTGCCGAGTTCGAGCCCCTTCTTCGTCGCCTCGTTGGTCTGGCGCGCGGTCATCTTCGCGTAGATGTCGTCGACGAGCTTGCGGAAATCGGTGTCGAGCCGGTTGCGCGGATGCTTGAACGGCACCTTGATCTCGGCGATCACGCGGCCCGGGTTCGACGACAGCACGAGGATCCGGTCGCACATGAACACGGCTTCCTCGATGTTGTGCGTGACGATCAGCACCGACTTGATCGGCATGCGGCCTTGCGCCCACAGATCGAGCAGGTCGGTACGCAGCGTCTCGGCCGTCAGCACGTCGAGTGCCGAGAACGGCTCGTCCATCAGCAGGATCGTCGGATCGACGACGAGCGCGCGCGCAAAACCCACGCGCTGGCGCATGCCGCCCGACAGTTCGCGCGGATACGCATTCTCGAAGCCGTCGAGACCGATCAGGTCGATCGCGGCGAGCGCACGTTCGCGCCGCTCGCGCGCACCGACGCCCAGCGCCTCGAGGCCGGCTTCCACGTTCTGCAATACGGTCAGCCACGGGAACAGCGCGAAGGTCTGGAACACCATCGCGACGCCTTCGGCCGGGCCGCTCAGCGGCTTGCCGAGGTAGGTCACTTCCCCGCCGGTCGGCTCGATCAGGCCGGCGATGATGCGCAGCAGCGTCGACTTGCCCGAGCCGGAACGGCCGAGCAGGCCGACGATCTCGCCTTCGCGTAGCGACAGGTTCGCATCGTCGAGCACGAGCAGTTCGCCCTGCGACTTGTTGAAGCCGCGGTTCACGTGCTCGACGCGCAGGATTTCTTCGCCGAGACGCGGCGGCTGCAGCGGCTGGGACGTCTTGGCGGGTGCGTTGATAACGGTCGAATTTTGTTGCATCGCGCTTACTCTCAATCGAGACGGAGCCGGGATTCCGCGTAGGCGTACATCGGACGCCACAGCAGACGGTTGAACAGGGTGACGAACAGGGACATCACGGCGATGCCCAGGATGATCTTCGGAAAATCGCCCGCGGCGGTCGTCTGTGCGATGTACGAGCCAAGGCCGTGCGCGACGACCTTCGTGTCGCCCCACTGCACGAACTCCGACACAATGCTCGCGTTCCATGCGCCGCCCGATGCGGTGATCGCGCCGGTCACGTAGTACGGGAAGATGCCGGGCAGGATCGCCTGCCGCCACCACTGCCAGCCGCGGATGCGGAAATTCTTCGTCGCTTCCTTGTAGTCGTTCGGATAGGACATCGCGCCGGCGATCACGTTGAACAGGATGTACCACTGCGTGCCGAGCACGATCAGCGGCGACAGCCAGATATCCGCGTTCAGGTGGAAGTGGACGATCACGATCACGAACACCGGGAACAGCAGGTTCGCCGGGAACGCCGCGAGGAACTGCGCGAGCGGCTGGATCTTCTCGGCCAGCTTCGGGCGCAACCCGATCAGCACGCCGAGCGGCACCCAGATCACCGACGCGATCGCGATCAGCACCAGCACGCGCAGCAGCGTGATGAGCCCGAGCACGAGCACGTGCCCGACCTCGCCCATCGTCACGCCGGTCGCAACGAAGCTGACGACGCGCCACGCGACGTACGCCGTCAGCAGGATCACGAACGCGCCCCACACGATGTCGCCGATGCGCGACGAACGGCGCGACGTCGCGCCACGCGAACGCGTGCCCTTCATCGACGGCAGGCGCAGCGGAATCCGCGCGGCCTGCGACAGCAGCCAGCCGGCCGGCACGAGCAGCTGATGGATCAGATGCGTGCGGCGCATCATGTCGAGCAGCCACGATTGCGGCGCATCGCCCGACGCGGTGTTCTCCATCCGGAACTTGTCGGCCCATGCGACGAGCGGACGGAACAGGAACTGGTCATAGGCCAGGATCACGACCGACATCGCGACGATCACCCAGCCGACCGCGCCGAGGTTCTTGTCCGAAATCGCCTGCGCGAGATACGCGCCGATGCCCGGCAACGTGATGGTCTGATTGCCGACGGTGATCGCCTCCGATGCGACGACGAAGAACCAGCCGCCCGACATCGACATCATCATGTTCCTGATCAGGCCCGGCATCGAGAACGGCACTTCGAGCTTCCAGAAGCGCTGCCACGGCGTCAGGTGGAAGCCGCGCGACACTTCGCTCAGGTCGCGCGGCACCGTGCGCAGCGACTGGTAGAAGCTGAACGTCATGTTCCACGCCTGGCTCGTGAAGATCGCGAAGATCGCCGCGAGCTCGGCGCCGAGCACGCGGCCCGGAAACAACGCGAGGAAGAACGTGACGGTAAACGAGATGTAGCCGAGCACCGGCACCGACTGCAGGATGTCGAGGATCGGAATCAGCACCATGCCCGCGCGGCGGCTTTTCGCGGCGAGCGTGCCGTAGACGAGCGTGAACGCAAGCGACGCGACCATTGCCGCGAGCATCCGCAGCGTGGTCCGCAACGCGTATTCGGGCAGGTTGGACGGATCGAGCGAGATCTTCTGCGTCTGCAGTACGCCGATCGGCGCCATCGTCTGGTGAAAACCGACGATCGCCATCGCGAGTATGCCGATGATCAGCGGAAACGCGACGGCGTCCCAGCGGTTGGGGAGCACGCGCCACGCCGAGGCGTTCGCGGTGCGGTTCGGGTCGAAGAA
Organism: Burkholderia sp. BCC1999; assembly: GCF_905339975.1. Lineage (NCBI taxonomy): Bacteria > Pseudomonadati > Pseudomonadota > Betaproteobacteria > Burkholderiales > Burkholderiaceae > Burkholderia > Burkholderia sp. BCC1999. The sequence continues at coordinate 174,725 of NZ_CAJPHP010000008.1, read as the reverse complement.
ACTGAGATCCATCGGTAGCGTCTTGTGTCGAATTGAAAGTCGATGGGTCCGGCCGCGTCCCGCGCGGCCGGGCGTCGCGCCCCCCCGGCGCGAATCAGAACAGCCCGTGCAGCGCCCAGAACAACGCAGCCGACAGCGCGATCGATGCGGGCAGCGTCAGCACCCACGCGAGCACGAGGTTGCGCACGGTATCCCAGCGCAGGCCCGCGCCGCTCGCCGTCATCGTGCCGGCCACGCCCGACGCGAGCACATGCGTCGTCGACACCGGCAGCCCGTACGCGTCGGCCATGCCGATCGTCAGCATCGCAACGGCCTCGGCCGACGCGCCCTGCCCGTACGTGAGATGCGACTTGCCGATCTTCTCGCCGACCGTCACGACGATCCGCTTCCAGCCGACCATCGTGCCGAGGCCGAGTGCAATCGCGACCGCGACCTTCACCCAGGTCGGGATGAATTTCGTCGCGCGGTCCATCTGCTTCTTGAACGCTTCGAGCGCGCTCGCGTCCTCGACCGAGAACGCCGGCGCCTTCGCCTTCTCCATCAGGCGAATCGCCTCGGACGCGACGTACATGTTGTTGCGCACGTTGTCGACGAGGTTCTGCGGCACGCTCGAGATGCCGCCGGCCTGCGCGACCTGGTCGGCGATCGTGTCGGTGAGCTTGCCGAGCGCGGGAATCGTCACGGGCGTCAGCTTGTGCGTGCGCACGTACGCTTCGACATCGGCACGCGGGTTGGCGGACTGCACGGCCGGATCCGCGTACTTGACGAGCGTCGTCGACGCATGGCGCGCGACCGCGACGAAGGTGCTCGTCTGGTCCGGCGTCACGGCCTTGTTCAGTGCATACGCGGTCGGCATCACGCCGATCAGGATCAGCATGATCAGGCCCATGCCCTTCTGACCGTCGTTCGAGCCGTGCGCGAACGACACGCCCGTGCAGGTCAGGATCAGCAGCAGGCGAATCCAGAACGGCGGCGGCTTGTTGCCCTTCGGCTCCTGGTACAGCGCCGGCACGCGCACGAGCGCCTTCAGCAACAACAGCACCAGCGCGGACAGCACGAAGCCGATCAGCGGCGAGAACAGCAGCGCCTTGCCGACGCCGAGCGCCTGGTTCCAGTCGACGCCGCTCGTGCCCGACGGGCCGCTGACGATCTGGTTCATCAGGCCGACGCCGATGATCGAGCCGACGAGCGTGTGCGAGCTCGACGACGGCAAGCCGAAATACCAGGTCGCGAGGTTCCACGTGACGGCCGCGATCAGCAACGCGAACACCATCGCGAAGCCCGAACCGCTGCCGACCTGCAGGATCAGCTCGACCGGCAGCAATTGCAGGATGCCGAACGCGACGGCGCCGCTCGACACGAGCACGCCGCACAGGTTCCACAGACCCGACCAGACGACCGCGAGGTGCGGGTCGAGCGAATGCGTATAGATGACGGTCGCGACCGCGTTCGCGGTGTCGTGAAAACCGTTCACGAATTCGAAGCCGAGCGCGATCAGCAACGCGACGATCAGCAGCAGAAACGGGAGGACCGAGCTTTCCTTGACGGGGCTGAGATCGGCACTGAGATGAACGCCGACATAGACGATGCCGCAGGCAATGATCAGAAAAAACAGCGCGAGGCTGATGGTGCGCGTGCGGTTGCTGGCCGCGCCGCTGGTTTCCGTTGCCGCGAGATTCGGCATGAAGGGCTCCGGAGAGGTGATTCGGAGTGGCAGGCTATCGGGCGGCCGTGACGCAAATGTGACGTGTCACTTACAAGACATTGACAGGTCATCCCTCAGGAGTCGCGCATCGCCCCGCAGGCAGCACACACAGGTGTTCGACCTTGTAACGCGCGGGAATAAATCCGCCGCTTCGCCGGTATGGCATGCGAAGGCGCCGGCTTATTCCAGGACGATCCGGCCGTCCGGTTTCGTCACACGATTGCGAGGCTCACATGTCTTCATCGACCCCTACCCGCCCGTCACGCCGCAAAGCCCTGCAATGCATGGCCTTCGGCGGCCTCGGCACGCTGTTTACGCTGTCGGGCGGCATCCTGACGCCGTTCGACCTCGCGCTCGCGCAGACCGGCGACGCGCGCCCGGCCGATGCGGGCAAGCCGCTGTTCGTGCAGATCAGCGACACGCACATCGGCTTCAACAAGGACGCGAATCCCGACGTATCGGCCACGCTGAAGCAGACGATCGATCTCGTCAACGGGATGCCCGCGATGCCCGCGCTGGCCATCCATACGGGCGACATCACGCACCTGTCCAAGCCCGAGGAATTCGACCACGCATCGCAGCTGCTGTCCGCGCTGCGCGTGCCAGAGCTGCACACGGTGCCCGGCGAACACGACGTCACCGATGGTTCGGGTGCCGAATATTTCGGCCGGTTCGGCAAGGCGTCGGACAACCGCGGCTATTACAGCTTCGATCACGCGGGCGTGCATTTCATCGGCCTCGTCAACGTGATGCATTTCAAGCCGAACGGGCTCGGCAGCTTCGGCGACGAACAGCTCGCGTGGCTCGCGCAGGACCTGAAGGGGCGCTCGTCGAGCACGCCGATCGTGGTGTTCTCGCACATGCCGATGTGGACTATCTACGAACCGTGGGGCTGGGGCACCGGCGACGCGCCGCAGACGATGGCGCTGCTGCGCCGCTTCGGCTCGGTCACCGTGCTGAACGGGCACATCCACCAGATCGTGTCGAAAGTCGAAGGCAACGTGACGTTCCACACCGCGCGCTCCACCGCATTCCCGCAGCCGACGGCCGGCAACGGCCCGGGCCCCGTGCCGCTCACGGTGCCGCATGACCGGCTGCCGTCGATGCTCGGCGTGACGACCGTCGAATTCGCCGGCCATCCGGTCGCGTCGTCGCTGCACGACGCGACGCTGGCCTGATCAATATAAGGAGACCGACATGATCCGCTTCAAGCCATCCCGAATCGTCGCGACGCTGATCCTGTGCGCGGCGGCCGCCGGCACGCCGCTCGCCGCGTTCGCGCAGGGGCCGGACGGCACGCTCGTAACGATCCGCAATTTCATGTTTTCGCCGATGTCGACCACGATCAAGGCCGGCACGACGATCACGTGGAAGAATCTCGACGGGGAACCGCACACCGTCGTCAACGACGCCGGCATCTTTCACTCGTCGGCACTCGACCAGGGCGACACGTACTCGTTCCGCTTCGACAAACCGGGCGTCTACAAGGTGTTCTGCGGGATTCACCCGTACATGAAGGAGACGATCACCGTCGAATGACGCGGCCCGCTACGCAAAACGCGGACGAACGGAGGGCGGCGGCCGCCTACAATGGCCACCGTCCCATTCGCCCGCGTGGCAGACGGAGCCGCCCATGCCCAGGATCGACCTCAGCGCCGTGCCCGAGCGCCGCGGCAGCGGCTATCCGCGGCCGTTCGACGCGCCGTGCGCGCAGCGCGTCCGCCAGCGTCTCGGCGACGCCGGCGGGCTGCGCGATTTCGGCGTCAACCTGATGCGCGTGCCGCCCGGCGGCTGGTCGGCCCAGCGCCACTGGCATTCCGACGAGGACGAATTCGTCTATGTGCTCGAAGGCGAACTCGTGATGATCGAGGACGGCGGCGAGACCGTGCTGCGCGCAGGCGACTGCGCGGCGTTTCCGAAAAACTCGGGCAACGGTCATCACCTGGTCAACCGGTCGGACGCGGTCGCGGTCTATCTCGAGGTGGGCTCGCGTTCGCCGGACGACGTGATCACCTGCGCGGACATCGACATGATGAGCCCGAGCCGCGACGGCCGGTTCCTGCACAAGGACGGCAGCCCCTACCCCGATGCGTGACGCGTGACGCCCGCCGGCGGACGGTCACGTCAAAGGGCCGGAAGCACTGGCCAACGTCGACACCGCGCGCCATTGCACGGCGAGCGGCCCCGCGCCGTCGATCGCCTAAACTGAATCGAACTGTTCGGATCCGACCCACCGTCACACGCAGCGAGGCAAGGCATGACCGCGAGCCAGCCGGCACGAATGGACCTCCCCGGGCAAGTCGTGCTCGTGCTCCAGGGCGGCGGCGCACTGGGCGCGTTCCAGCTCGGCGTCTTCCAGGCGATGGACGAAGCCGGGATCCGGCCCGACTGGGTGGTCGGCACGTCGATCGGCGCGATCAACGCGGCGCTGATCGCCGGCAATCCGCCGGAACGGCGCTACGAGAAGCTGTCGGCGTTCTGGCAGCGCGTGACCGAACATACCCGTTTCGACACCGCGCCGCTGCTGCCCGGCTGGGACCGGATACTGGCCGAGCTGATGATCATCGGCGGCGGCATCGCGGGATTCTTCCAGCCCAATCCGGCGTCGTGGCTCGGGCCGATGGCGCGCCTCGGCGTCGATCGCGCGTCGTACTACCGGATCGCGCCGCTACGCGATACGCTCGCGTCGCTGATCGATCCCGCCCTGCTGAACGCGGGCCATCCGCGCCTGACCGTCAGCGCGGTCAACGCATGCACGGGCACGATGCGCTATTTCGATTCGCGCGACACGCGGCTCGGGATCGAGCACATCATGAGTTCGGGCGCGCTGCCGCCCGCGTTTCCGGCGATACGGATCGACGGCGAGCCGTACTGGGACGGCGGTGTGTATTCGAATACGCCGGTCGAGGTCGTGCTCGACGACAACCCGCGCCGCAGCTCGATCATCTTCTCGGTGCAGATGTGGAATCCGGCGGGCCCCGAACCCGAGAGCATCTGGCAAGTGTCGGAACGGCAGAAGGACATCCAGTATGCGAGCCGCACCGACAGCCACATCGCGCGCCAGCAACAGATTCACCGGCTGCGCCACGTGATCCGCGAACTGGTCCGGCACGTGCCGGAAGCCGAACGCGCGTCGCCGGCCGTGCGCCGGCTCGCCGCGTGGGGATGCGAGACGACGATGCACCTGATCAAGCTCGCGGCGCCGCGCCTCGCCAGCGACAACCAGTTGAAGGACATCGATTTCACGCCGGCCGGCATCGCGGCGCGCCGGCAGGCCGGCTATGACGCAGCGAAACGGGCGATCGCCGCGCGTCCGTGGGACTTGCCGACGGACCCGACGGAAGGCTTGACGGTGTACGATCCGGACGCCGCGCCGGTCGCCGGAAAAACGGCATGACGCGCGGGTGGCGCCGCCGCGCGCCGGCCCCCCACACGGTCAGGCGCGCGCGACCCGGACATGGGCGCGGCCGGCTTCACTCACTTCGACCTCCGCCACGCCGCCTGGCGCATGGTGGCGAACCACGTAGCCGCGCGCGCACGCCTCTTCCCACACCGGCAGGCGCGGGCACGATGTGCGCCACGCGTCGATCACCTCGTCGTACGGCCGCGCGCCGGGCCCGATCCATTCGAGCAGGTCGAGGATCAGCGGCTCGATCGATGCGGCTTCCGAGCACGTCCGGGTTGACCACGTGGATCGGCTGTCCGGCCGCATAGGACACGATCTGGTCGAACACATCCGAGAACTGCGTTTCGTATTCGTCTTCGGTCACGTAGCCGATATGCGGCGTGCACACGACATTGGGCATACGCAGCAACGGGTGCTGCGGGTCACGCAGCGGCTCCGTCTCGTACACGTCGACCGCCGCCATCCCGGGCCGGCCGGCCTGCAATGCCGCTTCGAGCGCTCCCGGTGCGACGAGGCCCGCGCGGCTCGTGTTCACCAGCAGCGCGTCGGGCTTCATCCGCGCCAGATCCGCGGCCGTCACGATGCCGCGCGTGGCCGGCACGAGCCGCATGTGCAGCGAAAGCACGTCGCAGGTTTCGAAGAATGTGCGTTCGTCCGGCGCCGTGCGCCAGCCGTCGTCGCGTGCGCGCTGCCGCGACGCTTCGCTCGCCCAGACCAGCACGTTCATCCCGAACGCGGCGCCGTATCGCGCGACCTCCGCACCGATCCGGCCATAGCCGTAAATGCCCAGCGTACGCCCGCGCAACGTGCGTCCGACGCCGATCTGCCAGTTGCCGGCCTGCAACGCGCGCATCTGCTGCGGAATCTGGCGCATCGCGGCCAGCACGAGGCCCCATGTGAGCTCGGCGGCCGCATGGGACGGCGTGCCTGCGTGCTGGTTCGACGACACGATCACGCCGTGCGCGATGCACGCCTCGATGTCGATATGCGGATAGACGCTGCGCTGGCTGATCAGCCGCAGCTTCGGCAACCGGGCGATGAGCGGCGCGCGAATCTGCGTCCGCTCGCGAATCAGCACCAGCACCTCCGTATCGCGCAGGCGTTCGGCCAGTGCGTCGACGTCCTGCACGTGGTCGTTCCAGATCGTGACTGCATGCCCGTCCAGCTTGCCGAAGCTCGGCAGCGTGCGCAGCGTGTCGAAATAATCGTCGAGGATCGTGATGTTCATCGGGGCGCTCCTGGGTACGCCGCCATCCTGAACCGCAACCGCCGCACAGGGAAATGAATTTATCTTGCCGATTCATGCATTATTCTGATCGATCGGTTTTCGTCGGGCGCGGGCACGTCCGGCGCGGTGCCGGCCACCACCGGACACGATTGCGGCAAGGCCTGCCCGAACAGCACGGCCAGCCCGCAAGCGGACGTGAACATGCCGAGACCGTCATGCCCGACACCCGGCACTTCGACGACCTGCTGCGCGAGATCGTCCGGGTGCCGCTTCTTCAGGTAATCGAAATAAGCGAGCCCGCGCGCGAGCCGGTACGGGCCCTGCGCCATCGCCGCGCACGAACGGTCGATGAAATGCGTGTACGGGTTCGTGTCGGCCTGCCCGAGCAGGTACACGACATGGCGCGCGACGTAGCGCGTTTCGAGTTCGCGCATGTCCTGCGACGCGACGTAAGGCGGCGCCGACTTCAGCCCGTATTTCCATTGCGTCGCGCGCGGGCAGGCGCCGCCCGCGATCGCGTCGGCATTCGGCCGCTCGTCGTCGAAATACAGGTAGCTCGACGGGTTCGCGACCACGTAGCGCACGGCGATGCCGGCACGCGCGAGCGCGTCGCCTTCGCGTCCGGCCACCGCGTAGCGCTGCAGCAGCTGCGCGCCGGCGGAATGGCCGATCACGACGACCGTCGACAGAGACGGATACAGGCTGCGGTCGGCGAAATGCGCAAGCAACGCGTCGAGTGCGGCAAACGAGCTGACCGGACCCGGCTGGCGGGCCGGTTCGCCGCCCTTCCATCCTTCCTGGGTCCACGCGAGCGTCGATGCGGGCAACGAGAACGCCCGCGTATCGGCGCGCGTCAGGAACTGCGGCGCGACGACCATCGTGCCGTCGCCAGCTGCGCCGGCCTTCTCGACGACCTGGCGCCCCGACGCGTAGTAAGCGTCGGCGTTGCGAAGCGTGCCGTGAATCACGATGAACACGCGCGTGACGTCGGGTGCCGCTTTGTCGACCGGATGGTCGGCGTACACGGGCAACATCGCGCTGCCCTGCGGCGTGTCGACGGTCAGGCGCTGATCGGCGACGGCCTTCACCGGCGCCTCGAGACGTTCGCGCTGGGTGGGCGTCGCGGCTTCGGCCCGGTGCGCGCCACCCAGGACGCCGACGGCTGCCGCGAGCGGAATCGCGAGCGACAGGAAGCGGGCGACCGGCAGCACGCGTGAGCGCCGGATGCTTGCAAAGGCAACGGAAATGAGGGACATGGCGGCGGATCGAGTGGCGGATATCGCTTTAACGGCGATGGTCGCAGAATCCGTCGCGCGCTGCCGGGCCGTTGCGCAATACGGCTCAGTCGGCCGGTTCGGAAACCCGCCCGGCGTCGGCCCGGGTTTTGCCCACGTCGCCGCGCGGCGCGTTCCGGCCCCCTGCCGCCGGCGGCAAGCCGCCCGCCGCCACGGCAAGCAACGCGCGCTCGGGATGCACGAACAGCCACAGCACCGCACCGCAAGCCGCCGCGGCGCCGATCACGACCATCCCGCTGCCCCAGCTGCCGGTGATCTTGACGACGAGCGCGAGCGCCATCGGGCCCGCGACGTTCGACAGCGCGCCCCACACGTTGGTCCAGCCCGACATCACGCCGGCAAACGGCCGCCCGAGATCCTGCGCGGCCGACCACACGACGACCTGCACGAACCCGACGGCCGCAAACGACAGGCACAGCAGCGCGATGACCGCGGCCATCGCCTCCGCACGCGACGCGGCGACCAGTGCCAGCGCGCTCACGACGAATCCCGCGATCGCGACCGGCGTGCGCGCCCAGTAGATCGAGCCCGTTTTCCTCAGTAACCGGTCGCTGACGGCGCCCGCGACGAATACCGCCACGAACACGGCAACCCACGGCAGCGACGCGTACACCCCCATCGCTTTCAGCGACAGCCCGCGCGCGCGCATCAGGTAGGTCGGCAGCCACGTCGTGTAGAAGCTCTGGATCAGCACGAGCAGGAAATACTGGATGCCGAAGATCCAGAAGCGCCCCAACCGCAGGCAACGCACGAGCGAACCCGACACGGCCGTATGGCCGGGCGGCTGGCCGGCCGCGATGTAGTCGGCTTCGGCCTGGGTGATGAGCGGATGCGACGCCGGCGCATCGCGGTAGCAGAACCACCAGATCGCGCCGAGCAGCAGGCCGAGCGCGCCGAATCCGTAGAAGACGGCATGCCAGCCGAAATGGACGATCGTCCAGGCCGTAAGCGGCGCCGATACGATCGGGCCCAGATACAGCCCCGCGAGCAGCACCGCGTTGCCTTTCGCGCGCTCGCCGGCCGGAAACCAGCGCTTGAGCGCGACGACGCTGCTCGACCAGTCGGCCGACTGCGCGCCGCCGAGCACCAGCCGGCAACCGAACAGCCAGGCGAACGAACTGCCGAACGGCGTGACGATCATCATCAGCGACCACAGCGTGCTCGTGCCGAACAGCACACTGCGCGACCCGAAGCGTTCGGCCGCGCGTCCGGCCGGAATCTGGCCGATCGCATAGGCCCAGAAGTAGATCGTCAGGATCATCGACATCTCGACGATCGACAGGCCGAGTTCGCCCTGGATCGTCGGCGCGGCCACGGCCATCGCCGCGCGATCGAGCGTCATCACGAAGGTCAACGGCGCGACCAGCAACGCGACGATCTTCCAGCGGAGATGGTTCACGTGGCGCGGCATCGTGCGGCTCCCGAATCGGGCGTCAGGCGTCGTGCGGGCCGGACGCCTGGCCCGGCTCGCGCTGCATCCGCCGCACGATCTCGGCCAGTTCGCCGATATGCGTGGGGACCGCCTGCTTGCCCGCGCGCGCCCACGCGTCGAACGACGTCATGCCGGTCACCGCGCCGACGAACGACACGCCGGCGCGCTCGGCAGCCTGCGCGTCCACCTCATGGTCGCCTACGTAGATCGCCGCGCGGGCCGGTAGATCGAGCCGCGCGAGTGCCTGCACGAGCCCTTCGGGATCCGGCTTGTGACGCTGCACGTCTTCCCCGCCGATCAACACGTCGACCAGCGTGTGCAAACCGTTGCGTTCGAGAATCGCCTCGATCCGGTAGCGAAACTTGGACGACACGATCGCGACCGCGAGCCCCTGCTCACGCAACTGCGCGAGCAGCGGCGGCACCTCGGGATAGATGCGCGTACCGGGCACCATGATCTCGTCGGCACGTGCCACGAAGTGCCGCGCGAACGCGTCGGCCCGCGCCGGTTCGGTTTCGTCCGTCAACGAGTGGAACATCTGCGGCAGCGTCAGCCCGATCACGGCGTCGATCTGCGCCGGCGTCGCGCCTGCCGCGCCAAGCTGATGCAACGCGTATTCCGTGCATTCGATGATCGCCGCGGACGAATCCGCCAGCGTCAGATCGAAGTCGAAGATGACGGCGCGAACAGACATGAAAAGACTCCGCGAACAAAAAATGGATCGCGCTCGACGCGTGACCCGGAACGATGTCGCAAGACGCACCCGGGTGCGGACGATCAGCGCGCCTGACCGGATTGCTCGCGATCGGCCGCGTCCAAGCCGTCCGGGTCGCGCTTCGCCCACTGTCTTGCCCACCCCAGCAACGGCTGCAGCGCCGCTTCGAGCCGCCGGCCTTCGGCAGTCATGCAATAACCGCCCTCTCCGTGCTCGACGAGGCCCGACGCCTTGAGCTCGGCCAGCCGCGTGTTGAGCAGGCGCGCATTCGTTTCGCAGGCTTCCTGCAATGCGCGGAACGTGAGCGGCGAGCCGCGCAGTTCCCACAGGATGCGCAGCGCGGTGCGGCGCCCGAGCAGATCCAGCACGACCATGATGGGCCGCCCTGTCGTCGATCCGCGAACGCGTTGTCCGATTCTTGGTGTCGTCATGCTTTACTTTTTAAAGCAATCGACAGGCAGAGTCAACGGCTCGAATCGAGCCTCGCTTCTGCTTTACTTTTTAAAGCGCGGTGCCTACGCTACCACGAAGGCGCTTGAAGCGCAGGCAGCACGGCTCCCGTCTCGAGCAACAGCGCGAGTGTTTCGCTTCCGCAATTTTCCTACGAAGGATTGAGCGTGATTACCGAAATCGTCTTCTTCAAGCTGCAACCCGACGTCGATGTCGCCACGTTGAAGATGCGCTATGAAAGCACCGCGGCGAAGTGGGCGCAGAACCCGGATCTGTTGCACAAGTGGTACTTTTACGACGCGGCCACGCACGAAGGCGGCGGCGTGTACGTGTGGCGCACGCGAGAAGCCGCGGCACGCTGGCACGGCGACGAATACAAGACGATGGTCGAGCGGGTGTACGGCCACCCGCCCGTGATACGCGTGCTCGATACGCTCGCGCACGTCGATGCGACGCAAGGGCGGTACGAGATCGTGGGGACGGCACCGACCGATTGAAGCGATTTGCCGCCCGCGACGGTCCGTGACGGGCGGCTTTGCGCTTGTGCCGGGCGCCCGTCTACGCGGGAACTTCGCGTGTCGCGCAATGCACGCCGCCGCCCCCTGACGCAATGCCCAGAATATCGACCTGAACGATATCCCGCGAACCCGCATACGGCTGGATCGCCGTCAGCGCAGCGGAGTCGGCCGAGGCATCGTTGAATTTCGGCATGATGATCGCGCCGTTGCATTTGTAGAAGTTGATGTAGCCGGCCGCGAAGTTCGTCGTCTGGCGCGTGGTCAACGTCACGCCGTTCGAGGTCCCGTAGTTTGCCGGCGTCGTCAGTTCGATCAATTGCAGCGTTCGCCCGCTGGCGTCCGTCTGATTGTTCAGGCGCTGCCAGTTGGCTTCGCTCAGCGCCCGCTCCCCCATCGAATTCGACGCGTCATAGCAGTACGCGACGACGCCCGGAGCAAGGAACTTCGCGTAGAAATCGACATGCCCGTTCGTGATGTCGGTCTCGTTTGCCGGCGTAGCGGCGCCGCCTTGCCCACCGGCTCCGCAGCCTTGCGGAAAGATCGCCGTTCCGGGAATCCAGATGATCTTCTGCACGCCGAGCGTGCGCTGCAGTTCCGCGAGCACCGTGTCTTTGGCCGTCGGCAGCAGTGTCGCGTTGGCGACGACGCCACCCGGAATACTGAACAGCTGCGGATTGCGGCTGACGTGCAGCACGGCGGATTCGGTCAGGATCGCCGTCGCTTCCCCGTCGAATTCGATCGCGCCGCCTTCCAGCGTCAACGTACTCTGTATCAGCGTCGCGTTGTTTGCCTGCGCCATCCATCCCGCCAGCGTACGGTCATTGGCGAACGGCTGGAAGAATTTGCCGGCCTTGGACTTGTTGCTGCTGGCGGCAACGGCAGGCGGCACCGTCATTCCCGCATTGAGGTTCAAGCCGTCCGTGTTCGCATTGCCCCAGCCGTTGAAGTTGAAGTTTACCGCGCACAATGCATTGCCATTGGCCGTATCCTTCACGAAGACACAGCCGGTGTCGCGCGTCCACAGATCGTCGAAGCCATCGGCCAGCGCAATCAGGTTGACGCCACCCACGCCTGCTCCGCGCGCCAGGTAGTTGGCGTGGATCGCGGGGTTCGCGCCACTGGCCGTCGCCAGCAGCGCCTGAGCGGCACTCAGGTCGACCGGCAGCACCAGCATGTTGACCGGCTCGTAGGTGCCGATCGCCTTCGCGACGTCCATCAGATCGGCACGAACGCGGTCGATACCCGCATCCGTGCTCTGCGCGGTGAGCGGCGTCCAGATGCCTTCCGAGCCCGACGCAAATGCCATGTACGTCGCCGAGTGCGGCGCATCCTCGCCCGGCAGCAGATACGCCGCCGGATTGGCCGCCTGGCGCCTGGACGCGCGAAGCGCCGCGGGATTCGTCGATGCATCATCGCCGCCACATCCCGCCAGCGCGCCCACCCACGACGCGCCGAGCAGCACCGCCGATCCCTTGATAAAGCCGCGACGCGTGAGCGACGCGTCGCCGGTTACCGCACACGACAGTTTGGTGCGCTTGTTTTTCATGGCATCTCCATAAGCAATGAACCAACTGGATGGATCCGGCCGACGGTGAATCACCGGCGGCCGGCACGACAGCGCGTTGTCCGGCGCTAGAACGAGTAGATGAACTGCGTCGCGAGCAAGTCGTTGCTCTTGCTGTACGAGCCGTCGTTTCGCAGGAACACCTTGTTATTGGCCCAGTCGTGTCGATACTCGACCTTCACCGTGATCTGGGCGGTCGGGAAAAACAGCAGATCGAGCGCGACGTCCTGACGATTCGAACCCTTGCACTGAAGGCCCATGCCACCGCTTGCCTGCGAATTGGCGAAACAGTCCGCACCGATACCGAAGCCGTTGTACGGGTCGCGCCCCTGCCCGTTCAGCGCGACACCGCCGCCACCGCCGCCGTTCTTGCTGTCGGCGAGGAAGTCGTAGCGGAGCGTCGCGCCCATCCTGCCGACGCCCGGCAGGCTGAACTTGCGGTGCGCGAGCAGCGAAATGCCATACCATTGCGCCTGGCCGCCATTGAACGCGGCATTCTGCTGCTGGCCGTAGTCGATTTCTGCGTTGTACTGAACGTCGGCGAGCTGATAAGTCAGATCGGCTTCCGAGAAGAAGAATGCGCCGAATCCACTGGGCGCCTGACCGCCGATGCCATAGTTCACGGCACCGGTCGCGGGGTTGACGGCACTCGGCAACGTCTGCCGGCCGATGTTGAACGACGCGCCGATATCGAGCGCACTGGACCATGCGTAATCTGCGCGTGCGGTAAACGTCGGTACCTTGTTGCTGGTCGTGACCGGATCGCCCAGCGCATTGGTGCCCGTCTGCGTGACGGCGCCATTGGTCCGGTACTGTTCATTGCCGAGCAAGAACTTCCAGGTCCAGCTACCCTTCGTGTAGTTCGCACCGAGGCCGACATAGCTGCCGGGGTCGGAAAAGTCGTACAGCAGGTTGTGGGTCAGCGTGAGCATCTGATTCGACTGCTGCACTTCGTAGCCGCCGAAGCTGGGCATCAGGCCCGCGACGAACGTCGTCGTGCCGGTGAGCGGCACACTGACGACCGCCGTATTCAGGATGTTGTTGCCGATCTGACCATGCTCGTTCTGCATCAGCGTGATGCCGTTGCCTCGATTGGGCATCAGCGTGATTTCGGCCGATGGCGCCATCGGCCCGACACCGAAGGTCTTCTTGATGTCCAGGTACAGATCGCCGAACGTGCTGTTGAAGTAGCCGCCGGTATTTTCGTGATTGGCGAACAGGAACGACGAACCGCCTTGCGCGCGGTTGTACACATAGGTCGGATCGATGTAGCCCGTTACCGAGAGGCCCGCGATCGGGCCGGTATTCGCCGCGTCCTCGAGCGTGTTCACCTTCAGTTGCTGGACGGCAAGCTGTTGCTTCATGGCCGCGACGTCGTCGTTGGTGAGCGCCGCCTGCGCTTTGCCGTAGGCAGGCGACGAAGGATCGATCGGTGCTGGCGCGGGCTCGACGCCTGCCGATCTGTCCGACGCGTGCGCCCGCAATCCCGCCACCTCTTTCTGCAATACGTCGAGTTGCGCCTGCAACGCCCGGATCTGGTCAGACAGGGTGTTCGCCGCCGCGACACCGGGCAGACAGCCCGCCACCAGCAAACCGATCAGCTTTCTTCTCATACGAAGTCTCCATGTTTTTTTATTGCGGTTATGCCGCTTTGGCCGGGCTGTCGAAGCCAAGTGTTCGGCTGGCGCGAACACGAACGCTCCCGTGCAAGGTGCGCGAGGCGGCTCACAGGGTGTGGGGCGTTCGAGGAATGCGCCCGCTCGCAACCGGCGCAGGCAGTCCGGCGTGACTGCGGTTTCAGTGCGCACGGCAAGCGGCGCTTGCCGCAGCCGCGCTGTGCGACGCCGTCAGCGTCCGGCCTTCAGTTGCGCCCAGAGGCGGTTCTCGAGACGGACGATTTCGATCGGCACCGGCTTCATCAGCGTCATCTTGCGCAGCACGTCGTCGGGCGGATACACACTTGGATCCCGTGACACGACGGCGTCGACGAGCGCTCGGGCGGCACGGTTTGCGCTCGGATAGAACACTTCGTTGGTGATCGCCGCATTGACCTTCGGGTCTTCGATATAGTCGATCCACTTCATGGCTGCTTCGGGATGGGGCGCATCCTTCGGAATCGCCATCATGTCGAACCACATCAGGCCGCCTTCCTTGACGTTCGAGAAGCGGATTTCGTAGGACCGCTTCGCATCTGCCGCGCGCCGCCGCGCGATGCCCACGTCACCCGACCAGCCGATCGCGACGCAGACATCGTTGTTGGCGAGGTCGTTGATGTATCCCGACGAGTTGAACTGGGTGATGTACGGGCGCACCTTCTTCAGCAAATCGAAGGCAGCCTGATAGTCGGCGGGATTCGCGCTGTTCGGATCCTTGTGCAGATACTGCAACGCGCTCGCGAACGCATCGGCGGCCTGATCCAGGAACGACACGCCGCACTGCTTCAGCTTCGACACGTTATCCACGTCGTACACGAGTGCCCAGCTGTCGACGGGTGCGTTGTCGCCCAGTGCTTTCTTCACTTCCTGGACGTTGTAGCCGATCCCGTCCGTGCCGAACGCCCAGGGCACGCCGTACTGCGTGCCCGGGTCGACATCCGCGATCATTTTCATCAGGACCGGGTCGAGATGCCTGAGGTTCGGGATTTTCGACTTGTCGAGCTTCTGCAGCATGCCGGCCTGAATCTGCCTCGCCATGTACAGCGACGACGGCACCACGATGTCATAACCTGAACTCCCGGCCAGCAGCTTGGCCTGAAGCGTGTCGTCGCTGTCGTAGTTGTCGTACCGCACGTGAATGCCGGACGCCTTCTCGAAGTTCGGGATCGTGTCCCTGGCGATGTAGTCGGACCAGTTGTAGACGTTGAGCTCGGGAGCGGCCGCGAGCGCCGGCAGCGAACAGCATGGAAGAAGTCCTGCAATTGCAACGAGCGCAACACCCGCGACCTGCTGGCGAAGATGACAGAAGCGCATTGCTGTTTTCCTTGAAGGTAATGGATCGGCGTGAGGGTCGACGGCAAATTGAAAGAAGCCGGAACGCGATCGGTGCACTCCGTACGAATCGTCCCTGCCCGTGCAGTCGCGAATCCGTGCCGACGACAAGACGCAGCGGCGTACGGGCTCCCTTGATGCTTTCTCTTGCATCGCAATCCGATGACAATTTGCTTTCTAGTCCTATATAATCGGATGATATGAACGGCAACGGGACTGAATGGAACCCGCTGCCCGTCAGGTGTCGCTGTACTCGCCTGGCCGACGAGTGAGCCATTGTGGGTAGAACAATTCCTGGTGAAAATTGATGTTTTTTGCTTGATTCGATCAATTTCCCTCATATCTCGATCGCGCTCGGCACGCACCCCGGCCGGTGCGCAATCCGGGTCCGACACGAAAACCTCCCTCACGCATCCCGACAAGTGCATCCGGCCATGCCGTCGGCGCCTATCAACCCCATTGATAACAGTGCCTTCGTGCATATCGTCGATTTACGATATAAGATTCGCCCATCGACGATACCCGTTTGCCCGACCGAAACGCCACACCCTTCCATGCCGACCGAACTCGACATCGACGCCATCCTGAAAGCGCTCTCGAACCCCGTGCGCCGGGAAATCCTCGTCTGGCTGAAAACGCCCGGCGAGCATTTCCCGCAACAGACGCTGCCGTACGAACACGGCGTCTGCGCGGGCCAGATCGATGCGCGCTGCGGGCTGTCGCAGTCGACCGTCTCCGCGCACCTCGCCACGCTGCAACGCGCGGGGCTCGTGACGTCGACGCGGATCGGCCAGTGGGCGTTTTTCCAGCGCAACGAGGCCGTCATCGACGCATTTCACGACGCCCTGCGCCGCGAACTCTAGCCAACGGCCCAACCGGCCATGCGGTGCGCCGCCGCACATGACGCGACGGTGCTCCCGCCTTTCGTGAAGAGGTTTTCTGCCATGCCTACGCTGTTCGATCCTGTTACCCTCGGCGACCTGACCCTGCCGAACCGCATCGTGATGGCGCCGCTCACCCGCTCCCGTGCGGGCGAGGCGCGCGTGCCGAACGCACTGATGGCGCGCTATTACACCGAGCGCGCATCGGCCGGCCTGATCATTACCGAAGCAACGTCGGTCACGCCGCAGGGCGTCGGCTATGCGGACACGCCGGGCATCTGGTCCGACCAGCAGGTCGAAGGATGGAAGCAGGTGACGCAGGCCGTGCACGCGGCCGGCGGCCGCATCGTGCTGCAGCTCTGGCACGTGGGCCGGATCTCCGATCCGGTGTTCCTGAACGGCGACCTGCCCGTCGCGCCGAGCGCGATCGCCGCAGGCGGCCACGTGAGCCTCGTGCGTCCGCAGCGCCCGTACGTGACGCCGCGCGCACTCGAACTCGACGAGATCCCGGGCATCGTCGCCGCCTACCGCAAGGGTGCCGAGAACGCGAAGGCGGCCGGCTTCGACGGCGTCGAGATCCACGGCGCAAACGGCTACCTGCTCGACCAGTTCCTGCAGGACAGCACCAACCGCCGCACCGATGCGTACGGCGGCCCGATCGAAAACCGCGCACGCCTGCTGCTCGAAGTGGTCGACGCGGCGATCGACGTGTGGGGCGCCGGCCGTGTCGGCGTGCACCTCGCGCCGCGCGGCGACGCGCACACGATGGGCGATTCCGATCCGGCGGCAACGTTCGGTTACGTCGCGCGCGAGCTCGGCCGCCGCAAGATCGCGTTCATCTTCACGCGTGAATCGTATTCGGGCGACCATCTGAGCCCGCGGCTGAAGGAAGCGTTCGGCGGCCCGCTGATCGCGAACGAGCAGTTCACGCTCGAGACCGCGCAGGCCGCGCTCGCAAGCGGCAGCGCCGACGCGATCGCGTGGGGCAAGCTGTTCATCGCGAACCCGGACCTGCCGCGCCGCCTCGAACTCGGCGCACCGCTCAACAAGCCGGTGCCGGAGACGTTCTATGCGGAAGGCGAAACGGGTTACACCGATTACCCGGCGCTGAGCGACGCGGCCTGACGGCCGGGCAGCACGTGTTCAGGCGCGCACGTCCGCGCGCATGAACACGCGCCGTGTTTCGTCGAGACCGAGCGCGACGTGGTGCGCGCGGATCGCGCGCAGCGCATCGTCGAGCGATGCATCGTCGACGATGCTGAAACCGAGGCGCGCGTAGTACGGTGCATTCCACGGCGCATCGCGAAACGTCGACAGCACGACCTGCTCGACGTGCTCCTGCGCCGCGCGCGTCATCACCTGCTCGATCAGGCGCGCACCGATCCGCTGCCCGGCATGCGACGGCGCGACATCCAGTTCCTCCAGATACAGCCGCCGCGCATCGAGCAGCCGGTAGAACGCAAACCCGACGCACGCGCCCCGCGCATCGACCGCGACATACGCGCGGCCATCGTCGATGCGCACAAGCACGGCGGCCGCGTCGGTCGGCTCGCCGTCGGCGATGTCGGTCATGCCGATGTCGCGAAACCGCTGCGCGGCGGCGACTTCCACGGCGGCCATCGCGGCCGCGTCTTCCCGCGTGGCGGGACGGATCAGGATCGATGCAGTCATGGCGGCAATTCAGGCAGACAGTCTGGAACGGCCGTCACTATAATCGAAACTTCATACGTTTCTAACGCCCGACCCACGAGGCTCGCCATGACGCTATCCGCTCTCGCCGTCTTCGCCTTCGCGCTGCTCGTCACCGCCGGCACGCCCGGGCCGAGCGTCGCCGCGCTCGTCGCACGGGTGCTGACGAACGGCGTACGCGACGTGCTGCCGTTCCTTGCGGCGATGTGGCTCGGCGAAGCGCTGTGGCTCACACTCGCGGTCGCGGGGCTGTCCGCGTTTGCGCGCACGTTCGCGACGGGCCTGGTCGTGCTGAAGCTGCTCGGCGTCGCGTACCTGCTGTTTCTTGCATGGAAGATGTGGACCGCGCCGACCGACACGGGTGCGGACGACCTGCCGCGCGGTCAGTCGTCGTGGCGCATGTTCGTCGCCGGCATGCTCGTGACGCTCGGCAACCCGAAGATCATGGTGTTCTATCTCGCGTTGCTGCCGACCATCGTCGACCTCACGCACGTCGGTATCGCTGCGTGGGCCGAGCTGGTCGGTACGATGCTCGCCGTGTTGATCCTTGCCGACTGCTTCTGGTCGCTGCTCGCGTCGCGCGCACGCGCGTTCCTGACGTCGACGCGTGCGAAACGGATGGCGAATCGCACGAGCGCGGCGGCGATGGCCGGTGCGGCGGTGGCGATCGCGACGCGGTAAGCGCCCCGTTCCGGCGCGCATCGCGCGCCCGCTGCCCTTGCCTCAGGACTGCACATGAAAACCTGGCTGCCGGCTCTCCTCCTCTGCCTGTCCGCCACGGTCGCGCACGCGGCCGGCATCAAGTTCGTCCGGATTCCGGCCGACGCCGGCGGCCCTGAACTGAAGGCAGTCGTGTGGACGCCCTGCTCGGACGCCGCTCAGACGCTCACGATCGGCCCCTACGAATTGAAAGGGAATCGAGACTGCCCGACCGTCGGCGACAAGCTGCCGCTCGTCGTGATCTCGCACGGCCACGGCGGCACGTTCCTCGACCACCACGATCTTCCGGAAACGCTCGCCGACGCAGGCTATGTGGTCGCGGCCATCAACCATCCCGGCGACACGGCGCTCGACATGAGCCATGCGGCCGACATTCACGAGTTCGTCGAACGCCCCGTCGACATCAAGCGCCTGATCGACTACATGCTCGTCAACTCGACCGAGGCCGCTCGAATCGACCCGGCCCGGATCGGCTTCTTCGGTTTTTCGCGCGGCGGTTACACCGGGCTGGTGCTGGCCGGCGGCAATCCCGATTACGTGCATGCGCCGGTCGCGTGCACGGACCCGACCTTGCTCATCTGCCAGCAGATTCGCGACCGCGACCTCGTCCTGCCGCCGCTGACACACGACCCGCGAATCAAGGCCTACGTGCTGGCCGATCCGCTCGACGAATTTCCGAGCGCCGACACGGTAAAGGATGTCCACGGGCCGATCCAGCTCTGGGCATCGGAGGAAGGCGGCGACGGCGTCGAGCCGGCCACCCTCCCCGCGCTGGCCGGCCTGTTGCCTCAGCGGCCGGAATTTCACGTCGTTCGGGATGCCGCGCATTTCGCGTTCGTCGCGCCGTGTTCCGACGCATTGAAAAAAATAGCACCGCGCGTGTGCGTCGACGCCGGCGAATTCGATCGCGCCGCCTTTCACCGGACGCTCGACGCCAGCGCGCTCGCGTTCTTCACCGCGAATCTGCGCTAGCAGCGAAACGTCCGGCGCCACGCACCCGGTGACGGCGCATGGTCGTTGCACGCGATCAGCGCACGCACCAGCGCCCAGTCGTCGTCATCGCAGAAATCGAGCAGCATCGCGCCATACGGGCCGCGCTGCTCGCGCAACCGTTCGGCCAGTCGCGCATGAATGCCCTGCACCCTGCCGTCACCGTGTGCAACGACCGACGGATTCGCGCCCATCCCCGTCCCGCTGCAGAAGCTGATCGCCCAGCGGCCGCTGTCCGGCAACGGCAGGTGCGTCAGCAGCGCGTCGATCGCACGCCACTTCCACGCGATCGATGCCGCCACCGGCACACGATATTCATCCTGGATCACGAACGCGCCGTCAGGATGATCGATCGTGAACGTCGCGTTGTCGGGCCACGCGGTCAGGTCGATGCCGAGCGGCCGGCCGCTGCGAAAACGCCGCAGCAGCACGATCGCGCCGCGCACGTCGCCGAGCGCGGGCAGCGTGCCGCCGGCATGCCAGCGCAACCGCGGATGCCGCGCGCGATGCGCATCGAACGTCGCGTCGAAGCTGCGCGTGCATGCCTGCGCCGGCCATTCATCCTTCACCGACATCACGATGCATTCGCGCGGATGTTCGTCGAGAAAGCGCGCACAGGTTGCCAGCACGTCGTCGAACGTCATCCCGAGCGCGATGCCGCCGTGATGAATGTCGAATGCATCGCGCACGTGCCGGCAGCGGATGTCGAGCAGCCGCACGCCATGCGCGAGCTGCGCGTCGAGCGGCGTGCGCTGCGTGCGCACGAGTAAATCGTCGACCGTATACGCACAGGTGTCATGGCTGCCCGGTAGGGTCAGCGTATGCAGCAGCCGCGCATCGTCGAGCGCCGACATCCAGTCGGCGAGCGGCATGCACGTTTCGTGGCTCGAAGGGATCATGAATCGATGAATGACAAGGAAAGAAAACCGTGGGTGACGGCGTCGGATGTCGCGGCGCGGGCCGGTGTCTCGCGCTCCGCGGTGTCGCGCGCATTTTCGCCGACGGCAAGCATCGCACCGCAGACGCGCGAACGCGTGATGGTCGCCGCGCGCGCGCTCGGCTACCAGGTCAACCTGATCGCGCGCGACATGATCACGCAGCGCAGCAGCATGATCGGCGTCGTGACGGCCGGGTTCGAGAACCCGTTCCGCGCACGGTTGCTGTCGGACCTGATGGCCACGCTCGGGCAGCGTGCGCTTACGCCGCTCGTGACCAACGCGGAAGATCCGCGCCAGGTCCGACAATCGCTCGAACAACTGCTCAGCTACCGGATCGCGGGGCTCGTGATGACGTCCGCGTCGCCGCCGCTGTCGGTCGCGCAGCAGTATCTCGAACACCGGATTCCGGTCGTGATGATCAACCGCGAGGCGAACCTGCCGGGCGCCGATGTCGTCGTCAGCGACAACGCGGCGGGCGCCGTCCATGCGGCGCAGCGGCTCGTGCGGGCCGGCGCGCGCCGGCTCGCGTTCGTCGGGCCGCGCTGCGCCAGCTACAGCGCGCGGTCGCGCGCCACGGCATTCGAACACGCGATCGGGCAAGGCGATGCGTTCGACGCGACGCTCGCGCACGTGATCGACACACCGTCCGACACCCATGCGAGCGGAATCGACGCGGCGCGGCGACTGTTCGCGGCGCGCGAACGGCCCGATGGCGTGTTCTGCTCGTCCGACCTGCTCGCGCTCGGCGTGATCGATGTCGCGCGCGGCGAATTCGGGTTGCGCGTGCCGGACGACCTGTGCGTGATCGGCTTCGACGACATCCCGGCCGCCGAGTACGACGCGTATCGGCTGACGACGCTGCGGCAGGACACGCGCGGCCTCGCGCATGCGGCGATCGACCTGCTCGCCGACCGCATGCAGACCTTCGACGGCCCGTCGCGCACGCGCGTCGTGCCGGTCACGCAGGTGATACGGGACAGCTGCGTGTGACGGAGTGAAATCGGGCGCGGCGCGGCCGCGCGTCACTTCAGCCCGCCGGCGAACCCGCGCAACAGGTAGCGCTGCACATAGCCGGCCACGGCCAGCGTGGGCAGCGACGCCATCAGCCCCGCGCTCATCAGGTCGCCCCAGTCGATGCCGTTTTCCGTCACGTAGCCGGCAATCGCGAGCGGCAGCGTGAAACGGCTCGGCGTCGACACGAACAGTAGCGCGATCAGGAATTCGTTCCACGCGGCGATGAACACGAAGATCGCGGTCGCGATCAGCCCCGGCGCGCACAGCGGCAGCACGATCTGCACGAGCCGTCGCGCGAGCCCCGCACCGTCGATGCAGGCCGCTTCTTCGTACTCGATTGGCACTTCGCGCACGAACGCGAGCAGCATCCAGATCGCCATCGGCAACGCATAAATCTGGTACGCGAGCATCAGGCCAAGCGTCGAATCGAGCAGGTGCAGCCGCTTCGCGAGTGCGAACAACGGCACCGCGATCGTGATCGGCGGCATCAGCTTCAACGCGAGCACGAGCACCAGAAACAGCAGGTCGAGCCGTGCGGGAAACCGCAGCCGCACGAGCGCATACGCGGCCGGAAACGCGAGCGCCAGCGCCAGCAACGTCGTGCCGAAACCGACCAGCAGCGAATTGAACAGCGGCGCGCCAATGCCGTTGGACCACACCGATGCGAAATGCTCGAGCGTCGGCGCGGCCGGCCAGATTCGCAACGGATGATCGAGGCGTTCGAGCGTCGGCATGAAAGCCGCGCCGGCCATCCACAGGCATGGCAGCAGCAACAGCGCGAGCGCAACGATGCGCAACACCCACGGCATCGCGCGACCGAATGCGGCGCCCGTTCGCGCGCCCGTGATGCCTGCGGGATGCGCCGTCATGCGCGCCGCTTGCGAACCGTCTGCCATACGTACCCCGAAACCAGCACCGCGGACGCCGCGAGCATCAGCACCGACGCGGCGCTCGCCGGCCCGACGTTGAAGAAGCGGAAGCCCGTGTCGTAGATATAGGTCGACAAGGTCTGCGTCGCATTGCCGGGGCCACCGCCCGTCAGCGCATAGACCTTGTCGAACAGCTTGAACGTGTCGATCGAGCGCAGCAGCAGCGCGAGGCCGATCTGCGGCGCCGCGAGCGGCAGCGTGATGTCGCGCAGGCACTGCCACTCGCTCGCGCCGTCGGTGCGTGCGGCTTCGTACAGTTCCTGCGGAATCGACTGCAACCCGGCCAGCACGATCAGGAACGCCATCGGCGTCCACTGCCATACGTCGACGAGCGCGAGCGACCACAGCGCGAGATGCGGATCGGACAGCCAGCGCACGCCGTCGATGCCGAACACCGCGAGCAGCGCGTTCAGGAAGCCGTCGAAGTTGAGCCAGTTGCGCCAGATCGCCGAGCACACGAGCGTGGACAGCATCATCGGCAGGATCGCGAGCGGCAGCGCGATGCGCCGCCCCGGAAACGCGCGCACGAACAGCAGCGCGAGACCGAAGCCCAGCGCGACTTCGGCCAGCGACGCGACGATCGTGAAGCGCAGCGTGTTGCCGAAGCCGGCCGTGAACGCATCGTCGCCGAGCACCGCGCGATAGTTCGCAAGCCCGGTGAATGCGCGGCGCCCGGCCGAGTAGTCGACCTGGCAGAACGAATCGATCAGCACCTGTGCGACCGGATACAGGGCGAGCGCGGCGAGCACCAGCAGCGCGGGCCCGAGCAGCGCGACGAACGGCAGGCTGCGGCCAAAGGACTTCATGCGCGACCTCCTGCCGCCGAGTTGACGCGCGCCGTCACTTGCCGGCCGCGGCCGTCGCCTGCGCGATCTTCTGCTGCGCCTGGCGCAGCGCCGCGTCGGGCGCGGCCTGCCCCGTCAGCGCGAGCTGCAGCTGGTCGCCGAGAATGCTTTCGACCTGCTGCCAGTCCTTCACGCGCGGCCGCGCACGGCCGGCTTCGAGCGCCTTCAGCTGATCGGGATACCAGCGGTACTGGCGCACCAGCGCCGGATCGTTGAACACGCTGCGGCGGGTCGGCGGAATGCCGATGCCGGCGAGGCGCGTCTGCGTATCGCGGTTGGTCAGGTACGCCAGGAAGTCCTGCGCGAGCTTCGCGTGCGGCGCGTCCTTCGGAATGCCCATTTGCCAGATGCCGAGCATCGGTGCCGGGCCGGCGGTCTGCCCGGGCGGCGGCTGCAGCGCGATCTGCCCGACCACGCGCGACTGCTTCGGATCGTCGAGCGCCGGCACCCATGCCGGCCACACCTCGATCGACTGCGCGGCCGTGCCGCGCTGCAACGCATCGCGCACTTCGGCCGCGCCGTACACGTCGACATCCTTCGGCGCGGACGCCTTCAGCGCGAGGAACGTCTTCAGCGCGGCCTGCGCTTCGCGCGAATCGATCGTCACGTTGCCGGCATGGTCGAACACGTCGCCGCCGTACGCCCACAGGATCGGCAGGAAGCCCGTCACGACCGGGTTGCCCTTGGTGCCGCGAAACACGACGCCCGACATGCTCTTGTCCGCGCCGCCAATGGTCTGCGCGATCTTCAGCACGTCGTCCCAGTTGCGCGGCGGCTGCAGCTTGTACTTCGCGAGCAGGTCCTTGCGGTACGCGAACATCTCGACGTTGCCGACGATCGGCAGCGCGTACAGCGCACCGGCCGCGTTGCGGCCGAGCGCGACGGCGGACGGCACGAGATCGGCGTCCGCGAGCGATGCCGGCAGCGGCTTCAGCCAGCCGTTGCCGATGAATTCAGGTGCCCACGTGTCGTCCATCATCACGAGGTCGTACGCGCCGGTGCCTTCGCGCATCGACAGCTTGAGCTTCTGGTACAGGTTCGCGTTCGGCAGCTTGAGCAGCTCGATCTCGGTGCCCGGGTGCAGCTTGTTGAAGCCGGCGACGGCATCGGCCAGCCCCTTGCCGTAGATGTCGTCGCGGCCCGCGATGACGAGATCCGCGGCACCGGCGTGCGTGGCGGCGAAGGACAACGCAAGGGCGGCGGACAGCGCGCGCAGGCGGCTCAGCAAGGTCATGAGGTCTCTCTCGTTCGACGTGGTGGCGGGACAGCCATGCGTTGCACACGTGTGCAACGCGGGCGGCGCTTCTGGCCGCCTGATGCGAACGCCATTGTTCACGCCGATCGTTAAGAATTTATGGCACCCGGCGAGAGAGGCTGCCGCCGTACCTGGCCGCCCCGCCCGCCTGGCTGCCGCGGCCCGGCCTCCCCGGTCGGACCTCCCCGGCCGGACCTTCCCGGCCAGACCTCCCCGGCCGGATCAGAAGTTCACGCGGATCCCGGCCATCACGGCCAGTTGCCGGCTCGAGTTGCTGTTCGCGAGCACCGGAATCTGCGCGTAGTTCACCGCGTTGCCGTCCGCGTCGGTGCCGAGCCCCGTCCCGCTGGCGATCTGGCCGATCGCGACCGCATACAGCGCCGTGCGCTTCGACAGGCTGTAGTTCGTGCCGACGTTCACCTGGTGGAACCGCGTCGTGCCGCGCCCGTCGGTATGCGCCGCGTTGAAGATGTACGCGACGCCGCCCTGCAGCGCGGGCGTGAACATGTACGTGACGTTCAGTTCACCGATGTCGAACGTGAACGCCTGCGTGCGCGGCTGCGCCGTGGTCGAGAAATAGCGGCTGTCGCCGAGGCGCGTATGCGTGTAGGTCAGCGCGACCGTCGCCGCGCCGAGCGTAACCGAGCCGCCCGCGCCGAACGCCCGCATCGAGCCGGCATCCTGCAGCAGGCAGTACATCGCACCCGGGTTGCTGCACGCG
Source organism: Burkholderia sp. BCC1999 (assembly GCF_905339975.1). Taxonomy (NCBI): domain Bacteria; kingdom Pseudomonadati; phylum Pseudomonadota; class Betaproteobacteria; order Burkholderiales; family Burkholderiaceae; genus Burkholderia; species Burkholderia sp. BCC1999. The sequence continues at coordinate 149,443 of NZ_CAJPHP010000008.1, read as the reverse complement.
AAATCACCGATGTAGCCGCTCGCACCGCCGAGCGCCGCGTCGAGCGGCTGGTGCAGGTCGAGATATCCGACCGAGAACGCCACCGGCGCACGCGTGTACGTCGCGGCCACCGCATAACCACGCTTCGCGGAAAAGTCGCCGGCCTGCCCGCCGAAGCTGAACGTGCCGCCGAACGTGAGGCCGTTGAAATCGGCGCTGGTGAACTTCACCGCGTTGTTGAAGTTGAACGCGGCGTTCAGGTTGTCGACGTCGCCGAGATGCGAGCCGTACGGCGTCGCCCAGTTGTTGCTCGACACGTACGCGCCGAGCATGTCCGTGTACGAGTCGTATTGACGGCCGAGGCCGAGCGTGCCGATGCCGTCCTGGCGCAGCCCGACCCACGCCTGCCGGCTGAACGCCGTGCCGCCTTGCAGCGCCTGCCCGTTCGCGGACAGGAACTGCTGCTCGAGCGTGAACACCGCATCGAGCCCGCCGCCGAGCGGCTCGGCGCCCTGGAAGCCGAAGCGGGACGGTACGAGGTTGCCGCCACCCATCTGCCACGCATGGCCGCCGCCCGTGCCGCCGTCGGCGCGCGTGAACTGCTGGTTCGTCGAGTAGATGATGCCGGTATCCACCGTGCCGTACAGCGTCACGCTCCCCGAGGTCTGCGCGTGTGCATGCATGCATCCCAGCGTCGCCGCGGCTGCGGCCAGTCGTCGTCCGATTTTCATGTCCCGCCCTCTGTGGTCATCGATTCGCAGTGCAAATCGATGGTGTTGTCGATATGGGTGACAGGACTCTATCCAGCGAAAATTCAGGACCTCTATCGCAAATCGGCAAACGGTGGAATGCGCTGCCCGCAACGGCGCAGGGCGGCGCCGTCGCAGGGCGCGTGCGTCATTCGGGACGCGTCGTCTGGGAAGGCAGCTCGCCGAACAGGTCGCGATACTCGCGCGCGAAATAGCCGAGATGCGTGAATCCCCAGCTTGCAGCGGCCTCGCCGACGCCGAGCTGCTGCACCGATGTCGTGCGCAGCATGCGGCGCACCGCGTTCAGCCGGATCGTGCGCAGATAGCCGACCGGCGTGACGTCGGCCACGCGTTGAAAACTCGTTTGCAGCGTGCGGCGGCTGCAGCGCAGCGCGCGGCACAGTTCGAGCACGGTGACGGGTTCCTCGGGCCGGTCGCGCAGATGCTTCTCGCAACGGCTCACGATATCGCTGTAGGTCGCGTGCGTGATGTCGCGGCGCTCGACGCCGATGCCCTGTTCGAGCGCGTCGAGGAACATGCCGAGCATCGCGTCGCGGAACATTTTGCGCGTGGCTGCGTATTCGAGGTGGCCCGGATTGCGCTGCGCTTCGTCGATCAGCGCCGACAGCCGCACGCCGAGCGCGACGCCCTGTTCGTCGGACAGCCGCGTCACATGCCGCAGCTTGCGCGCGCCGGACGCGCCGAATTCGGCCTCGCACAGCTCGTCGACCATGTCGGACGCCGCGCTGATCCCGACGAGCCCCATCCCTTCCGGCGTGTGGAATTCGAAATCCTCGCCGGCGCGCAGCGCGAGCAGCGCATAACCGTCGATCGGCTGGCCCTGGAAGGTGCCCGCGAGCGGCACGGACAGCGGCACCGCGAGCGACGTGCGCCCGGCCGGTGCGAGCCCCGTTTGCGCGACGCGCCGGTTGGTCGTTTCGCGGAAGAAGTGGAAATCGTCGTACAGCACCTGCGTGACGGTGCCCTTGAAGCGGCCGGGCGTCATCTGGCGGTAGACCTGATGCCAGCCCGCGATCGCGAGCCCGTGATCGTGCACGTCTTCGTGTGAGCGTGACTGGAACAGCATCGGCATCTCCGGTAAAACCCCTAAACGCGGCCGCCGGGTTCCCCCGGCGCGCAACGCCACAGCTTACCCGTGCAAAATCCTGCGTAGTGCGGTTTCGAACGCAAGCAAGGCCGCCGACAGCGCGGCGGCCTGCTCGCCCGTCAGGCGAACGTAGCGGCGGAACGACGGCATCCGGTTCACGACCTCGCTGCCGCCGAACGGCACGATCGCGAGCGTCCAGCGGCCGTCGCGCGCGTCGATCGTGCAATCGGTCAGGTGCAGCGGCCGCAGCGCGTCGGCCAGCGACGGCTCGGCGACCAGCGCGGTCAGTGTGCGAGCGAATACGGGGTCGCATCCCGATGCAGGCACGGCGTCGATGCCCGTGCTGCGCAGCCAGCCGGTCTGCCGCATACGGGCACTGCCCTGCGCGGCCGGACCGTGTGCAATCGCCGCCACCTTCACGCTGACCGTATGCATCAGGAACTGACGCTCGACGCGCTCGTCGACGCTCACGCGCACGCCGTTCGGCAGCCGCGCGGTGGCGCCGCCGGCACCGTCGGCGTCGCGCGCGGCCTGCAGGTCGGCGAGCACGCGCGCGGCGATCGCGCCGGGCCGATGGCCTGGCGGCGGTGCGTCGGGCGCGGTGCGCCAGCGGGCGAGCGCGGCCCTCACGACGCGACGTGCTCGTTGCGCAGCACTTCCTCGACCGGCACCGGCTTGAACGGATGCCGGCGCTGCACGACGAGCGTCCAGAACAGCGCGTACAGCGCGGTGAGCCCGAGCATCGCGCCGAACGGCACGTAGATGTCGCGCGGATTCATGCCGGGCGGCGTGATGTACCAGATCGCGAGCACGATGCCGACGCTCGACACGATCTGCGGCAGCGGGAACAGCGGCGACCGGTACGGGCGCGGCAGGTCCGGACGGCGGATGCGCAGCATCACGACCGACGCCGTGACGAGCAGGTATGCGGTGCCCCATGCGCAGGTCGCCGCGAGCACGAGGTGCAGGATGCTGTCGAGATTGCCGTTGATCAGCCACGCGTGGAAGATCGGCACGATCGCCGCCGCCACGATGCCGACCACGGGCGTCTTGAAGCGCGGATGCAGGTACGCGAAGCAGCGCGGCAGCGCGCCGTCGATCGCCATCCCGTACAGGATGCGCGGCAGCCCGGCCATCAGCGTGTTGATCGTCGCGGCGCCCGCGAACAGGAACGCGATACCGAACCAGATGCGGCCGAAGGGCCCAAGCACCTGCAGCGCGAACGCGGGAATCGCGCCCGGCGTGTCGAGCAGGTGCGTGAGGCCGTCGGGGCTCACCGGCACGTTCGCGACCTGGCGGCGGATCGCCGCGCCGTACAGGAACATGCAGATCGCGACGCCGACGAGGCCGATCGCCATCGCACGCGGAATCGTGCGGCCCGGCGACTTCATTTCCGGTGCGAGCGGCGTGACGAACTCGCAGCCGACGAACATGAACATCGCCATCCCGACCAGCGACAGCACGGCCGGCACCGACGTGCCGACTTCCGAGCCGCCGAACCAGCCGTCGAGATGCACGGCCGGCGCGGCCGCGAGCCCGAGGATCCCGAAGATCATCAGCGACAGCCACATGCCGGCCGTCAGCACGATCTCCAGCTTGCTGAACACCTTGATGCCGATGATGTTGGTGATCGCGAACGTGACCACGAGGCCGACGCCGACGAGCCACGAGCTGTTGTGCTTCTCGAACGCCGCGTTCAGCGATTCGAAGTTGACGAGCGCCATGATGCCGCTCAGGATCGTTTCCGCCGTACCGGCGAACACGTGCACGAGGAAATACGCGGAGATCGTGCCGGTGATCGCCCAGAAGCGGCCCAGCCCGCACGACAGGTAATCGTAGACCGAGCCGGCCGTCGGCAACATCGCGGCGGCTTCGGAGAACGTGGTGGCCTGCGCCTGCATCATCACGAACGCGATGATCATCGCGACCGCGAACGCCCAGCCGCCCATCCCGAAGCCCGACGTCGCGGTGAGGATCACCGGGCTCGCCATGATGAGGCCGACGGCGCTCGCCAGCGCGGTCGGAAAACCGACCGCACCGGCCTTCAGCCCGATGCCGCCACCCGCTTCCGCCGGCGAGCCTGCGGACGACTCGCCCGCGGCGCCGGTCACTCCTGACCATCCCGACATCTTTGTCTCCTTCCTTGACTGGCCTGAACCGGCGCTTCGTCGGCGGCTGAGGCCACATGCTTTGCGGTCGGCCCGGGGCGGCGCTTCAGCGCTTCGGTACCCGGGTCCCCTGTCGATCACATCGTGATCCGATGTCGAAAAAATACGCAGGCAAAATAATCCGGTCATAGCGCAAATCGGCAAACCCGCGGCGGCATTCACACGCTCCGCCCCGGGTTTGCCGTCGTGCGACTACCCCGTCATCGCGTCATGCGAACGGCACGGCCTCGAAACCGGCCGCGAGCGCGTCGACGATCCGGTCGAGCTGTTCGCGCTGGATCACGAGCGGCGGCGACAGGATGATCTTCGTGCCGACCGGGCGCACCAGCACGCCGTTCTCGCGCGCGACTTCCGCGACCGCGTTCGCATAGCCGGACAGCGGGTCGATCGGCTCGCGCGTGTCCTTGTTCGCGACGAGGTCGAGCGCAAGCATCAGCCCCTTGCCGCGCACTTCGCCGACTGCCGCGAAGCGTTCCGCGAACGGCTTCAGCGCCTCGAGCAGATACGCGCCCTGCTTCGCCGCATTCGCCGGCAGGTCTTCCTTCACGACGATGTCGAGGCTCGCGATCGCGGCCGCGCATGCAACCGGGTGGCCCGCATACGTGTAGCCGTGCATGATCGCACCGCCAAAATCGGCGTTCGCGGCGAACGCGTCCTCGATCCGCGCGTTCACGACCGTTGCGCCGAGCGGCACGTAGCCCGACGAAATCCCCTTCGCGAGACACATGATGTCCGGGCGCACGCCCCAGCCTCGGCTGCCGAACATGCTGCCGCTACGGCCGAAGCCCGTCACGACTTCGTCGGCGATCAGCAGCACGCCGTAGCGATCGCACACCTCGCGCACGAGCGGCCAGTAGTTGGCCGGCGGCACGATCACGCCGCCCGCGCCCTGGATCGGCTCCGCGATGAACGCGGCGACCGTATCGGGGCTCTGGAACTGGATCTCGCGCTCGAGCATTTCCGCGCAGATCCGGCCGAGTTCTTCGGGATCCTGCGTGAACGGATTGCGGTACAGCCACGGCGTCTCGACGTGGAAGCAGCCGGGCAGGTTCGGTTCGTAGTTGCGGCGGAACACCGTGTTGCCGTTCACCGACGCACCGCCGAAGTGCGTACCGTGGTAGCCCTGCTTCAGCGAGATGAACTTCGTGCGGTCGGCCTGGCCGCGCACCTTCCAGTACTGGCGCGCGATCTTCAGCGCGGTCTCGATCGAATCCGAGCCGCCCGAGCTGTACAGCACGCGGCGCATCCCTTCCGGTTCGAGCATGTCGATCACCTTCTTCGACAGTTCTTCCGCGCGCGGATGCGAAATGCCGTCGAACAGCTGGAAGTATTCGAGCTCGTCGAGCTGGCGCACGATCGCGTCCTTCACTTCCTGGCGGTTGTGGCCGACGTTCACGTTCCACAGGCCCGCGACGCCGTCGACGAGCTTGCGGCCCTCTTCGTCGAACACGTAGCAGCCGTCGCCGCGCACGATGCGGATCGGCTTGCGCTGCTTCATCTCGTTCGGGTGCACCATCGGATGCCAGAATTTCGCTTCGTTGTAGCTCATTGCAGTCTCCACTGTCGGATCGGTTGAACCTCGATCGCCGAGGTTCGCGGTTTTCGTGATTGGCGCAGCGCGTCAGTGCGCGATGCAGACGGATTTGGTTTCGGTGAAGCCTTCGATCGCGTACTGGCCGAATTCGCGGCCGATGCCCGATTGCTTGTAGCCGCCGAACGGCATCGACGGATCGAGCGGGATATGGCAGTTCACCCACACGGTGCCGGCCTCGATCTGCGGCACGAGGTTCATCACGCGCTTCAGGTCGTTGCTCCAGATGCTCGCGGCAAGGCCGTACGGCGACGCATTCGCGAGACGCACGGCATCGGCCGCGTCGTCGAACGGCACGACGACGATCACCGGGCCGAACACCTCGTCGCGTACGATCGCGCTGTCCGGATGCGGATCGGCGATCACGGCCGGCTTCACGTAGTAGCCGGGCAGGTCGTCGGCCGGCGTGCCGCCCGCGAGGAACGTGAGGCCCGCGCGGCGCGCGCCTTCGATGTGCTGGACCACCTTGTCGCGATGGTGCGCGGATACCAGCGGGTTGATCTGCGCGGTCGTGTCGAGGCCCGCGCCGAGCTTCATCGATTGCGCGACGCCCGCGAGGCCGTCGGCCAGTTGCGCGAACTTGCTGCGGTGCACATAGATGCGCGACGCGGCCGCGCACACCTGGCCCTGGTTGAAGAACGCGCCGGCCGCGACGCCGTCGAGCGCTTGCGCGACGTCGACGTCGTCGAGCATCACGATCGGGTTCTTGCCGCCGAGCTCAAGCGAGAAGCGCGTCATGTTCTGCACGGCCGCCGCGCCGACCAGCTTGCCGGTCGCGGTCGAGCCCGTGAACGAGATCTTCGCGATCGACGGGTGGCTCGCGAGCGCCGAGCCACAGACGCGGCCGCCCGTGACGACGTTGAACACGCCGGGCGGCACACCGGCCTCGCGTGCGAGTTCGGCGAGGCGCAGTGCGGTGAGCGGCGTTTCCGGCGACGGTTTCAACACGATCGTGCAGCCGGCCGCGAGCGCGGGAATCAGCTTCCACACCGCGATCATCAGCGGGAAATTCCACGGCACGATCGCGGCGACCACGCCGACGGGCTCCTTGCGCGTATAGGCCGTATAGCGCGCGCCGGGCGGGAACGGGATCGACACGTCGAGCGTCTGGCCGGTGATCTTGGTCGCCCAGCCGGCCATGTAGCGCACGTATTCGACGCTCGCGCCGACTTCGATCGCGCGCGACACGTGGATCGACTTGCCCTGGTTCAGCGTTTCGAGCTGCGCGAGCGTTTCGGCGTCGCCTTCGATCAGGTCGGCGAGTTTCAGCAGGATGCGTTCGCGGTCGGCCGGGCGCAGCCCGCTCCACACGCGCGTGTCGAACGCGTGCTTCGCGCTGGCGACCGCGCGGTCGACGTCGTGTGCGTCGGCATCCGCGACCGTTGCGAGCCGCTCGCCCGTGGCGGGGTCGTACACGTCGAGCCGCGCAGCCGCGTGCGCGGGCTGCATTTCACCGTCGATGAAGAGGCCGAAATCGCGCGCAACGAAAGTGCGCACGGTGTCGCTGACGGCGACGAAGTTCGTGTTGCTCATGGGCGTCTCGAGGATTGTCGTGGCTGGACCGCGTGCCGGTGAGGCACGCGGGCGTCGAACCACTGTATCGACGAGGGATCACGCCCGGTGAGCGCAAATTGGCAGCGCGTGGGGGAAGGTGGCGGGTTCGAACCCCGAGGGGGGCGTCTGGCGGGGCGAGGCCGGACACCGGGCCGATATCGGCCCGGACAACCGCTGTTCAGCTCCCTGACTGCCAGTCCGGTCGTTGAATGGCTAGTTTCTGAAACCGTGCGCCATCGATGCGAGGAAGTCGTATGCCTGGTAATCCAGCCAGTAAACCCCGAGCGCAAGCGGGATCAGGAAGTACAGCGAATCGTACGTCCCGCTTCTAACCGTCCTGATGATGAAAATCGGCAGCGCAATGCTCAAGGCGACGACCACCAGCGAAGCGGCCATGATCGCGACGTCCATTTTTCGGGCCCTGGGTTGTCATGGCAACGACGAGCGCGCATGGTACTGCCCGATCTCAAGGGCCAGCGAGCGGAACAATTACAAAAACAAAGCCCCGACCAGCTCCGTGCGGTTCGACACGCCGAGCTTGCGATACATGCGCATCAGGTGGGTCTTGATCGTCGGTTGACCGAGCGCGAGATCGCGCGCGATCTCCTTGTTCGAGCGGCCGTCGCGCACGAGGCGCGCGATCTGCTCCTCGCGATAGGTCAGGCGCTCTTCGCAGCCGATCCGGTGGATCCCGCGCCGCGCGCGCAGCAGTGGGCTCAGCGCGGCTTCGGCCACCGGCTGCAACCGCGCGAGCGCGTCGACTTCGCCGGGCGCGAACCGCCCTGCCGTGCTGTTGCCGCTCGCGTCCCCCTTCCCGAAACGCAGCAGCGAGAACGCACCGACCGTGCGGCCCGCGTCGCGCAGCCAGATTTCGACGACGTCGGCCACGTCGTGCCGCCGCAGGAAACGGGTCCAGTACGCGGACGCCTCGCGTCTTTCGTCAGGCAATTGGGAGGCAAGCGTCACGACCGCGCATTCGCCCTCCGCGCAGCGCGACGGATGCAGCGGATCGAGCATCCGGTAGCGCGCGACATAGGTCCGGTGCATCGATTCCGGCATCCCGAACAGTTCGAAATCGGCCGGTTCGCCGCTCTGGTCGAGCCGATAAAACACGATCGCGGACGGGCTCGCGAACGCGTCGAACGCATCCACGCATGCACGCAGCGCGCGCTGCCAGTCGGCGGCGTCCTGGTCGGCGGGAACGGAGAGGGTCGGCATGATGGAGTCGGCTGGCGGGCAAACGGATCGCGTAACGAAGTCCGGGCCAGCCTACCGGCGCCGAAAAGCGCCGGTGAGCACAAATCGGCAAATCGTCCCGGTCCGCCCGCGGCGGCCGGTTCAGCCGGGACGATACGGGCGCGCGACGGTGCGCGCGCCGTCTGTCAGCGCGCGTTCGCGGCGAACGTGTCGCAGGCGCTCACCTCGCCCGACTCCATCCCGCGCCGCAACCAGTACACGCGCTGGTCGCTGGTGCCGTGCGTGAAGCTTTCCGGTACGACGTAGCCCTGCCCTTGCTGCTGCAGCCGATCGTCGCCGATGGCCGCCGCCGCCTTGAGCCCCTGCTCGAAATCGCCCGGCTCCATCAGCCGCTGGTTGGCGCGCTGCGCGTTGTTCGCCCACACGCCGGCGAAGCAGTCGGCCTGCAGTTCCATCCGCACCGACAGCGCGTTCGAGCGCGCCTGGCTCGACCGCCGGCGCGCCGCGTCGACCTTGTCGGAGATGCCAAGCAGGTTCTGAACGTGATGGCCGACTTCGTGCGCGATCACGTAGGCCTGCGCGAAATCGCCGCCCGCGCCGAAACGCTTGCGCAGTTCGTCGTAGAAACCGAGGTCGATATACACCTTGCGGTCGGCCGGGCAATAGAACGGCCCCATCGCCGTCTGGCCCGTGCCGCAGGCGGTCGGCGTCGAATTCGTGAACATCACGAGCTTCGGCGCCTGATATTGCGCGTGCAGCTGGGTCGAGAAGACGCCCGTCCACGTGTCCTCGATGTTGGCGAGCACCTTGCGCGTGAACACCGCGCCCGGATCGTTCGCCGCCGCGCCCTGGCGTTGCGCCGGCGCGGGTTGCGCCTGCTGCTGGCGGCCCTGCAGCGCCGACGCGCCCTCGAGCACCACGCGCGGATCGATCCCGAAGAAATACGACGCGGCCAGCGCGACCACGATCGTGCCGATGCCGATCGTCGCACCGCGCCCGCCGCCGAAACCGCCGGCACCGCGGCGATCCTCGACGTTCATGCTTTCTCTTTCGTCGTCCAGCCTCATTGCCGGCCCCTCCCTGTTCTTGTCGATGGTCCGGCCGCGCCAGCGCGCAACCGGGCGATACGCGGCGGCGACACGATCCATCGGCGGACGCGATACCTGCGCATCGGATGCACGCTCGTGCCGATCCTGCCGGCCGCCCGCTCCGCTCGCACGACGGAATCGGCGCGGCCGGCCCGTCGCACGTCGATGCGCGCGCTCGCCCGCGCTATTTTGCCGGGCTTTCGTGACTTGTCGCGAAAATGTGGAGGATAGAGCGATTCGGCGCCGCACATCGTCAGCCTTTGCAAAATGGGCCATGACCGCCCCGGCCGGCCGGACGCCCCCCGTTCATCCTTTCGGCCGATACCGTCGCGCGCCGGCGCCGCCTAAAGTGGCCGGTAACGACACCTTTCCGGAGAACGACATGACGCACCCGCAACCCCGCACGATCGCGATCACCGGCGCGGGCACCGGCATCGGCGCCGCGTGCGCGCGCCGCTTCGCCAGCCGCGGCGACCGCGTCGTGCTGATCGGGCGCCGTCAGGCGCCGCTCGACGCACTGGCCGCCGAAACGGGCGGCCTCGTCCTCGCGGGCGACGCCGCGAGCACCGCCGACTGGGCCGGGTTCCTGCCGCGCATCGCCGAACGCTTCGGCCGCGTCGACGCGCTCGTTACGTGCGCGGGCGGCCACGGTGTGGGCCGCGCGGACGAAACCGACGACGCGCAGTGGCGCAACGCGATGCACGCGAACCTCGACACCGCGTTTGTCAGTGCGCGCGCGTGCCTGCCAGACCTGATCGCGCAGCGCGGCAGCATCGTGCTGGTCGCGTCGATCGCGGCGCTCGCGGCCGGGCCCGGCGTATGCGGCTACACGGTCGGCAAGCATGCGCTGCTCGGGCTCGCGCGTTCGCTGGCACGCGACTACGGCCCGCACGGCGTGCGCGCGAACGCCGTGTGCCCGGGCTGGGTCCGCACGCCGATGGCCGATGCCGAAATGGAACCGTTGATGGCCGCGCACGGCGACACGCTCGACGGTGCGTACGCACGCGTCAGCGCCGACGTGCCGCTGCGGCGCGCGGCCGAGCCGGACGAAATCGCGGCCGTCTGCGCGTTCCTCGCATCGCCGGATGCGTCGTTCGTGACCGGCGCGACGCTCGTCGCCGACGGCGGCGCGATGGTCGTCGACGTGCCGACGCTCGCGTTCGACCGGCTTTGACGCATATCGGCCCGCCAGCCGCGTGACACGCCGTGGCGGGCAGTGTGCCGGCACCAGGCCGCGGGCGCCCGCACCCACCGCGACGCACTCGCCGCGCCGCGCCGCCCGCCCGTTTCCCCGCGCTGAAAATCCGCTACCATCGACCGATCCGGCCGCCCCACCCGGCGGCGCCCCACAGTTCGGACATCGATGAACATCCGGTTTCTTGAAACCTTCGTCTGGCTCGCGAAGCTGGAAAACTTCCGGCTCACGGCCGAAAAGCTGCACACGACGCAGGCCGCCGTATCGAGCCGCATCGCGTCGCTCGAGGAGGCGTTCGACGTCCGCCTGTTCGACCGCAACACGCGCTCGGCCACACTCACGCCCGCGGGCCGGCGCATGCTCGCGTACGCGGAGCGGATCGTGCGGCTCGACGGCGAAATGCGCCGCGACATCGATGCGGCGAGCGACGCGGGCCTGATTCGCATCGGCGTGATCGAATCGATCGTGCACAGCTGGTTCCCCGCGCTGATGGCGCAACTGCGCGAGCGCTATCCGCGCCTCGACGTCGAGATCACGAGCGACACGACGCTGCACCTGATCCGTCTGCTCAGCACCGATGGCGTCGACCTGATCCTGCAGACCGACCCGGTGCCGGGCCCCGACTTCACGAACCTGCCGCTGTGCGAATTCCCGGTGCGCTGGGCCGCCAGCCCGCGCCTCGGGCTCGGCGGCCAACCGCTCGACGTCGCGCGCCTGGCCGAGTTTCCGATCATCAGCTTCTCGCGCCACTCGGGTCCGCACGCGACGATCGAGCGGCTGTTCGCGGCCGTCGAGCGGCCGGCCAGCATCAACTGCATCACGTCGGTCGCCGCGATGATCCGCCTCGTCGCCGACGGCTTCGGCGTGGCCGCACTGCCGCCCGCGATCATCGGGCGCGAGTTGCACGAAGGCGCGCTCGAACTGCTCGACGTCGAACCCGAATTCCCCGCGCTGCCGCTCGTCGCGACGTACCGCAGCCAGGGGCTGCCGGTGGCCGCGCGCATCGCGGAACTCGCGAGCGAAGTCGCACGCGCAATGGCGGCCGCCGCCAGCCACGCGAAGCCGGCCGCACCGGTCGCGCCCGATCGGGTCGACGCAACGCCCGCTCGAAAGGCGACCAGGACGAAAACGAATACGCCGGCAAAAACGACGCGCACGACGAAAGCCGCACCGGCCACCGCCGCCGCGAAACGCCGCCCGCGCCGCTCATAAGAAAACCTGTTCACCGCGAATTTGTTTTCTTGTTGGACGGGCGCGGCCCGTCTTCGGGAAACTGCGGTTCCTGACCCCCCCGTCACGAGGAACCCCGCGATGACCCGCCTTTCCCTTCCGCATGGCCAGCTTTGCGTCTGGACGGATATCGACCCCGCGCACGAAGCCGATTTCAACGCGTGGTACGACCGCGAGCACATGCAGGAACGTGTCGCGATTCCGGGCTTCACGCATGCGCGGCGCTTTCGCGCGACCGACAGCGGCCCGCGCAAGTACCTCGCGCTGTACGTGACGGACGCGCTCGACGTATTCCGCGGCGATGCGTACCGGCGCGCGTTCACGCAGCAGACCGCGTGGTCGCTCGCGAACTTCGAACGCATGACGGGCACGCAGCGGCGCGTCGGCGAACTGACGATCGAGGCCGGCGACGGTGAAGGCGCGCACCTCGCGCTGTTCGTGCTGCCGCCGGAGCGCATCGACGTGCCGCAACTGCGCGAGCGATTCGACGACGCCCTGCACGAACCGGGCATCCATGCCGCACGACTCTTCCGCACCGCGCCCGACCTGTCCGCGCCGATCGGCGCCGATGCGGCCGCCCGCCCGGCCGCCGACGCGCTCGTGCTGATCGAAGGCAGCGATGCCGCCACGACGCGCCGTGTGGCCGCCGTGCTCGCCGGGCACGACGACGTCCGTACGTTCGACCTGCTGTGGCGCGCCGCTGCGCCGCTGCAGGTGGCACACCGCGACGCCGAAGCCGAACCGGCCAGCGCTGCCGCATTGCCTGCCTGAACGTCGAACGCCAAACGCCGAACACCGGCACCCGCCGTACCGCACTTGCACACGGCCGGCACGCCGGCCGTGTGTTTCCTCCCGTCATCCGTCACGACCTGCCCGATACCATGAGCACTCTCGCCCAGCCCGCCGCCCACGCGCCCCGCCGCGTCCGCACCAGCCGACTCGCGACCGCGAGCATGATCGGTACGTCGCTCGAGTGGTACGACTTCACGATCTACAACACGCTCGCTGCGCTCGTTTTCAATCACCTGTTCTTCCCGTCGGTCGATCCGCTGGCCGGCACGATCCTCGCGTTCTCGACCTATGCGGTCGGCTACGTGTCGCGCCCGCTCGGCGGGTTCGTGTTCGGCAACCTCGGTGACCGCATCGGCCGCCGCGCGGTGCTGATGCTCACGCTCGTGCTGATGGGCGTGACGACCGCATTGATGGGCGCGCTGCCGACCTATGCGCAGGCCGGCATCCTGAGCCCGATCCTGCTCGTCGCACTGCGCTTCGTGCAGGGCGTCGCGCTCGGCGGCGAATGGGCCGGCGCGGTGCTGCTGTCGGTCGAGCATGGCGACCAGAACCGGCGCGGCCTGTCCGCGTCGTGGACGCAGATCGGCCCGTCATTCGGTACGCTGCTCGGCACCGGCTGCATCGCACTCGTGACGCTGTCGACCACGTCCGACAACTTCCTGTCGTGGGGCTGGCGTGTACCGTTCGCGGCCAGCGCGCTGCTCGTCGTGTTCGGTTTCTGGCTGCGGCGCGGCGTCGACGAAACGCCGCAGTTCGAGCAACTCGCCGAATCGCACGCGACCGCCGAAGTGCCCGTTGCCGACGTGCTGAAGTATCACTGGAAGCGCCTGTTGATCGCGGGCGGCTCGCGGATCGGCTCGGACGTGCTGTATGCGCTGATCGTCGTGTTCACGCTGACCTACGTGACGACCGTGCTGCACCTGTCGCGCCCCGTCGCGCTGACGGCCGTGATGATCGGCACCGCGTGCAACGCGCTCGCGGTGCCATTCTTCGGCGCACTGTCGGACCGCTTCGGCCGACGCCCCGTGTATCTCGCCGGCGCGATCGCCGGCATCGTGTGGGCGTTCATGTTCTTCACGATGCTCGATTCGGCACGCCCCGCGGCGATCGTCGCGGCCGTTGCGATCGGTCTCGTGATCCATGCAGTGATGTACGGCCCGCAGGGCGCGTTTGTGACCGAGCAGTTCCCGACCCGCGTGCGCTATGCCGGCTCGTCGCTCGCGTACACGCTCGCGGGCATCGTCGGCGGCGGCTTCGCGCCGCTCGTGATCGCCGCGCTGTTCCGGCAGACGGGCACGACGACGGCCGTATCGCTGTACGTCACCGCCGCGCTCGTCGTCACGTCGATCGCGCTGCTCGCCGCGCGCGAGACCGCGCACCGGCCGCTCGAGGACTGAGCGTCGCCGTCAGCCGCTTCCTTTCTTCGCACTTCAAACGGATCTCCGCATGCAAGCCCTGTCGTTCAACGTGATTTCCAGCCAAGGCGCGCCGGCCGCCGTCGACACCGATATCGAGCGCGTCGTGATTGCCGGCTGGGCCGGCCGCGACCCGGCCGCGATCCAGGCGCATATCGACGAACTCGCGGCACTCGGCGTCGCGCCGCCGTCGACCACGCCGTGCTTCTACCGCGTCTCGTCCGCGCTGCTCACGCAGGCGCCGTCGATCGGCGTGCTCGGGGCGCGCTCGGGCGGCGAGATCGAGTGCGTGCTCGTCGACAGCCCGGCCGGCACGCTGGTCACGGTCGGGTCCGACCATACGGATCGCGAAGTCGAGGCGTACGGCGTCGCGGTGTCGAAACAGGTATGCGCGAAACCGCTCGGCCGCGATGCGTGGCGCTATGCGGACGTCGCCGATCACTGGGATGCGATCGAGATGCGTTCGTGGCTGACTGCGCGCGATGGCGAGCGGGTTGCGTACCAGCACGGCGCGGTGAGCGGCCTGCTCGCGCCGGAGCTGCTGTGGCAGCGTTTCGACGACCGCCGCACGATGCCCGCGCGCTGCGCGATGTATGGCGGTACCGTCGCCGTGCATGGCGCGATTGCGGCGATGGGCGACGGCGATGCGTTCGAAATGGAACTGCACGATCCGGTGCTCGGGCGCAGCCTGTGGCACCGGTATGCGGTCGAGGTGTTGCCCGTCGTGGCGTAATCGGCAGCGCCAAACCGCACGGGACGCGGGCGCGGCGGCGTTCAGTCGTCGCGCCTGCTCCTACCTGTACGACTCGAAGCAGTGGTAGTCCGGGAAGTTGAACTGCGAGTTGTCGCAGTACAGCACACCTGCCAGGTTGGTACAGCCACTCAATGTGAACATGATTGCTCCCGCAACCGACACTTTCCATCCGAGATACCACATCGCGCCCCCGTTTTCGCCTTATCGGTATTGACCGACATGATGCGCACCGGACGCGCGCCGGTATGTGGAGAATTGTGGTCCCGGGGTGCTTCGATTCGCGATGACGCTTTCCCGTGCCGGGGCGTAGCCGTGGCACGGGCCCTGGCTCACTTGAGACACCCCAGCCCCGCCAGCGTCGCTTCCACCGCCGTGTCGAGCGGCGTCACCGGTTCGCGGCCGAGCACCGCGGTCACGCGCGCATTGTCCATCCGGATCGGCTCGCGCCACAGGTAACGCATCTCGAGCAATTCGCGCAGCGTCGTGACGAACGGCGCCGCGGCCCAGACGAGCCACCACGGGAAATCGCGCAGCGCCGGCCGCATCCCGTGGCGCTGCGCGACGCGTTGCACGGCCTTTGCCATCTGCGTGCCGTCCGCGTCCCAATGCCCGCCCAGATGAAAGCGCGCGAACGGTTCCAGCGTCTCGCGGCGCTCGATCAGCTCGAGCATCGTGCGGGCCACGTCCGGCACATACGACCATTGATGGCCGACGCCGCGGCTCGGCACACTGACGGCCGCGACGGGCCGGCCGGGCTTGACCAGCCCCTGCGAAAACCAGCTGTTGCCGAGGTGCGGCCCGAAGAAATCGCCGGCACGCACGACGATCGCCCGCACGCCATGCTCGCTGGCGTCCTGCAGCCGCCGCTCCAGTTCGACGCGAATCGCGCCCTTGCGGGTCGACGGATGCTGCGGCGCATCTTCCCGCAGCACCGGGAACGCGTCGGCGCCGAAGTTGTAGACCGTGCCCGGCAGCACGACGGTCGCCTGCGCGGCCCGCGCCGCCGCGATCGTGTTGTCGATCATCGGCAGCACCTGCTGCGCCCAGTTCCGGTATCCGGGCGGGTTCACCGCATGCACGATCACGCTGCAGCCACGCGCGGCACGGACCACCGCCTCGCGATCCAGCGCGTCGCCGCGCATCCACGCGATGCCGTCGCGTTCCACGACCCCGGCGTCGAGCCCACGCTTGAGCGCGCGCACCTGCCAGCCCGCATCGCGCAACTGCCGCGCGACTTCCCCGCCAATCCCGCCGCTCGCACCGAGCACGAGTGCCTGCCGTTGCGTCCCGCCTGTGTTCGTCGTCATTGCCGCGCTCCTTGAATGAACCATCGTGAGACGCATTCTGGCGCGCGGGCGATCAACAAGAAATTGCCTAACCTTGAAGATCGGCTATACATTTATGTATGACCATCGATTTGAACTGGGAACGTTACCGGACCTTCCTTGCGGTGCTGACGGAGGGCTCGCTTTCCGGTGCGGCGCGCGCACTCGGCATTACGCAGCCGACGGCCGGCCGCCACGTCGCGGCGCTCGAAGCCGCGTTTGGCCAGACGCTGTTCACGCGCTCGCCGTCGGGCTTGCTGCCAACCGAGGCGGCGCTTGCATTGCGCGGCCACGCGGAAGCGCTGCGCAGCGCGGCCGCTGCGTTCGAGCGCGCGGCCGCGAGCCACGGCGCGGGCGTGCGCGGCATCGTGCGGATCTCGGCCAGCGACGTGATCGCCGTTGAGGTGCTGCCGCCGATGCTCGCGCAGTTGCGGCGCGCGCATCCGGGGCTCGTGATCGAACTGGTGCCGACCGACCGCATCCAGGACGTGCTGAAGCGCGAGGCCGACATCGCGGTCCGGATGGCGCCGCCCGCGCAGGACGCGCTCGTCGCGCGGCGCGTCGGCGAAATCGAGGTCGGGCTGTATGCGCGCGACGACTACCTCGCGCACAACGGGACACCCGCGACGATCGACGCGCTCGCACATCACGCGCTGATCGGCTTCGATACGGTCACGCCGTTCATCCGCTCGGCGGGGCGCGGGATGCCGCTATGGAAGCGCGATGCGTTCGCGCTGCGCACCGACAGCAACCTCGCGCAACTCGCGATGATCCGCGCCGGCTATGGAATCGGCTTCTGCCAGTCGGCACTCGCGAAACGCGACACGCGGATCGTGCGCGTGCTGCCGGACCACCTTGCGATGCAGCTGGAAACCTGGGTCGTGATGCACGAGGACCTGCGCACGAGCCCGCGCTGCCGTGCCGTGTTCGACGCACTGGCCAACGGGTTGCGCGCGTATGCCGATGGCGAGGCCGCCGAATAGACAGCGGCTTGCGTGAATCGCGCGGGACGCGCTACTCGTAGCTTTTTCCGGCGAACAGGATGTCCGCGATACGGCGCCACGGGTTCTCGGGCACCTCGTAGAAACGCAGCCCCTCCTCCGACGCCTCGGCCCAATCGACCATCGCCTCCAGGTACTCGCCGATCGCACGGTTTTCCCAGCCGAGCGCGGCGCGGGCGTAGGGCGACGGCGGCAGGTCGGCCTCGAGCTGCCGCTCCTTGTGCCAGTCATGACCGAGCACGCGCAGGAAATGGATCAGCGAGCGCTCGTCGACCACACGTTCCAGCGCATCCTGCAGCCTGTCGGCCATCTGGTTCTTCAGATCGTCGTTCATGCTTGTGGTCCCCTGGCGCGCCTCTCGGATACGCGCCGCCGCGTGTCGCGCGGCAAGGTTTTACATCAGCAACTGGCGCGACAGCACCTCGCGCGCCTGGGTGACGGTCTCGCGTTCGCCCGGCGTTGGCGGCGTCAGCGAAAACACCGCGTCGGGCAGCGGCGGCAACCGGTATTTCGCGCCGAGCCGCATCAGGCCGTCGCCGATCGCCGACGCGCACAGGCAGCCGACCCCAAGCCCCGCCGCCAGCATCGACTGCAGCCCCGCGACGCCCGACGCGCTGTGCACGAGCACATACGGCGTGTGCTGCTCGTCGAGCGAACGCACGGCCACCTGATGCATCATGCAGTCGTCCGGCAGCAGCACGAGCGGCAGCGGCTCGGGCAACTGCTCGGCAAGCGCGGGCGATGCAACCCACGACAGCGGCTCGCGCCGCAGCACCCAGCGCGTATCGCCGGACGCCGGCCGGAACGGCCCGCTCGACATGT
The DNA here is from genome assembly GCF_905339975.1 of Burkholderia sp. BCC1999. Lineage (NCBI taxonomy): Bacteria > Pseudomonadati > Pseudomonadota > Betaproteobacteria > Burkholderiales > Burkholderiaceae > Burkholderia > Burkholderia sp. BCC1999. The sequence continues at coordinate 131,475 of NZ_CAJPHP010000008.1, read as the reverse complement.
TCATCACGACGCCGAGATCGATCTGCCCCCGCGCGTGCGCCGCCTCGATGTCCACGCTCTTCATCGCGCTCACGTGCAGGCTCAACTGCGGATAGCACTCCCGCAGCCGCGCCAGCATCCCCGCCACTTCATTCGTGCGGTAGTAGTCGGTGATCGCGACGCGCAGTTCGCCCTTGATCGCCTGCCCGCGCAGCTCGTCGAACGCGGCCTCGTTCAGCGCGACGATGCGCCGCGCGTGCTGCAGCAGCCGCGTGCCGGCCGGCGTCGGCTCGACACCGCGCTTGCTGCGCACGAACAGCGGCACGCCGGCGCGCGATTCGAGCTTGCGCACCTGCTCGCTGACCGTCGACTGCGACAGGTGCAGCAGCGGCGCGGCAGCCGACAGGCTGCCGGCATCCGCGACCGCCGCGAACGTGCGCAACTGGTCCAGATCGAAACCGCGCATCGCCATCCTCCATCCATCGAATAACCCGATGGATGCTACCACTCTTTCCCGCTTTTCCGAATCATAGGCCATCGCCAGAATACGGGGTCAACGGCCCGTGTGCGCCACCTGCACATACGGCCCTCATTTTTTGGACCCTGCTTCCATGACGAACCCCACCCTTGCTCCCTGCGCGCCGGCCGGCACGGCTGCCGCGGCGACGCCGCGCAGCCATCACGGCTGGGCGCTCGTGGTCCTGCTGGTCGGCGCCATTCTGCCGCCGCTCGACTACTTCATCGTGAATCTTGCGTTACCGGCCATCCGCGACGGCATCGGCGCGCGACCGGCCGAATTGCAGCTCGTCGTGTCGGCTTATGCGTGCGCGAGCGCGGTCGTGCAGATCACCGGCGGCCGCCTCGGCGACCTGTACGGCCGCAAGCGGATGTTCATGATCGGCATGGCCGGCTTCGTGCTCGCGTCGACGCTGTGCGGCCTCGCGGGCAACGGCACGGTGCTCGTCGGCGGCCGCGTGCTGCAGGGCCTGTTCGCCGCGATCCTCGCGCCGCAGGTGCTCGCGACGATCCGCAGCGTGTTCAGTCCGCAGGAACAGGTACGCGTGATGGGCTTCTACGGATTCGCGTTCGGCCTCGCGGCCGTGATCGGCCAGCTCGGCGGCGGCGCGCTGATCAGCCTGCATCCGTTCGGGCTCGGCTGGCGCGCGATCTTCCTCGTCAATCTGCCGATCGGCATCCTGGCGATGATCGGCAGCTGGCGCTTCATTCCGGAAAACCGGCCGCCGCGCGGCCAGCGCATCGACGTACCGGGCACGGTGCTGATGTCGCTGTTCCTGCTGATGCTCGTGTACCCGCTCACGCACGGTCGCGAAGCCGGCTGGCCGCTGTGGATGATCGCGTGCCTCGTCGGCACGCTGCCGATGCTCGGCGCGCTGCTGGCGGTCGAAGCGCGCCGGCTCGCCGGCGGCCGCGATCCGCTGCTCGACGTGCGCCTGCTCCGCAACCCTGTCGTCGCGCTCGGGCTCCTGCTCGCGTTCCTGTTCTACATGCTGAGCGCGTTCTTCCTGAGCTACGGGATCTATCTGCAGGGCTGCCTGAACTGGTCGCCGCTCGCGTCGGGGTTCGCGATCCTGCCGCTCGGGCTCGGCTTCCTCGCGAGCCCGCTGCTGATGCCACGCCTCGTCGGCCGGTTCGGCGGCTATCGCGTGCTGACGCTCGGCTTCGTGATGCTCGCGGCCGGCGTCACGATCGCTGCCGCGCTCGCGCGCGAAGGCGCGCCGGGGCCCGGCTTCTATGCAGGCATCGCGGCGATCGGAATCGGGCAAGGGCTCGTGCTGCCGTCGGTCGTGCGGATCGTGCTCGCGGAAGTCGACGCGGCCCGCGCGGGCGTCGCGTCCGGCATGGTCAGCGCGATGCTGCAGATCGGCGCGGCCGTCGGCGCCGCGACGATCGGCGGCGTGTTCTTCGCGCGGCTCGGCATGCATCCGGCGGCGGCCGACTACGTGCAGGGATTCAGGACGTCGATGTTCACGCTGACGGTCGTGTTGCTGGCGTGCGTCGCATTGTCGACGGCGCTCGGGCCGCTGCATCGTCGGCTGCATGCAGGCGCGTGAATGGGCTGGATGCCGACTCGCCGGCAGGCCAACCGGGGCGGGAACAGGAAATGCGCGCGCGGCGCCCGGTTCAATGGTGCTGCTTGCGCTGCGCTTGCCGCGCCTCCCATTCGGCCAGTTCGATGCGATAGCGCGCAAGCGCTTCGTCATACAGGTCGAAGACGCACGGCGAGCAGCCGCTGTTGCAGCAGTCTTCCAGTTCGGGTTGGACAGGTGGGGTCGGACGGGGATCGTCGACGGACGGATCCCCTGAAACTTGGTTCGGCACGGCGTGGTCCGGTGATGTGGAACGGCAAGTATAGGTCGATCCGGGTCAGCGCCGCTTTCGGCAAACCGGGCGACGCGACGATGAATGCCGCCATAATGCGGCGATAGCCGGGCGCCGCGATCGGCGGCGCTCGCCCCGTTCCCGCCCCACCGGAGCCGCGCAATGGCCGAAGCCTTGAATCCGCCGGAAGTCTGGGCGCCGTTCGGCGCGTTCTCGATGGCCGTGATCCAGGGCGACGGGCGGATCGTGCACCTGAAGGGGCAAGTCGCGCTCGACCGCGACGGGCAGGTTGTCGGCCAGGGCGACATGCGCGCCCAGGTACGTCAGACGCTCGACAACATCCGCGCCGTGCTGGCCGCGATGGGCGGGCAGATGCAGGACGTGATCTCGCTCGTCCATTACGCGACCGACATCGACGCATTCATGCAGGCGGGCGACATCCGCAAGCAGTATTTCGTCGAGCCCTATCCGGTGACGACGACCGTTCAGGTCGAGCGGCTCTACCATCCCGACCTGCTGGTCGAAATCACGGCCGTCGCCGAGATTCCGCAGGCGCGGTTTCACCGGCCCGCATCGCCCACATGAAACGCGAAGGCGCGCACGACATCACGCGCCGGGCGCGGCATTGCCGACCGGCGCGCTGGCTCGCGACCCGTGCGCTTACTTCGCCGGCGCCGCAGGCTTCACGGCCGCCGCACCCTGCTTGTCGGCCAGCGGCTGCCAAGCCGCGCCAAGCGAATACCAGTCGACTCGGCGCGTCAACGTCATGATGCCGGCGAGAATCGCGAACAGCAGCAGCGAACCGAGCATCAGCGCGTTGTCTTCCGACAGCAGCAGCCCGTAGAGCGCCGCATACAGCATCGCGAGCAGCACCGTGAACGTCGCGCCGCGCTTCACGCTATGCAGCACGAACGACAGGTAGAAGCCGAGCAGCCCGATGCATGCGCCGCTCGCCGCGAGATACGCGTAGCCGAACGCGATGTGCTCGGACAGGCTCAACAGCAGCAGGAAGAACAGCGCGAGCGACAGGCCGACCAGCGTGTACTGGATCGGGTGAATGCGCAGCCGCTTCACGAGTTCGTACATGAAGAAGCTCGCGAACGTGAGCATCACGAACAGTGCACCGTACTTCGTCGCGCGCTCGGCCTGCAGATAGACGTTCACGGGTTCGATCACCGATACCGACGCCATCTCGATCTCGCCCCCTCCGTTGCCGGACGCGACCTGTTCGCGCGCCTTCGTGTTGAACGACGTCACGTGCCAGTTGCTCGTGAAACCGCGCGCGTCGATCGCGCGCTCGGCCGGCAGGAACTCGCCGCCGAAGCTCGGATGCGGCCAGGTCGATTTCAGCGAGAAGTCGTTCTGGTCGCCCACCGGCGCGAACGCAACCGATTCCGCCCCCGCCAGCGGCAGGCCGATACTGAACGGCACGACCGCCGCGCCGGCGTTTGACTCAGCCAGCGCCGCGAGATCGACGTTCGCGTGCACGCCCTGGCGCAGGCTGTCGAGCAGCGTGCCCTGCTCCACGTCGAGCGGCTTGCCGCCGATGCGCAGATCGGGTTGCGCCTTCAGCCCGCGAAGATCGCCGATGCCGAGCGCGACATATGCGCCGTCGATCTTGAAGCTCACGTGGCCGTCGGCCTGCGGCAGCTTCTTCAGGTCCGGCAACGGCAGCGTGCCCGTCATCCGGCTGTCGAGCCCGTACACCAGCGCCTTGTGGATGCCGCGATAGCGCACGTTGACCGACAGCGTGCCGTCGAGTTTCAGCGTCCTCGGAAATACCAGCAGGCGTTTCGTCTCGCTCCTCAGGCTCGTCTTGGTCTTGCCGCCGGCCGGTGAATCGTCGCGCACGCGCGTGACTTCCGTGTAACGCACGACGAGCACAGGGCCCGTTACCGTCTGCGGGCCCGCGTAGCTCGCCCAGATGCTCTGCAGCGCGCTCTGCCGATAGTCGGCGCGTTCCCGCACGATGCTCTGGACCATCTGCAGCGGGATCAGGATCGCCAGCGCGAGAAACGCGGTGATCACGGACTTGAACAACAGGACTCGATTCATTGCTGACGGATACCGAAGTGGAAGATGCGGTCAGCATGAGCGGCCCCGGTGAAGGGCGATTGAAGCCGGCGTGAAGCGAATGTGTGGCGAGGGTGAAGCGGTCAGCCGGCCGACGGCAGCGTGAGCGTCGCGCACGCGCCGCCTTCGTCGCGGTTCGCGAGCGCGACCTGGCCGCGGTGCAACATCGCGACCTCGCGGACGAAACACAGCCCGAGGCCCGTGCTGCGATCCTGGCCGTCGGGGCGCGGCAGCGAATAGAAACGCTCGAACACGCGCGCCAGCGCGTAGTCGGGCACGCCGGGGCCGTCATCGTCGACACGCACGACCGCGACCTGCGCCTTGCCCGCCGGCTGCCGTTCAAGCGCGATCCGGATCGTGCTGCCCTGCGGCGCGAAATCCAGTGCGTTGTCGAGCAGGTTGCCGAGCGCCTGGCGCAGCAGGAACGGATCGCCTTCGACGACCGCCGGATCGGCCGCATCGTTCGCGTCGATCCGCAGGCTCACGCCGCGCTGCCGCGCGCGCGGCTCGATATCGTCGACGAGCTGCTCGAGCACCGGCCGCAGCGCGACCGGTTCGTGCACCGACAGGCGCTGTTTCTGCTCGACCTCGGCCAGTGCGAGCAGCTTGCGAATCATCTGTTCGAGGCGGCCGGCCTGGCGGCGGATGTTCTCGGTGAAACGCCGGCGGTTCGCGACCGGCATGTCTTCCTGCAGCAGCTCGGCCGCGCCGCTGATCGCGGCCAGCGGGCTCTTCATCTCGTGCGTGAGCGTGTGGATGTAGGTTTCGACGTACTGCCGGTCCTCCAGCCGCTGATGCATGCTTTCCACCGCGCGCCCTAGTTCGGCCAGCTCGTTCGCGCCCTGCAGCGGCATCGCCGCGCGCTCGCCGGCCGCGATCGCGCGCGCATAGCGCTGCAGGCGCCGCAGCCCGAGCACCAGCCACCACGTGCACGCCACGCCGATCAGGATCGCGCCGCCCATCAGCAATGCGCCGTACAGCATGATCTTGCGCTGGCTGCGCGCGATGAACGGCGCGACCGTCTGATTCGGCTTCGCGATCGTCAGCACGCCGATGATCTCGTTGCCGCGCCGGATCGGCGCCGCGACGTGCATCACGGTGCTGCTGTCGTCGTTCGGATCGCTGCGCGTGCTGCGCGCGCCGTATTCGCCACGCAGTGTCCGGTACACGTCGTTCCAGCGCGAATAGTCTTGCCCGACCGCGCTGCCGGACGAGTCGTAGCGCACGATGCCGTGCGCGTCGGTGATGTAGAGGCGGTAGCCGATCGCGTTCTTCTGGATGCCCCACACGTTCGCGCTGACCGGACGCTCGTGCAGCTTCCCGAGCTGACGCGCGAACGCGCCGTCGGCGATATGCCCGTTCGCCATGTCGTCGGCGGCCAGCGTCGCGAGCACCTGCGCGGTATCGACGAGCGTGTCCTCCATCGCCTCGCGCACGCCGGGCTTCACCTCCTGCACGAACACGCGCAGCGTGATCAGCGCAGCGAGACCGACGATCAGGAAAAAACCGAAGAAGATGCGCAGGCCGATATGCATGGGCGGTGCCGGTCGTTACGGTTGCAGCGAATAACCCATTCCGCGATGCGTGCGGATCGGGTCTCGCTCGGGATCGATCGCGCGCAGCTTGGCGCGCAGCGTCTTGATGTGCGTGTCGACCGTGCGATCGGCCGAATCGAATGCCTCGTGCCACACGAGGTCCATCAGCTGTTCACGCGAATAGATGCGCCCCGGATGCCGGACCAGCAGCGCCAGCAGGCCGAATTCGTAGCGCGTGAGGTCCAGCGCGTGGCCGAGCCACGATACGCGCGCGCCATCCGTATCGAGCGTGAAGCCGGGGGCCGACGTTTCGACCGGCGATGCCGCGGGTGCAGGCGACGGTTCCGGCGCGGCCGTCCGGTAGAAGCGGCGCAGGATCACGCGCACCCGTGCCGCCAGCTCACGCGGCGAGAACGGCTTGACCACGTAATCGTCGGCGCCGATTTCGAGCCCGACGATCCGGTCGATCTCGTCGTGCCGCGCGGTCAGGAAGATCACCGGAATATCGGTGAACGTGCGCAGCCGCCGGCACACTTCGAAGCCGCTCAGGTCCGGCAGGCCGACGTCGAGCACCACGAGATCGAAACGCGTGTCGCGCAGGTGGTCGAGCGCCGCCTGTCCGAGCGTGCAGTGAACGGTCTGCATGCCGTCGGTGCCGAGGGCGTAGACGATCGTGTCCGCGATCGCCATTTCATCTTCGACGATCAGGATATTGGGCTGATTCATGGTCTCGGGTTTGGGTCGCGCAATCCGGTGCGACATTGTACGCACGGCCGGGCCCGGCCAGCCCCTCCCCGGCGCGTTACGCCACGCGGCCGCTCACCGGAATCGATGCGCCGGTGATCGCCTGCGCATCGGCCGACAGCAGGAACCCGATCGTCGCCGCGATCTGTTCCGGCCGCACCCAGCGCGTGAAATCCGCGTCCGGCATGTCAGCGCGGTTCGGCGGCGTATCGATGATGCTCGGCAGGATCGCGTTCACCGTCACGCCGCGGTCGAGCAGTTCGGCCGCCAGCGCCTCGGTGAGCCGCGCGACGCCGGCCTTCGCGGCCGCATACGCGCCCATGCCCGCGCCGGCCTTGAACGCCGCGCCCGCGCCGATGTTGACGATGCGGCCGGCCGGGCTCGCCACCAGGTACGGCAGCGCGGCCTTCGACGCGTTCAGCGCCGTCTTCACGTTCAGTTCGTACATGCGGTCCCACGTGGCGGCATCGCCGTCGGCGACGGTCTGCCACACGAATGCGCCGGCGATGTTCAGCAGTGCGTCGACCCGGCCGAATTCGCCGTTGATCGATTCGAGTGCCCGCACGGCAGCCTGCGGATCGACGAGATCGATTCCGCCGATGCGCAGCGCATCGGCCGGCACGCCGGGCAGCGCCAGCGCCGCCGGAGCCGCACCGCGCCCGATCAACGCGACGCGCGCACCGCGCTCGCCGAGCCACGCAGCCGTTGCGACGCCCAGGTGGCCGAAGCCGCCGGTGATCGCGACTGCCTTGCCTTTCAGGTCGTGTTCCATCGACAGGTTCTCCAGGATCGAGGGTGAATGGACGAAGTTTCGACAGCGTAGCGCCGTTCACGCATCCGTGCGCACGGCGACGAGCCTGCGGCGGCGCAGTTCCTCCGTCGTTTCGCCCTGGTTGCCCGGCCGCCAGCCCGGCGGCAGCATCACGAAACGAATCGCGGTCCACACGTCGCGTGCCGTCGCGACATCGCGTGCCAGGCTCGCCCAGTGCTCGAGCTCGACGACGAACGGATTGCGCGAGCGCGTCGGCGTGACGAGGCCGTAGCGGCACGGCTCGTCGGCGCGCTCGGCGACATACGTGCCGAACAGCCGGTCGAACACGATCAGCACGCCGCCGTAGTTCGCATCGAGGTAATCGAGATTCGACGCATGATGCACGCGATGCGCGGACGGCGTGTTGAACACGTATTCGAGCCAGCCGAGCTTCGGCATCCACGTGTTGTGCAGCCAGAACTGGTACATCAGGTTGAACGACAGGATCGCGAGCACGGCTTCCGGACGCACGCCGAGCCACACGAGCGGCGTGAAGAACATCGCGGCCCCGGCGATCTTGCCGGTCCAGCCGAGGCGGAACGCCGACGACAGCGTCAACTGGTTCGGCGAATGATGCACCGCATGCGTCGACCAGAAGAAGCGCACGCGGTGCGACGCGCGGTGATACCAGTAGTAGCAGAACTCCTGCCCGACGAACACGAGCAGCGCGAGCGCGACGCTGTGGAGCGGGATCGTGAAGAGCCGGTGCGCCCATGCGAAATCGAACAGCGGCGTGGCGAGCGACAGCGGCACCAGCGCGAGCAGCTTGCGGCCCGCGAGATCGGCCAGCGACAGCCACACCTCGTTCCAGTCGAACGGTTCGGGCTGGCGGCTGCGGCGCCAGGTGAGCACGGCCGCCTCGACGAGCGAGACGGCAACGATGAAGAGCGTGACGAAGTACGCGAGCTTTCCGGTGGTGGTGAGCATGATGGGTCTTTCCTTCGGTTGAGTCGGACGCGTCATGGGCGGCACGTGCTGCCGTCGCGTCGAATGGAACGCACTGTAGTGGGCGAGGAACGGAAAGGCCACGCAGGAAATATGTCGCCGTGTGTCGCGGCATGTCGCGGTGCAATGCGTTCGCGCCGTGGACGGCGGTCGCGGGCATTCATGGAGGGGGGAATCGGGCCGGCCGCTGTCGGGCGTGTGTTCACCCAGCGAGAAATGTGTCGCTGCATGTCGTGGCGAAGCCAGCCGGCGGCGTATGAAATACGTGTCGACGGATTCGACGTCGACGGTGCGACGCATGTGGATCGACACGGCGCATCCATGAACCGGTCGGCAAATATGTCGTCGCATGTCACCGCGACACATCGCCGGACCGCGGGCGACCTGCGCCGACCGATGCCGCCCAACATCACCCTGTCGCCACTGCATCGCCGTCAGCCTTGCCTGGCGCGGCACACCCGCGCCCGACGCGACCGATGCACGCATTCGTCGTACCGAAAAACACCGCGCCGCGTGTAACACCGCGACATCTTTCATGACGCGACGGGCGCGCGTCGCCGTCCTAAAGTTCGTCCCGTCGCCACGCCACCGCGTGCACCGAAACGAACCGCAAGGACACCCGATGAAAACCCGCTTCCTCGTCACCGCCGCCACCCTCGTCACACTCGCCAGCGCGCCGGCCTTCGCCGGCTGGTCCGGCCACGGCACGGCCTACACGCCGCGCGGCACCTACAGCGGCGCGCATGCCGATTCGTGCGGCGGTGGCAGCTGCTCGCACGCGGGCGGCGTAATCGGCCCCGGCGGCGGTCTCGCCACCAATACGGGCACCGTCACGCGCACCGCGCCGGGCCAGTTTTCGAACAGCGGCACGGCCGTCGGCCCGAACGGACGCTCGGTCGAGCACAGCGGTGACACGAGCTGCGCGGACGGCACCTGCTCCCACACCGGTTCGCTGACGGGCTCGGACGGTCGCAGCGCGTCGACGTCAGGCAGCGTGACACGCAACGGCCCGGGCCAGTACACGTCGAGCGGCACGATCACGGGTTCGGGCGGCAACACGGCCAGCCACGCCGCATCGACGAACTGTGCAGGCTCGACCTGCTCGCGCTCGGGCACCGTGACCGGCACGGACGGCGGGAGCGTCACGCATTCCGGCAGCGCGACGCGCGTCGCGCCGGGCGTCGTGACGACGTCGGGTGGTTCGACGATCGTCCATGGCGGCACGGTGTCGGCCGGCGGCACGCCGGTAATCCACGGCAGCACGGCAGCGGGCGGCGCGGTCGTCGTGGCTGGTGGGCCGGTGCCGATCCCGGTGCCTGTCGCACCGCCCCCGCCGGCCGCCGTGGTCGTGGCGGCAGCGCCGGCTACCGCCACGGTCGCCATTGCTGCACCAGTGCCAGCGCCAGCACCGGCCGCCGTCGTGGTTGCGGCGCCGCCGCCCGCACCGGCTGCCGTCATCGTCACGCCGCCGCCCCCGCCGCCGAAGGTCGTGCATGTCGCACCGCCGAGGGCCGTCGTGGTCACCCCCGCGCCGCGCGTCGTCTACGTCGCGCCGCCGCCGCCGAAGGTGCTGTACCTCGCACCGCCGCTGCCGCGCTCCGTGTACGTCGCCCCGCGCGCCGTGTATGTCGCTCACCCGCCGCGCGCCGTCGTCTGGGTGCCGGCCCACTGGGCCGGCCGCGTCTGGGTTCCCGCGCACTGGGCGTAACCCCGCATCGATCCGTTTCGCATGCCACCCGATTCAGTTTCATCAACCACCCGGCCGGCGCAGACCGTCGGCCACGCAAGGAGAAACCCCATGAAGTCCATCAAGAAGATGATTGCCGCCGTCGTTTTGTGTATCGTCTCAGCAGCAGCGTCGGCCCAGCAGGTGCCGCCGGGTGCGGCGGCCGGCGGCGCACGCGCCGAACATGCGCTGATGCAGTTGCAGACCCGCTTCGCCAACGCGAACACGACGCACGACGGCAAGCTCACCCGCGAGCAGGCCGCCGCGGGCATGCCGATGGTGGCGCAGCATTTCGACGAGATCGACGTGCAGCACAACGGCTACGTCACGCTCGCGCAGCTCGCCGGTTTCATGCGCCAGCGCATGGCGGCCCGCTGATCGCGGCGCGAGTCCGGCCGCGCGGCACGCACCGGGAGGCAGCCGATGGAACAGACCTGCAGGATCGTCGTGCTCGACGACGAAGCCGAGTTGCGCAACATGCTGCAGCGCTTCCTGACTGGCCACGGCTTCCAGGTCCGCGCGGTGGCCGACGGCAAGCGGCTCGACCGCCTGCTGCAGCGCGAACCGTACGACCTCCTCGTGCTCGATCTGATGATGGAGCCCGAGGACGGCCTGAGCGTGTGCCGGCGCCTGCGTGCCGAAGGCCAGACGCTGCCGATCCTGATGCTCACCGCGAAAGGCGACGCAGCGGACAAGGTCGTCGGCCTCGAGACGGGCGCCGACGATTACCTGGCCAAGCCGTTTCTCCCCGACGAACTCGTGGCCCGCATCCGGGCGCTGTTGCGTCGTCAGAAGATGGCGGCCGGCGAACCGACGGTGACGTCGCAACGGTTGCGCTTCGGCGCGTTTACGTTCGACGTCGGCCAGCAGACGCTGATGCGCGACGGCGTGCCCGTCGAGATCCATTCGGCGCAGATGCTGCTGTTGCATGCGCTCGGCTCGTCGCCGAACCGCGCGGTGAGCCGCGAGAACCTGCTCGCCCGCGCACGCGGCCGCGACCACGCCGCCCTCGACCGCAGCGTCGACGTACAGATCCTGCGGCTGCGCCAGATCGTCGAGGACGATCCCGGCAAGCCGCGCTTCATCAAGACCGTCTGGGGCATCGGCTACATGCTGGTGGCCGGCGTCGAATCGTGATGCGCATCCCGCTGCCGCGCTCGCTGCTCGCGCGCAACATCGCGCTGCTGGTCGCGCTCGTCGCGCTGTCGCTCGTCTGTTCGCTCGGCGTTCTGTTGCACTACGTGCAGCGTCCTCGCATCGAGCGCGCATCGATCATCTTCTCCGACTACGTGCAGTTGCTCGACCGGACACTGGCCGGCCTGCCGCCCGACGCGAGCCGCACGATCGTCGCGCAGCTCGGCGGCCACGCGTCGCCGCCACCTGCCGCGCCGCCGCATGCGCCGAACCTCGCGGCCTTCTTCCGCACCTGGCAGCGCGACGTGTTCATGCAGGCGCTCGAACGCCACTTGCCGCCCGACCTGCCGGCACGGTGGCAGTCGGGCGACGACGAACGCCTGTGGATCCGGCTCCATGCCGCCGGCTCGCCGGTATGGGTACCGCTGCCGATGGCCGCCGACGCGCAGGCGAGCGGCATCACGACGGCGCTCGTGCTGTCGGTCGCGCTGGCGCTGCTCGCGGCGCTGACGGGCTACCTGATCCAGCTCCACCTGAACCGGCCGCTCGATGCGCTGGCGCGCGCGGCGCAGCGCGTCAGCGCGGGCGAGCGCCCGCCGCCGCTGCCGACCGACGGCCCGACCGAAATCGCCGACGTGAGCCGCGCGTTCAACCGGATGGCCGACGCGCTGCAACAGGCGGAAGCGACCCGCTCGCTGATGCTGGCCGGCGTGTCGCACGACATTCGCACGCCGCTCACGAAGCTGCGCCTGGCGATCGCGATGGCGCTGCCGCGCGGCACGCATGACGCGCTCACCGCGTCGGCCGAGCACTATCTCGACCAGATCGATACGATCCTGCAGCAATTCATGGACTACGCGGGCAGCGGCGAGCGCGAGACCCCGCAAACCGGCGACCTGAATGCGCTGATCGGCCAGCTCGTCGCGGATTTCGCGGGGCTCGGGCACGCATTCGAATTCGACGAAGGCGACGTGCCCGCGTTTGCATTCCGCCCGATCAGCCTGATGCGGCTGCTGATGAACCTGATGCAGAACGCGGTCGTCTACGGCCGCACGGGCCTCGGCGTACGGACCTGGACCGAGCGCGGCATCGCGTATGCGGTCGTCAGCGATCGCGGCAACGGCATCGGCGCCGCCGAACTCGAACGTCTCAAGGCGCCGTTCAGCCGCGGCGCGAATGCGCGCAGCCATGCGGGCGGCACGGGGCTCGGCCTTGCGATCGTCGAACGGATCGCCCGCCTGCATGGCGGTTCGCTGACGTTTCGCGACCGCGATGGCGGCGGACTGGAAGCCGTCGTCGCGCTGCCGCTCGAATCATCCGCGCCGGCCCGGCCGTCACTGTCGGCGTGATGGCCTGATGGCTTGATGGCACGAGTTCGTTGCGCTGCCACGCGCTCCGGCACGTGACATGCGCCGACATAATTCCTGTGTGGCGCGTGACACCCGACCTCCGCATACTTGCGCCTGCGTGTTGCGCAGCGGCATGAAACCTCTCCCTCGCCAGCAATCACGCCCCGCTTCCGATCGTTCGCGCTCCTGAATGCCGCGACAGTATCGGCAAATTCATCCAGGCCACGGAGATCGACATGTTCCCTTCCCTTCACACATTGGCTGCCCATGCCAAACGTCTGACCTCCGCTGCGCTGATTGCCGGCGCGCTCGCGATGACCGGCTGCGCATCGACGGCAACCACGACCACGGCCGCAGCGCCTGCGGCCCGCACGCTGCCGCAGGTCCATGCGGATGTCGTCTATGTATCCGCGTTCGACGTGGATACCACCGACGTCAAGGTCGACGGGGGAATGATCAACAAGCTCACGACGCTCGCCACCGGTTCGCCCGCCGACGCGAAGCGCCAGCAGAGCGCGCTGAAGACCCGCGACCAACTCGCCGACGCGCTCGTGCGCGAACTCCGGTCGCAAGGCATTCCCGCGCTGCGCGGCCCGGTACCCGACGGCCGCGACGCGCTGGTAATCGAAGGCCGGTTCGATACGATCGACGCCGGCAACCGCCGCCGCCGCATCCTGATCGGGCTCGGCGCTGGCAAGAGCGAAGTGGGCGCATCGGTCACCGTGCTGTTCCAGCCGGCGCACGGTGCACCGCGGCCGCTCGGGACGTTCTCGGCCAGCGCGAACAGCGGCCACCTGCCCGGCATGGCCGAAACCGCCGGGGTGGGCGCCGTGGCCGGCCGCCTCGCGACGTCGGCGGCAGTCGGCGCCGGCCTGCACGGTGCGTCGGAAGCGAAGCACGACACCGTGGCATCCGATACGGATCGCCTCGCGCGCTCGATCGCGAAGCAACTCGCCGCGCAGAATGCGGCGAATGCATGGCTGCCTACGGTGTCGGCAAGCTGACGCGCCGCGACGTCACGGGCACGGGCACGGGCACGGGCCGGCGGGCACGGATGCGGGCGGCCGGGCATAATGCGCGAGGCCGGTCCGGCGCGACGCGCGCCGCAATCGCCGTACCGGGCTGCCCGACATCCCGCGCCACCCCGGCTCGAATCCTGAATCCCAACCCGTCAATGCCATGCAAGTAATCGTCGTAGGAACCGGCAAGCTGGCCAACGAGCTGCTCAATGCGCACAAGCTCGATCCGGCAACCTGTCGCGTGATGCCGTGGTCGGACAGCACGCAAACCGACGCAACGCGTAACGACGCCCGACGTAGCGACGCCCGATCGATCGTCGTGCACGCCGGTTCCGGCCGCGAACTCCCCGCCGCGATTGCGTTCTGCCAGGCCACCGCGTCGCCACTCATCGAGTTGTCCACCGGCTCCGACCTCGAAACCGCGTCGCACGATTTCCCGGTCGTGCTCTGTCCGAACACGAACATCCTGATGCTCAAGTTCATGAGCATGCTGGAAACCAGCGGCCACCTGTTTCGCGATTGCGAGATCAGCCTGACCGAGTCGCATCAGGCCGGCAAGACGTCCGTGCCCGGCACGGCCGTCGGCATCGGCCAGTCGCTCGGCGTGCGGCCGGAGGACATCCGCTCCGTGCGCGACCCGGACGTGCAGCGCAGCGAATTCGGCATCCCCGACGATCAGCTCGGCCGCCACGCGGTGCACCGGATCCGCATCGACGACGGCGCATGCAGCCTGCAGTTCGAGTCGCGCGTGTACGGCGCGACGCCCTATGCGGATGGCGTATCGCGTATCGTCGAAGCTGTCCGGCAGCACGATCTCGAGAATCGCCAATATTCGATCGTCGAATTCATCCGCAACGGCTGGCTGTAATCGACGCGACGCGTGGGCCGGCTTGGCGCGGCTCACCACGCAAAGCCGGCCGCGCCGTTGCCGCAGCGGCTGCTCACGCCGGCTCGCACCACCGTTACCCGTCTCCCAGCACTGCACCGCTCTCCGGCAAGGTCGCGCCGCCGTCGACGACGATCGTCTGCCCCGTGATGTACGCCGCATCGGCCGATGCGAGAAACAGCATCGCGTTCGCGATGTCCTCCGGCTCGCCCATCCGCGCGAGCGGAATGTCGCGTGCGATCTGCGCCGCGACCGACGCGTCGCCGAGATTGCCGGCCGCCGGCGTACGGATCATCCCCGGCTCGACGCCGTTGACCGTCACGTTGCGACGCGCGAGTTCCAGCGCCGCCGCGCGAATGAAGCCGTTCACGCCGGCCTTCGACGCCGCGTAATGCGCGAGCCCCGGATAGACGACGCGCGGCCCCGTCACCGACGACGTGACGAGCAGCCGCCCGGCTCCCGCACGCTCGAATGCCGGCAACGCGGCCTGCGCGAGCCAGAACAGCGCCGACAGGTTGACCGACAGCGTTCGTTCGAGCGTCGGCTCGTCGATCTGCGCGAACGGTGTCAGCGGAAAATACGCGGCGTTATGAATGACGACGTCGAGCCGGCCGCCGTCGCGCTCGACCGCCGCGACGAGTGCCCCCAGTTCGTCGCGACTGGCTGCGTCGACGCGGTATGCGCGCGCATCGCCGCCCGCACTGGCCAGCGCATCGGCCTGCGCCGCCGCCGCGTCGCCGTTCAGGTCGGCGATTGCGACGAACGCGTCGGATTCCGCGAAACGGCGTGCGATCGCCGCGCCGATCCCCTGCGCGGCGCCCGTGACGAGCACGACACGCCCGCTGAAATCCGCCCGCACACGGCCGCTGCCCAGCACGGCATTCATCGCTGCGCCTCGCCGCCGAGCGGATGCACGGTTTCGTTCAGCACCTGCGCGTAAGCGCCGATCTGGAAGTTCGACAGCGACCCGAAATCGCCGCCCTGATAACCGAAGATCTTGCCGTCGGTCTTGCGCTGCGCGAGGTCGATCAGGACGACGCCCAGCGTCGGCACCACCTTTTCGCGCCACACGAACAGATACAGTTCGTCGGCGATCCTGAAGTAATGGCAACGGTCGACATCGGCCAGCCCGCCTTCGACGCCCTGCAGGCACTGCCACGCGTAGAAGTTCTCGTTCAGGTAGATGTGCTCGTAGCATTCGGTCGGGCTGTAACGGTACATCGTCCGCTTGCCGATCAGCTCGCGCGTGGGCGCGTGCAGCGGCCCCGGCTGCGCGTGACCACCGAGCGTGCCGTGCCGGAATTGTGCGTCGACACCCGTCAGCGGCAGCCCGCGTGCGACGCGCGTGAATGCATCGATGCGCGTGTCGGCTTCGGTCGGCAGCACGCCGACGACCGACGTCCAGACGCCATTGTCGAGATCGATCACGAGACTGGCCGACGTCGCGCGCGCCGCCGTGTCGATGTAGTCGACGAAGTACAGCCCGTCGCGCAACCGCGTCACGCGACACGGCTCGCGGCCGCCCGTGCCGGTCGCCGCGTCACGCCACTGCAGCGCGCCCGGCTCGAACGAATAGACACGCCATGCGCCCGATGCGTCGCCGAGTGCGAGCGTTCGCCCGGCGAGCGCGTCGACGGACGCGAGGATGTTCGCTTCCGGCGCGAAGCCGTCCGCGAGCGCGCCAACCTGAATGAATACCGGATCCTGTCGTTCCACCTGCCGTCTCCCGCGCAGCTTCAGGCCCGGCGGGCCGTGTACGCTGCCGATGTGTACATGGTGCGGGCTGCGTGCGTCGCGCGGTATCCGCCAAAAGGATGAAGGGCGCGCGGCGCCGGAACGCGCTAAAGTGCACGTCATCCGCGCCGCGACCGGCGCGAGGAGCGCACATGCACCGTGTCACCCACTACCGACGCACCGGCGAAGGCATCGAGGCGATCAGCCTCGAATCCGACCGCGCGTTCCCGCGCCACGCGCACGACGAATTCGGGGTCGGCGTGATTGTCAGCGGTGCGCACCGGTCGTGGAGCGGCCGCGGGCAGGTCGACGCGCTGGCCGGCGACGCGATCATGGTCAACCCGGGCGAAGTGCACGACGGCTCACCGATCGATGCCGGCACGGGCCGGCGCTGGCGGATGCTGTACCTCGCACCGGCGCTGGTCGCGGGCGTCGCGGCGGAAGAAGGCCTCGGCGGCGTCGAGCTGGTGCACCCGGCCGTGCGCGACGCGCGGCTCGCAGCCGCCGTCGGCAGGCTGCATGCTCGCATCGTCGCGGGAGAATCCCGGCCGCTCGCCCGCGACGAGGCACTCGTGATGCTCGTCGCCGGGTTGCTCGCCCGGCATGCGAACCGCACGCTGCCTGCGTCCGGCGTCGCGCCGGCGATCCGCGTCGCCCGGGAGCGGCTCGACGCGGCGCCGGCCGCCCCCGTTTCGCTCGCCGAACTGGCCGGCCTGAGCGGCGTGAGCCGCTTCCAGCTGCTGCGCGGCTTCGCGCGCGAGCTTGGCATCACGCCGCATGCGTACCTGATCCAGTCGCGCGCCCGGCTGGCGCGTGCGCTGCTCGCCAGCGGGATGCCGATCGCGGATGCCGCGGCCGAAGCCGGTTTTGCCGATCAGAGCCACCTGACGCGTGCGTTCGCACGCCAGTTCGGGATCACGCCGGGGCGGTTTGCGCAGGCGGCCTGACGCCAGCGCGCTCCCGGCGCAACGTGCCACCGGCCACACCGCATTCGGCGCTGGCTGCCACGGCGACGGCAACCGTTCCCCATATCGCCAGCGCACGCACCGCGTTCAACGTGCCTGCCCGCTGCAATTTCGTTCAAGACGCACGTTGCCGCCGTACGCGACGATGCGGTGCATGAAGACCCGACTGATTGGCTATCTCTATCTCGCCGCCGCGATGGCGGGCGTCGGCAGCACCGTCATCGCGAGCCGTCTCGCGGCCGGCGGCCTGCCGCCGTTCGCGGCCACCGCGCTGCGCTTCCTGATCGCGACGCCGCTGCTGTTCGCGCTGATGCGCGCGCAACGGATGCGCTGGCCGCGCGTTTCCGCGCGCGACGCCGTCCTGCTCGTCATCCAGGCCGCGGCAGGCGGCGTCGGTTATACGGTGCTGCTGATCAGCGGCACGAAGCTGTCGTCGCCGCTCGATGCAGGCGTGATGCTCGGCACGCTGCCGGCCATGTCGACGCTGATCGCGGCCATCGTGCTGCGCGAGCGGCAGACGCCGCGCGACTGGGCAGCCGCCGCGCTCGCCACGGCCGGCGTGTTGTTCGTCACGTTCGCCCCCGGCCACGCGATGCCGTCGCTCCAGACGCTGGCCGGCGATGCACTGGTGCTGGCCGCGGTCGCCTGCGAAGCCGTATTCATCCTGCTCAACCGGCGACTTGCCGCGCCGCTGCCGCCGCTCGTGCTGTCCACCGCGATGTCGGGCCTTGGTTTCGCGCTCGCGCTCGTGCCGGCGGTATTCGAATGGCGCGCGGTCGCAGACGGCTGGACCGTCGGCGCCGTGTCGGCAATCGCCTACTACGCGCTGGTGCCGACCGTGCTCGGTTACCTGTGCTGGTACGCCGGTTCGGCGCGCACCAGCGGAACCGAGGCTGCGCTGTTCACGGCGGTCGCGCCGGTCTCGGCCGTGCTGTTCGCGGTCGCGCTGTTCGGTGAAACGCTGAACGTCACGCGAGTCGCCGGCATCGCGCTCGTCGTTGCAGGCATGCTCGTCGGCGCGACGCGGCGGCGCGAGCGGCTCGCCGACACGCACGATGTGCTGCCGGACAGCCCCGCACCCGCCGCCGCACAAACCGCCGCCGACTGACCGCGGTCGTCGCGGGATTGCGGCAACGACAGCCACTTCTTCCCTTCACATGGCCCCTGGCCCGCGCGCCCCGGCGACTGTAGGAATGTGTCCGTGTGCCGCAAATCGATTGCGCACCACTCCGCAAGATGCAATATTCGCGTGGCCGGACCTTTGACAACCATCGAACAACAATCCGCCACGCAATGAACAGGAAGGAAGCCAAAACAAGAATCGCGGTGCTGCTCTCCGCGGGAACGAGGAAGGCCGACGCACTGGCCGAACTGTCCGGACAGGGGCTCAAGGATCGCGTGCTCGCGCACCTGATCGCATCGCGCCCCGACCCCGAGCGCTGCCGCAAGAACAAGGTGCACGTCCGGATCCTGATCGCGCTCGGTATCGCCCAACTGGCGATCAGCCTCATGCTCGCGTATTACTTCTTCGCAAGCGGCGCCGGCACGGGCCTCGTGGCCGTGTTCCTGGCGTTGACCGTGCCGCTGTCGCTGCTGTTCATCTGGGGCTTCGCGACCCATCGCGTCGGCGCCTATCACGCGTTCATCCTGCTGTCGCTGCTGCAGTTGCCGAAGACCATCGCCGAGCTCGGGCGCGATCCGTCGACCGCGCTGCCGAGTCTCCTGATTACAGCCCTGCTGGTGGGCTACGTCTGGTACGTGCGCAACCGGATGTTCCCCGACTACGGCTGGTTCACGCCGCGCAAAGTCGAAGGCCGCTACGCGTTCGTCGAACACGCCTGACGCCGCGAGCGTCGGCACCGGCCGAAAAAAAGGCGCCGGGCCGCCCCGCAATTGCGGGACGGCCCGGCGCCTTCTGCATTCCGGAACTGGTCGGCTTACTTGGCCTTTTCAGCCGTATCGCTGATCGCCTGGCCGCCCTTCGAAATGTCCTGGCCCATGCCGGCGACCGTGTTGCAACCGGCGAGCGCGGCGGTCACCACCAGCAGCATTGCAGCAATCGTACGCGTCATTCTCATTCTCCTTCGAATCAGCAAGCCCGACCGGGCGAATTGTTTGCGGCATGGCGCCCGGCACGATGCCGGGCACGGGGCCTGACCTGATTATACGGAGACGAACGCGGCGCGCCAGTACGACGCCACCACGTGTGACACGCGCCACACAGCCCGTTCGAGCAGATTTTCCTTGACTTCATTGCGCCAGGAACTAATATACGCACCGCGTATATTTTCCGTCAGGAGCCGCCGATGACCGTTCCCCAGCAAGCCTTCCTCCGCGACGCGATGCGCCGCCTCAACATGACCCGCGAAGCGTTCGCCAATCGCATCGGCGTCAGCCGGCGGGCACTGGATACCTGGCTGTTGCCCGACGACTCGCAGGAATCGCGCGGGATGCCCGAGATCGTCGAGCGCTTCGTGTCGGAAATCGTCGAGCGCCCGGCGCCGGATAGCGGAGACTATACGCAAAGCGTAGACAAACAGGGGCTCTCGAAGCAGTTCCTGTTTGAAGGCAAGCCGCAGTTGATCTCGGTCGACCAGTTCTCGCGTGATTCGGTCGAGGCGCTGTTCCGCGTGGCCGACGTGATGCAGCCGATCGCGCGACGCCACAAGATTTCACGCGTGCTGGAAGGCGCAGTGCTCGGCAACCTGTTCTTCGAGGCCAGCACGCGCACCCGCGTATCGTTCGGCGCGGCCTTCTGCCGGCTCGGCGGCTCGGTGTGCGACACGACGGGCTTCACGTTCTCGTCGATGGCCAAGGGCGAATCGATCTACGACACGAGCCGCGTGATGGCCGGCTACGTCGATGCACTCGTGATCCGCCACCCGGAGAAAGGTTCGGTGGCCGAGTTCGCGCGCGCGACCAACCTGCCCGTGATCAACGGCGGCGACGGCCCCGGCGAACACCCGAGCCAGGCGCTGCTCGATCTTTATACGATCCAGCGCGAGTTTTCGCGGCTCGGCAAGATCGTCGACGGCGCGCACATCGCACTGGTCGGCGACCTGAAGTACGGCCGCACCGTGCATTCGCTGGTCAAGCTGCTCGCGCTGTACCGCGGGTTGAAGTTCACGCTCGTGTCGCCGCCGACGCTCGAGATGCCGGCCTACATCGTCGACCAGATCGCGACGAACGGCCATGTGGTCGAGCAGACCACCGACCTCGCGGCCGGGCTGCGCGGCGCGGACGTCGTCTACGCGACGCGGATCCAGAAGGAGCGCTTCACCGACGAATCGTTCGAAGGCTACACGCCCGATTTCCAGATCAACCAGGCGCTCGTCGACTCGGTGTGCAAGCCCGACACGCTGATCATGCACCCGCTGCCGCGCGACAGCCGGCCCGGCGCGAACGACCTGTCGGTCGACCTGAACCGCGACCCGCGCCTTGCCATCTTCCGGCAAACCGACAACGGCATTCCGGTGCGGATGGCGATCTTCGCGGTACTGCTCGGCGTCGAGAACCTCGTCCAGCATTCGATGCGCGACGCGACGTGGCGCCCGCCGGCCTACCTCGGGCCGGAAGACGCGGTGTTTCACGGCGTCGATTGAACCGCATCCAGGCGCTCGCGCCCGCTTGCCATCGTTTCAGGCTGGCGAGCGCGCTCGCCTGAAGCAGAACGCGCCGCATCGTACGGCGCGTTTTTCAATTGGGGCGCAGCCTGCGGGAGCGGCAGCCGCGCGCGCTAGCGCGCCCACGGATCGATTACGCGAATTCCCATCGCCTCGAACGGCGTGACGTCGCGCGTGGCAACGATCAGGCCGTTCGCCTCGGCCGTGCCGGCGATAAAACCATCAGAAGGCGCGATTGCGGCACCCGCGGCAAGTGCGCGTGCACGAAGGCTCGCATACGCTTTGCTCGCAGCATCGTCGAATGGCAGGATCCGGCCGCGAAACAATGGCAGCACGCGCTGCTCGATGCTCTGATGCAGCCACTCTCGCCGGCGCCCTTCGGGCAATACAGCCACGCCCAACCGTATTTCCGCGAGACTGGTCGCGGCCAGAAACAGTGTCTCGACATTCTGGGCATCGAGCCACTCGATCACGGCCGCGCTCGGCTCGCGTCGTAGCGGTTCGGAAATGACATTCGTATCGACAAGGATCATTCGAAGCTCATCGGATCGGCAGGCGTCTTGTCGCGTTGGGCGTCGAAATCGAATCCGCCGGCCTCCTGCCCGATTGCCGCCAGCATCGTTCCCAGCTTGAGCCGCCCGCCTGGAAGAACGGCCTGTTCGAGAATGTCGCGTACTTCGGCTTCGGTGCTGCGGCCATGCTGGGCCGCGCGAATGCGAAGAGCTCGATGCACTTCATCGGGCAGATTTCGAACGGTGATCACCGGCATGATGCGCCTCGTCAAGATTGCTTTCAATGCAGTCATGTTAGCACTCTGCTGTCATACCGGGTGAATCGCGACACAGCCACTCTAACCGGCCCGACAAGCCCTTCATATCCGGCCATTCGGCCAATCTCGCCGCCACACGCCCCTTTCACATTCGTCAACAATTCCCCAACAAACGAGAACACGAACGCTTCTCATTTAACTTGAAATTACATAGAATGCCGCCTGAAAACAAATCGTAATAATTCCCGATGGCGTGCACATTTCCGCAGCGCACCGCCCCGGGGCCACACCGCGAGGTCGAAGCGCACCATGAAGTCACGTCCCGACGAGCTGAAGCTCGGCAAATTCACCACCCTGTGCAGCGTGCTCGCCGCAAGCCCGGCATTCGCGGCAGACGGCACGCCGCCGCCCGCCCCCGCCAGCACCGAAGGCCATCTCGCGCCGATCGAGATCCAGGGCAAGACCGAGCACAGCTACAAGGCCGACTTTTCCGCCTCCGCGAAATTCACCGCACCGCTCGTCGACACGCCGAAGTCCGTCACCGTGATCCCGCAGGAACTGATCCAGAGCAGCGGCGCGTCGACGCTGACCGAAGCCCTGCGCACCGTGCCCGGCATCACGTTCGGCGCCGGCGAAGGCGGCAACCCGCTCGGCGACCGTCCGTTCATCCGCGGCTACGACACGCAAGGCAGCATGTTCGTCGACGGCATGCGCGACACGGGCGCAACCACGCGCGAGATCTTCAACACCGAGCGCGTCGAGATCACCAAGGGTTCCGACGGCGCATACGGCGGCCGCGGCGGCGCAGGCGGCAGCATCAACCTGATCACGAAGGCCCCGCACCTCGGCACGACGGCCGCCGCGAGCGCGGGCCTCGGCACCGACCGCTATCGCCGCTTCACGGCCGACGGCAACTGGCAATTCGCCGATCACGCCGCGTTCCGCCTGAACCTGATGAGCCACAACAACGACGTCGCCGGCCGCGACGCCGTCAACAACGAGCGCTGGGGCGTCGCGCCGTCGATCGCGTTCGGCCTCGGCACGCCGACGCGCGTGACCGCAAGCTACTACCACCTGTCGACGGACGACATGCCGGACAGCGGCATCCCGTATTTCTATACGACGTCGAACAAGCCCGCGAACGTCGACACGATCTATCCGGCGCCCGTCGATCGCCACAACTTCTACGGCCTGATCGACCGCGATTTCCGCAAGACCACGTCGGACATCAGCACGATCAAGATCGAGCACGACATCACGTCGTCGCTGACGATCCGCAACACCACGCGCTACACGGAATCGACGCAGGACTACATCTGGACCCAGCCGGACGACAGCCAGGGCAACGTGGTGAACGGCAAGGTCTGGCGCCGCAACAACAACCGCGCCAGCTCGATCAACAGCCTCGCGAACCTGACCGAGCTGTTCGGCGAATTCCGCACGGGCCCGTTCAAGCACAGCTTCACGACCGGCATCGAACTGTCGCGCGAATGGGGCAAGCGCGACTCGTACAACGTCGCGACCGACACCGGCAAGATCTGCCAGAAAGGCATCGGCGCCGCATCGGGCTACAACTGCACGAGCCTGTGGTCGCCGAACCCGAACGATCCGTGGGCCGGCTCGATCACGCGCAACAACGACTACGCGCATGCACGGACCACGACGAAGTCGATCTACGGCTTCGACACGATCGAGATCACGCCGCGCTGGCAGGTCAACGCCGGCGTGCGCGTCGACGACTACTCGACCCGCTTCACCGACACCAAGGCAAACGGCGGCAAGACCACCACGCGCGACGACACGCTCGTGAACTGGCAGGCCGGCCTCGTGTTCAAGCCCGCGCAGAACGGCAGCATCTACGCGTCGTACGCGACGTCGTCGACGCCGGCCGGCATGCTGCTCGGCGAAGGCAGCGAAACGCAGTCGCTCACGCCGGGCCGCGGCGGCGTCGGCTCGAACGCCGATCAACTGTCGCCGGAAAAGAACCGCAGCATCGAGCTAGGTACGAAGTGGAACGTGCTGAACGACAAGCTGTCGCTGACGGCCGCACTGTTCCAGATCGACACGACGAATGCGCGCGTGACGCTGCCGAACAACCAGTACGCGATGGTCGGCAACAAGCGCGTGCAGGGTCTCGAACTCGGCCTCGCCGGCCAGATCACGAAGCAGTGGCAGGTGTTCGGCGGCTACACGTACATGAAGAGCGAGCTGCGCGACAACGGCAAGGACAGCGCGAACAACGGCAACCGCTTCCCGAACACGCCGAAGCACAGCCTCACGATGTGGTCGAACTACGACGTGACGCCGAAGTTCACGGTCGGCGGCGGTGCGTTCTACATGTCGGAAGTCTTCGGCGATCCCGCCAACCTGCGTGCCGTGCCCTCTTACTGGCGCTTCGACGCGATGGCGCAGTACCGGATCAACAAGAAGCTCGACCTGCAGCTGAACGTGAACAACCTGTTCAACCGCACGTATTTCGATCAGGCGTACCCGGCGCACTATGCGTCGATCGCACCGGGCCGCTCGGCGTTCCTGACGCTGAACGCGCGCTACTGATCGATGGAGGCCGTGTCGCTGAAGGCGCTCGCGTCGGTTTCGCCGCGCGAGTTCGCCGACATCCTGGCCGGGCCGCCCGAGCGCGCCGCCGCGTGGGTCGCGGCGGCCGCCGACAACGGCATCGTCGATGCGCAGGCCGTCTACGGGCAGTACCTACTCGACGGGCACGGCGTCGCGCGCGATCCGGCGGCCGCGTTCAACTGGTTCCGGCACGCGGCGCGGGCCGGCCACGCGATGGCGATGAACATGCTCGGCCGCTGCTACGAGTTCGGCTGGGGCACGGCCGCGTGCGCGCCGGTCGCCGTGTACTGGTACCGGCTCGCCGCGCAGGCGGGGCTCGACTGGGGCATGTACAACTACGCGACGGCGCTCGCGCTCGGCAACGGCGTCGACGAGAACCGCACCGACGCGCTCGACTGGTTCCGCCGTGCGGCCGCACTCGGCCATGCGAAATCGATCAACCTGATCGGCGGCTTCTACGAAGATGGCTGGGTCGTCGCGGTCGACACCGACGCCGCATTCGAGCACTATCGCCGCGCCGCCGTTGCCGGCGACTTCCGCGGCCAGTTCAACCATGCACGGCTGCTCGCCGAGCGCGGGCACATCGACGATGCGCTCGCGTGGCTCGCACGCGTGCCGGCTACCGCTACCCCCGCGTTCGTCGCGAAGATGCGCGCGTATCTCGCGTCGTCGCCGATCGACGCATTTCGCGCGGCGGCGCTGCAGTTGCAACCACAGCCGCAGCCGCACAGCATGGAATCCGCAACATGATGCTTCATATCCCCGGCGTATTGACCACGGCGCAGGTCGCGCAATGCCGCAACCACCTCGATGCGGCCGAGTGGGTCGACGGTAACGCGACGTCCGGCGCGCAGTCGGCGCTCGCGAAACGCAACCGGCAATTGCCGGAAGGATCGCCTGCCGCACGCGCGGTGGGCGACGCGATCCAGGATGCGCTCGCACGCAATCCGCTGTTCTTTTCGGCGGCGCTGCCGTTGAAGGTATTTCCACCGTTGTTCAATCGCTACGCAGGTGGCGAGACGTTCGACACGCACGTCGACAACGCGATCCGGCTGTTGCGCGGCACGGATTTCCGCGTGCGCAGCGACCTGTCGGCGACGCTGTTTCTCGAGGAACCCGATGCGTACGACGGTGGCGAGCTGTGTGTCGAGGATACGTACGGCGTGCATCGCGCGAAGCTGCCGGCCGGCGATCTCGTGCTGTATCCGGCGTCGAGCCTGCATCACGTGACACCGGTGACGCGTGGCGAGCGCGTGGCGTCGTTTTTCTGGATCCAGAGCATGGTGCGCGACGACGGCGACCGCACGCTGCTGTTCCAGCTCGATACGCAGATTCAGGCGCTTTCCGCGGAAAAAGGCGCGAAAGATCCGATGGTCATCGCGTTGACGGGGATTTATCACAACCTGTTGAGGAAGTGGGCGGACGCGTAGCGCGAACGGGTAACACTGTCTGTCCCGGGCGCTTGCGCCGTGTCGGAATCCATGACTAAAATGACCATCGTCAAATGACCATGCTCATATCATGATGCCGCACGCTCCCGTATCGAAATCCGAATTCAAGGCTCGCGCGCTCGAATACTTCCGGCTCGTCGAGGCGTCGGGTGAAAGCCTGATCGTCACCGACCACGGCAAGCCGACGCTCGAGATCAGGCCGTATCACGCACGCGAGGCTCAGCCGTTGGACATATTGCGCGGCTCGGTCATGCGCTACGACAATCCTCTCGATCCGATTGCGGAAGATGATTGGGAGGCGTCGCGGTGATTGTGCTGGATACGCATGCGTTGGTGTGGTGGGTGGCGGGCGATCCTTCGCTCAGCAAGAAAGCGCGCAGCGCGATCGATCGCGCACGGAGCGAAGGTGCGCTCGCCGCATCCGCGATCTCCGCGTGGGAGATTGCGATGCTGGTGCGCAACGACCGCCTCGCGCTGACGATGGATGTCGACGCGTGGCTCGCCACCGTCGCGCAGATCGACGGCATGCGCTTCGTGCCCGTCGATGCCGACATCGCCGCGAAATCCACCGACCTGCCCGGTACTTTCCACAAGGATCCGGCCGACCGCATGATCGTTGCGACCACGCGTCGGCTTGGCGCGCAGTTGATCACCCGCGACGAAAAAATCCGCGCGTACGCTCATGTCAAAACGCTCTGGTGAGCGCCACCCGCCCGCGTACCCAACCGCCGCACGTTCTCGGCCGGACTCTGGCATATTGGCGATTCGTCTGACCAAAACGACCACAGCCGCCTCACCGCATCGGCTCGTGACCCGCAATCGCCATCTCGCCTGCCTGCCCGCTACCGTGATACCGCTCTCCGATCCTGCCGTCCGGTCGATCGCCCTGATGGAGTCGCACGAAGGGTTTGTCGATCTCGCCACCTACGATGAACGCATCGCCGTCGACCTCACCCGCAGCGTCGTCGAAAACACGAGCCCGCATTTCCTGAAGGTGCGCCGCGGCATCGCCGAGCGGCTGGTGGCCGCCACGCACGCGCTCACCGCCGGCCTGCGCCTGTACGTGAAGGAAGGCTATCGTCCGCTCGCCCTGCAGCGCGAGTACTTCGCGAGCCATCTCGCGCAATTGCGCGCGACGCTGAATCCGCTGCCGTCCGACGACGCACTGGTCGAACTCGCGAGCCGCTATATCGCGCCGCCCGAAGTCGCCGCCCATCCGACCGGCGCCGCCGTCGACATTTCACTGATATTGGGCCGTCATCCAGAACGAATCGCACGCCATTTACGGTCCCGTCGAGGAAAGCATGCTCGACGAAGCATCGCGATGACGGTCTTTCCGACCTGACGGGCGCGAATCGGTAACATCCTCACTTGCCGATCCCCGTCCGCTCCCGCACAATCGCGGCACCTGCCTCACTCCCCCCGCGCCGATGTCCTATGCGTCACTCGCCACCGGCGTCCTGCTCGCCGGCGGCCTTGGTCAACGCTTCGACCCGAGCGGCCTGCACAGCAAGCTGCTCGCGCTGCTGCCCGACGGCACGCCGGTTGCGGTCGCCGCCGCTCGCCATCTCGCGGCGGCCACGGCCGACGTGATCGCCGTCGTCCGCCCTGGCGCCGAGAAACTCGCGATTCTGCTGAACGAAGCCGGCTGTCAGGTCGTCTATGCGCCCGACGCGTTGCGCGGCATGGGCGCAAGCCTCGCCGTCGGCGTACGCACGACGCCCGACGCGAGCGGCTGGCTCGTCGCGCTCGGCGACATGCCTTGGATCGCGGCTTCCACGTACGAATCGGTCACACGCGCGCTCGAGGCCGACAACGCCTCGATCGTCGCGCCCGCGCATCGCGGCGTACGCGGCCATCCGGTCGGTTTCGCCGCGCACCACTTCGATGCGCTCGCCGCGCTCGACGGCGACACGGGCGCCCGTGCGCTGTTCGCCAGCGCGCCGGTCAAGCTGCTCGACGTCGACGACCCCGGCATCCTGCGCGACGTCGACACGCCGGCGGATTTGCGCTGACCGCGGTCGTGCGGCGCCCGCCCCGGCGCGATCCCGCACGAAAACCGCCAATGCACGAACTTCGCCGACGATCGCCTACCCGCCGCAAGAATCCGCTGCAAACGCACGCCCGATTGCCTATAACGGAGACGAGGCGCACCCGCTGCGCCGCCGCCGTCATGCACTGCGCGAGTTCTCCATGACCGACCACACGACCCCGACGCCCGAGCCACCGGCCGACCCGAACCGCGATCCGGAAGACGACCCGCTGTCGTCGCCGCCCGGTCATCACGACAACCCGCAACAACCGGACGGACCGCCGAGCAAAGACCCGGTTTAGCCGCGCGTCGGCCGCCCCGCGCCTTCACCGCCATTCCCCGTCATGCGCGACCACCGCGTGACGCGGCCTAGCGCGACGTATACCCGCCGTCGATCGGCAGCGACACGCCGCTGATCATCGACGCCGCATCGCTCAGCAGAAACAGGATCGGCTCGACGACTTCGTCCGGCTCAGCAAAGCGCCCGAGCGGAATCGCGGCCAGCATCGGCGCGCGCTTCTCCGGTTCGCTCCACGCGAACTGCGCCATCGGCGTGAGCGTGACGGTCGGGTTCACGCTGTTCACACGAATGCCGTGCGGGCCGAGTTCGATGCACAGCACACGCGTGATCGCATCCATCGCCGCCTTCGACGCGCAGTAGCTCAGATGCGCGGGCAGGCCGACGAGTGCGGCCTGGCTCGATACGTTGACGATGCTGCCCCGTGCGCGTGCCGCCCCGCGCCCGTCGCGTTCGATCATCTTGCGCGCGACGGCCCGCGCGACGAGCGCCGCACCGCGTGCGTTGACGGCCATCACGCGATCGAAATGCTCCGCGCCGACATCCAGAGCCGGCTCGAGCGATGCGATCCCCGCGCAATTGACGAGGCCGTCGAATGCATCGTGCGCGGCAAGCGCCGAGTCGATCGCATGCTCGTCGCCACCGACATCGATACGCAACGTCTCGCACGCGGTCTCGCCGGCGAGCGTGTCGAGCGCGGCCATGTCGCGCGCCGCCGCGACGACCCGCGCACCCGCCTGCGCCAGCGCGACCGCACACGCGCGCCCGATCCCGCTCGATGCTCCCGTGACGAGCACCCGCGCACCGCTGAAATCGAATCGCGTGTTCATGATGATGTGCCCAACCGGTGCATGATCGGCTTGAGTGCCGGATAGAGCGCCGTGTAGAGCGCGAAACGCGCGTCGTACGTGTTCGCGCTGGCGGCATCGGGCCGCGCTCGCTCGACGAGTGTGACCCAGCCACCCTGCGCATCGTCGTGCGACACGAGCCCCGCCCCGACACCCGCGAGCAGCGCGGCGCCCATCGCGGCTTCGACATCCTGCTCGATCGTCCACACCGGAAAACCCGTCACGTCCGCGATGATCTGCATCCACAACGCCGAATGCGCGGCACCGCCGACGACGATCAACCGATCGTCCAGCGCGACCGCGCCACGGCGGCCGGCCTCGATGTTGTGTCGCAACGCGAACGCGACTCCTTCGAGCACCGCGCGATACAGGTGCGCACGCGTATGCGCGAGACTCAGCCCGACGAACGCGCCGCTTGCCTGCGCATCCCACACCGGGCTGCGCTCACCCATCAGATACGGCAGGAACAGCACGCCATCGGCGCCGGCCGTCACGTTTTCGGCCGCCTGCTCGAGCAGCACGTGCGGATCGCCGTGCGGCAGCAGGCGCGCCGCATCGATTTCCGCCTGACAGAACTGGTCGCGGAACCATGCGACCGACGCGCCGGCCGTAATCGCACCGCCGAACACGTACAGGTCGCGCTGCCCGTCGAACACGTGCGGCATGCTGACGAGCCCGTGCCGCGCATCGACGTGCCGGTTCACGTAGCCCCAGCACATGCTGGTGCCGATCATCGCGACATGCTGCCCGGTACGCGTCGCGCCGGCCGCGAAGGTCGCGACGGCCGCATCGACGCCGCCCGCGACGACAGGCGTGCCGGCCGGCAACCCAAGCCGCTCCGTCCATTGCGACAGCAGGCCGCCGACGATGTCCGTCGAATCGACGAGCCGCTCGGGCATCATCGTCGCCGGAATGCCGAGCATGTCGAGCGCATCGTCGGACCACTCGCGGCGCGCGACGTCGTACACGCCGCCGATATTGCCGGCTGAACTGTGATCGACCGCGACCTCGCCGGTCAGCAGGTAGATCACGTACGCGTTCGGCGGCAGGAAATAGCGCACGTTCGCCCATACGTCCGGCCGCTGGTCGCGCAGCCACAGCATCTTGGTGAAGCCGTAGTAGCTGTCGACACCGTTGCCCGTGATCACGCGCAGCCGCTCGACGTTCACGTGCTCGTTGACCCAGTCGACTTCCGCGGTCGCGCGCCGGTCCATCCAGATCAGGCAGGGATGCAGCGGCCGCATGTCGATATCGACCGGAATGCCCGAGCCGCCGTACAGGCTGCTCACGCACACCGCGCGGATCGCGTCGGCCGGCACGCCCTGCGCACGCGCGTCGCTCACGCAGCCCGCGACGCATTCGAGCACCGCGTCGAACCACACCTGCGGCCACTGCTCGGCCCACAGCGGGCGCGGCGTGTCGGGCTGGTAGCCGGCCGAGCGCCGCGCGACGATCGTGCCATGCCGGTCGACCAGCAGCGCCTTGGTACTCTGCGTGCCGATGTCGACGCCAATCACGTATTCCATGATGTCTCCGGTGAGGCGCATGCCTGCCGCATCAGCGGGCCGGCTTCAGCAGCACCTTGATCGATTCCGGCGATTTCGCGACGCGGATCGCGTCGTCCCAGTCCTCGAGCGCGAAATCGTGCGTGACGATGCCTTTCGACGTGACGAGCCCGCGCGCGAGCAGGTCGATCGCGACCGGATAGCAGTATGGCCCAAGGTGCGCGCCGCGCACGTCGAGCTCCTTGCGGTCGCCGATGATCGACCAGTCGGCGGTCGTATCCTCGCCGAACACGCTGAATTCGACGAAGCGGCCGAGCTTGCGGATCAGGTCGAGCCCCTGGTTCACGCCGACGGGCGCGCCGGTCGTCTCGATGTAGACGTCGCAGCCGTAGCCGTCGGTGAGCGACCTGACGATCTCGCGCGCGTCGTCGCGCTTCGGGTTGATCGTCACGTCGGCGCCGTACTGCCGCGCAAGTTCGAGCCGCTCGTCGATCAGGTCGATCACGACGAGCTTCTTCGGCGTCTTCAGGTGCGCGACCTGCGTCATCATCAGGCCGAGCGGGCCCGCGCCCGCAATCACGACGACGTCGTCGAGCTGGACGTCGCCGCGGTTCACCGTATGGATCGCGCACGACAGCGGCTCGATGATCGCCGCGTCCTCGAGCGATACGCCGAGCGGGATCTTGTGGACGATCGCGGTCGGCGGAATCCGCATGTATTCGGCCATCCCGCCGTCGGCGACTTCGCGCTGGAAGCCGAAGATGTTGTGCACTTCGCACATCCAGTACTGGCCCGACTTGCAATAGCGGCACTTTCCGCACGGCACGATCTGCTCGGCGATCACACGATCGCCCATTGCCACGCCGAAATGCCCGGCCGCGCCGTCGCCGAGCGCTTCGACGTAGCCGAAGAATTCATGGCCGGGAATCACGGGCGCCTTCACCCACGGGTTCGGGCCGCCCCAGAACATCTTCGCGCCCGTATAGCACTTGCAGTCGCTCGCGCAGATCCCGCATGCGGCAATGCGGATCACGAGCTCGTTCGCACCGGGTCGCGGCCTCGCGACCTGCTCGACGCGGTAATCCTCGGGGCCGTGGCAAACGACCGCGGTCATCCGCGGCTGGGCTTCGGGTGTCGTCATGAGTTGTCTCTTTCGTTGATGATAGGGATTGCTGATCGATTGAATCGTTACCGCGACCGTTCGCGGCTGATGTAGATCGCGAGCAGGATGATTCCGCCCTTGATCACGTTCTGCACATACGGGTTCACGCCGATCATGTTCAGCCCGTTGTTGAGCACGCCGAGCAGCAACGCGCCGACCAGCGTGCCGAGGATCGCGCCACGCCCGCCGGAGATCGACGTGCCGCCCATCACGACGGCCGCGATCGCGTCGAGCTCGAATCCGACACCCGCGTTCGGCTGCCCGCTCATCAGCCGTCCCGTCAGCACGATCGCGGCCAGCGCCGACGTGAGCCCAGCCAGCGTGTAGACGATCAGCTTCACGCGCGCGACGCGCACGCCGGTGAGCCGCGTCGCCTGCTCGTTGCCGCCGATCGCATACACGTAGCGGCCGAACGGCATGCGGTCGAGCAGCAGCCATGCGATCGCGTACACCACCAGCATGATCAGCACGGGCGCCTGGATGCCGAGCACCTTGCCGCTGCCGAAGAACGCGACCCAGTCGGGCAAGCCGTCGATCGGATAGCCGCCCGTGTAGATCAGCGCGAGGCCGCGCGCGATGCCCATCGTCGCGAGCGTGACGATGATCGGCGGCATCCCCGCGAACGCGACGAACACGCCGTTCAGGAAGCCGAAGCCGAGGCCCACCGCGATGCCGATCGCGAGCGCGGCGACCGCGTTGACGCCCGCGACCATCAGTCCGGCCGCCAGCGTGCCCGAGAGCGCCATCACCGAGCCGACCGACAGGTCGATCCCGCCAGTCAGGATCACGCAGGTCATGCCGACCGCGATGATCGCGTTGATCGACACCTGGCGCAGCACGTTCTCGAGGTTCGCGGCGGACAGGAAGCTCGGGCTCGCGATCATCATCGCGATGCACACGACGATCAGGCCGACGAGCGGATAGAACAGCGTCGAGCGCCGCAGTTGTGCCCACATCGCGCGCGGCGGCGGTGCATCGCCGTTTCCGGCGGCGGCCGCGAGTGTCGTGGAAGGCGTGGAAGAAGAATCAGGCAGGTTCATGGGTCGCTCCTCGCGTGCCGGCCGTGGCATAAGTCATGACCGTGTCGGGATCGATCTCGTCGTCTTCGAGCATCGCCTCGATGCGTCCTTGCCGGAACACGGCGACGCGATCGCACATGCCGACGATTTCCGGCAGCTCGGACGAGATCATGATGATGGCGTAGCCGCGCGCGGTGAGTTCGCGCATCAGCCCGTAGATTTCGGCTTTCGCGCCGACGTCGATGCCGCGCGTCGGCTCGTCGAAGATCAGCACCGACGTGTGATGGTTCAGCCAGCGCGCGATCACGACCTTCTGCTGGTTGCCGCCGGACAGCGTCGCGACTTCGGTGTGGATCGACGACGCTTTCACGCCCACGCGCCGCATCACGTCGTGCGTCGTGCGCGCCTCGCTGCCGCGGTCGATCAGCCAGCGCATCGACCGGTACTTGCTGAGGTTGTTCAGCGAGATGTTGTCGCGGATCGAGAACGACGTGACGAGCCCTTCCGTCTTGCGGCTTTCCGGCAGGATGCCGATACCCGCGCGCAACGCGTCGGCCGGATCGGCGAGCTTCGCGGCCGCACCGCGCACGCGCACTTCCTTGCGATGCACGCGCGTCGCGCCGATCACCGCGAGCGCGGTTTCGGTGCGGCCCGAGCCGACCAGCCCGGCGAAGCCGAGGATCTCGCCGGCATGCAGCGTGAAGCGGTTCACGGGGCCATCGCGTTCGATCTGCAGCGCATCGACTTCGAGCACGGCTGGCGCATCGGCCACGCGCGCCGGTTTCGGCGGAAAACTGCTCTCGATCCGCCGTCCGACCATCATCCGCACCAGTTGCTCGACGTCCGTGCGCGCAACGTCGGTCGTCGCCACATACTGGCCGTCGCGCAGCACCGTGATGCGGTCGCACACCGCGAAGATTTCCTCGAGATGATGCGAGATGAAAATCATCGCGACGCCCTGCCGCTTCAGCTCGCGCATGATCGCGAACAGGTGCCCGGCTTCGGCCGGTGTGAGCGTGGCGGTCGGTTCGTCGAGGATCAGGATGCGCGCGTCGAGCGACAGCGCCTTGCCGATCTCGACGAACTGCTGCTGCGCGACCGACAGCGCGCGGATCGGCGCGTCGAGATCGATCGCCACCCCGAGCCGCGCGAAGATCGCGGCCGCTGCGCGGCGCATCCGCTTGCGGTCGCGCGCGCCCCAGCAGTTGCGCAGCTCGCGGCCGAGGAACAAGTTGTCGACGGCATCGAGGTGCGGAATCAGGCTGAACTCCTGAAACACGATGCCGACGCCCGCCGCGACCGCGTCGTGATAGTCCGCGAAATGGCGCGCGGCGCCGTCGATCTCGATCGTGCCGGAATCCGGCTGATGAATGCCGCACAGGATCTTCATCAGCGTCGACTTGCCCGCACCGTTCTCGCCGAGCAGCGCATGGATCTCTCCGCGCGCGATCTCCAGATGAATGTCGGACAGCGCCTTCACGCCCGGAAAACTTT
This sequence comes from Burkholderia sp. BCC1999, assembly GCF_905339975.1. Taxonomy (NCBI): domain Bacteria; kingdom Pseudomonadati; phylum Pseudomonadota; class Betaproteobacteria; order Burkholderiales; family Burkholderiaceae; genus Burkholderia; species Burkholderia sp. BCC1999. Next base: position 97,457 of record NZ_CAJPHP010000008.1, on the reverse strand, counting down.
TCGTGATGTGGCTGAGCCTGAGTATCGTGTCCATCGGCTTCTCCGTGTGAAAGGCGCCGGCCGCGCCGCCGCCTTTCTCGTCACGTCGTACGTCGTTCACCAGCTGAAGCCCTTCGCGTTACCGCGGTCGACGACCTTCACGTCGACCGGGATCGCCTTCGGCACCGTCGCGCCCCACTTGCGCGCGATCGCGATGCCGAGCGCGATGCGCACCTGGTCGGCCGGGAACTGCGCGGTCGTCTCGATGAACTTCGAGTTCGGTTTCTGGATCGCGGCGATCGCCTCGGGCGCGCCGTCGACACTCGTCAGCTTGATGTCCTTGCCGGAACCCTCGATCGCGGCGAGCGCGCCCATCGAGCCGCCGTCGTTTACGCTGAAGATGCCCTTCAGGTTCGGATGCGCGGAGATCATGTTTTCGGTGACCGACAACGCGGTCGCGCGCTCCTGCTTGCCGTTTTGCGTATCGACGAGCTTCACGTTCGGGAATTTCGCGAGCCCGGCCTTGCAGCCGCGCACGCGTTCGAGAATCGGCACGACCGGAATGCCGTCGAGAATCGCGACCTCGCCGCTGCCGCCGATCGCCTTCGCGAGGTATTCGCACGACATCACGCCCGCGTCGTAATTCTTCGAGCCGACGAACGAATCGACGGGCCCGTTCGCATTCGCATCGACGGCGACGACCACCGCACCGGCCTTCTTCGCCTGCGTGATCGCCGACTGGATGCCGGTCGAATCGGTCGGGTTCACGAGCAGGATGTCGATCTTCTTCTGCAGCATGTCCTCGACGTCGCTCACCTGCTTGCTGACGTCGTGATGCGCGTCGGTGACGACGACCTGCGCGCCGATCGATGCGGCCGCGTCGTTCAGCGCCTTCTGCATCGTCACGAAATACGGGTTGTTCAGCTCCTGGAACGTCATGCCGATCCGCAGCGGCGCGGCCTGCGCGGCCGTGACGGGCAGCCAGGCCGCGGCGGCGAGCGCGGCAACGGCCGCCATGCGGGCGGCGCGACGAGGGGATGAAGCGGGCGATGCATGCGTCATGGCGGTGTCTCCGGAGTTGTGTGCAGCTTTTTCGTGGGTGAGTGAGCCCCTCGCGACGTGAGCGGCGCGATCGGCTGGGTAAAACGTCGGGAAAAACTCAGGCGGGCAACGGCCCGGCGATCATCCGGGCTGCGGGGCGAGCTCGGGCGCGCCAGGGGTCAGCACGCGCGGCGGCATCGGGTTGCCGGTAGGCGCCGCGTGCAGCGCCAGGTCGCGGCTGCGCGCGTTCAGGCGCTGCAGCGCGCGAAATTCGGACGGCGCCATCCCCTTCACCGCGCGGAACTGGCGGTTGAAGTTCGACACGTTGTTGAAGCCGGCCTGGAAGCAGATGTCGGTGATGTTCGCGTCGTCGGCGAGCAGCATCTGGCACGCGGATTCAATCCGCAGACGATTCACGTACTGCACGAACGGCATGCCCGTCTGGCGATGGAACGCGCGCGAGAACGCGCTGACGCTCTGCCCGGTCAGTTGCGCGAGATCGGATTCGCGCAGCTCCGACGCGAGGTTCTTGCCGATATACGACAGCGCGTGGCTGAGCCGCGTGGGCGTGACGTCGGCCTGGTCGTACGCGGGGCTCGCGAGCAGCGTGCGTTCGGCCGCGCCGCACAGGCGTTCGAGGATCGTCATGAACAGCGCGATGCGGCGCATGCCGCGCGCGGCCAGCAGTTCGTCGAACAGCGGCGCGATCGCGGCGCTCGTCGCGGCATCGAAGCCAACGCCGCGCCGCGCGTCGTCGAGCAGCGCCTGCGCGTCACGGCATTCGGGAAACGCGTCCATGCAGCGGCGCACGAACGCCGGGTCGAACTGGATCACGAGATTGCGGCGCTCGACGGTTTCGCCTTCGGCCATGTCGCTGACCCAGTTGTGCGGCAGGTTCGGGCCGAGCAGCACGAGATGGCCGGGGCCGAACGAACCGATATGGTCGCCGACGAAATACTTGCCTTGCGTCGCGACAATCAGGTGCAGTTCGAATTCGGGATGGAAGTGCCAGCGGATCGTGCGATACGGGTAGCCGTGCGACCAGACCTTGAACGACTCGTCGCGTCGCACGTCGACCACTTCGAGATCGGGGTGCATCATGTTGGCGTCTCCATTCCCATGTATCGCTGGCCGGCCTGTTCGGCATGGCGCACGTGCGCCGCGTGTTGCCGTGTTTCGTGCGGCGACGCGACCGGTCGCATGGGAAGCAATGTAGGTCGATCGAGCGCGCGGCTCCACCAACTTTACGCCTGATTTCCGATACTTTTTTGCGCAATCCGGCCGCAAACGGCGCCGGACGGCAAATTTGTGCAGCGCGCAACGGCCGGGCGGCCGCCCGCGCCGGCTTTACGCGGCCGCGTGCTCGCGTGCCGTGCGCACCTCGTACGCCTTCAGGTGGTTGTACGCGATCCGCAGCAGCGACAGCGGATCGGCCGCCTGCGGGTCGCGACGAGCGAGCAGGTCGCCGATCACGTGATCGGCCTCGACGCGCGCATGGTTCTCGACGTCGCGCAGCATCGACGCGGTCAGCGGCGACGGCGTCAGCACCATCCGCTGCATCCGCTCGATCGCCGTCGGGTCGGGCCGATGACCGTTGTGTTCGGCGATCGCGCTGCATTCGGCGAGCATCGTCTCGAGCAGGCGGCGGCCGTCCGGCGCGGCGAGGATGTCGCCGACCGAGCCTCGGAACAGCGACGTGCTCGCGGCGAGCGTCGCGAGGAACACCCACTTCTCCCACATCCGTGCGGCGATGTTGTCGCTGAGCGTCGCGTCGAAGCCCGCGCCGCCGAACACGTCGGCCACCGCGCGCACGCGCGGCGATTCGCCGCCCGCCAGTTCGCCGAACGACAGCCCGGCCGTGTCGTTCAGGTGCACGATGCGCTGCTCGCGATCGAGCGTGGCCGCGATCACACACAACCCGCCGAGCACCTGCGCGGCGCCGAAGCGGTCGCGCAGCACGTCGAGGTGGCGCATCCCGTTGAGCATCGGCAGGATCAGCGTCTGCGGGCCGACGAATGGCGCGAACGATGCAATCGCGTCGTCGAGGCTGTATGCCTTGCAGCTCAGCAGCACGAGATCGAACGGCGCGACGCCTGCGTCCGCATCGGCCGCCCGCACGGTCTGCACGTTCGCAAGCGTCAGGTCGCCGCGCGGGCTGCGGATCAGCAGCCCGTCGCGTGCCAGCGCAGCGGCGCGGCCGTCGCGCACCAGGAACGTGACATCCCGCCCTGCCGCAGCCAGCCGGCCGCCGAAGTACCCGCCGACCGCGCCGGCCCCTACCACCAGAATTCGCATCGTTGCCTCCTTTCGGTTTCGTTCAGTGCCGCACCGGCGCCATCCCGCACGCGCAGCGCACAAGCCATCGCCCCGACAGTATAGCGATGCCCGTTATGCATATGCATAGATACCCGCATCGGCATCGATGCCATGGCCCGCGGTACCGGTTCCTAGGGATAACCCGTCTACGGCGATGCACCTTCGACGCCGTCAAGACACTTACCCCGTCACGCCGCCCCGGCGAGCATTCTCGACTGACCGACCACACACCATGCGCAACCTTTCCCTGAATCAGAAACTCGCCTCGATGATCGTCATCCTGTGGCTCGGCCTGCTCGTGATCGCCGGGCTCGGCGCATGGCAGACGCGCGCCTCGATGATCGCGGACCGCCGCGACCAGCTCGCGTCGCTGGTCGCGCAGGCCGCGAGCGTGACCGACCACTACTACAAGCTGTCGCAGCAGAACGCGCTGCCGGAAGCCGATGCGAAGCAGAAGGCGCTCGAAGCGATCGCCGCGATGCGCTACGGCGCCGACGGCTACATCTCCATCAACGACTCGAAGCCCGTGATCGTGATGCACCCGATCAAGACCGAGCTCAACGGCAAAGACGTGTCGAATTTCACCGACCCGGACGGCAAGCACCTGTTCGTCGAGATCGTGAAGGCCGGCAACCTGGAAGGCGGCAAGGGCTTCGTCGAATATCTGTGGCCGAAGCCGGGCGCGGACAAGCCGCAGGCGAAGACCAGCGCCGTGCAACGCTTCGCGCCGTGGGACTGGTATCTCGTCACGGGCATGTACATGAACGACGTCCGCTCGGCCGTGCTCGCGAGCATCGGCCGCTGGCTCGCGATGACGGCCGTGCTCGGCGCGCTCGCGACCGCCGTGATGGTGCTCGTGCTGAAAAGCGTGCGTGCGAATCTCGGCGGCGAGCTCGAAGTCGCACTCGACGCCGCGCAGCGCATCGCGCAGGGTGACCTGACCGCGCGCGTGACCGTGAAGCAGGACGATCGCGGCAGCCTGCTGCATGCGCTGCACACGATGCAGGGCGGGTTGATCGACATGGTGTCGCGCGTGCGGATGGGCACCGAGAACATCAACGTCGGCGCGAGCGAGATCGCGTCCGGCAACACGGACCTGTCGCAGCGCACCGAGGAACAGGCGGCCGCGCTCGTGCAGACCGCGTCGAGCATGGACCAGATGACCGCGAACGTGAAGCAGAACGCGGACAGCGCCGCGCAGGCTGCGTCGCTCGCCGGCCAGGCCGCGCAGGTCGCGACACGCGGCAGCGCGGTGGTCGATGACGTCGTGCGCACGATGAACGAGATCACCGACCGCTCGCACAAGATCGGCGACATCATCGGCGTGATCGACGGGATCGCGTTCCAGACCAACATCCTCGCGCTGAACGCGGCCGTCGAAGCGGCGCGCGCGGGCGAACAGGGGCGCGGCTTCGCGGTGGTCGCGGCCGAAGTGCGCTCGCTCGCGCAACGCTCGGCCACGGCGGCGAAGGAAATCAAGTCGCTGATCGTATCGTCGAACGAGACGGTCGAGCACGGCGCGGCGCTTGTTTCGCATGCGGGCGAGACGATGGCCGAGCTCGTGCAGTCGGTGCGGCGCGTGAACGAGATCCTCGACGAAATCAGCCATGCGTCGCGGGAGCAGAGCGCCGGGATCGAGCAGGTCAACCGCGCGGTGGGCGAGATGGACCAGGTCACGCAGCAGAACGCGGCGCTCGTCGAAGAGGCCGCGGCGGCCGCGCATTCGCTGCGCGATCAGGCCGAAGCACTGCGCGACGCCGTCACGCGGTTCGCATTGCCGGCCTGAAGGCACCCGACCGACGCGGGCGTGTTCACCCCGCGCCGCCGGCCCGCGGCGTGCCCGCACCGGTGCCGAGCCCCAGCCCGGCCGCTCGCTGGATCAGCTCGACGTCGTTGTTCGCCCCGAGCTTCTTCATCGCGCTGATCTTCTGCGCGCTGACCGTCTGCTTCCCCTTGCTCAGGCGCTGCGCGATCGTCTTGATCGGCACGCCCGACAGATACAGGCGGATCACCTCGATCTCCCGTGCCGACAACTTCACGGGCGCCCCGCCCCGCTCGCCGAGCGTGTCGACCGCGCGCCTGATGGCCGGCGACTGGTACGCGCCGCCGCTGTAGCTCGAATGGATCGCCGTGACGATGTGGCCGACCTCGTCGAACTTGCTGACGACGTTCACGCCGCCGATCCCGATGATCGACCGGACAATCAGCGGATTCTCGTTCGCGACCAGCGCGACGATCCCGGCGTTCGGCCGCGTGCGGCGCAGCCAGTTGAACAGCGCGAGGCCGTCCATTTGCGCATCGCCGCGAATCGCATAGTCGACCAGCACGACGTCGCAGTCGACCCCGCCGAGCGATGCGACCAGTTCGGCCGCGCTCCGGTAGACCGCGACGAGTTCGATCGCGCAGGTGCCGCCCGCGATCTGCTCGATGCCGGCCAGCGTCAACGGCCAGTCGTACGCGAAGACGATGCGAACATTGAATTTCCTCATGCGCAGTTCCTGATGGTTCACCGGCTGCGCCGCGCGGAACGCGCGCGACCGGTTGGGCGTTGAAAGGACATCCAGGCTATTTTTAGCCTGAATACCGATTCTATGAACCTGCTCGCGGGCGGGATATCGGACGGCATCTGAATCGGCCGCCGAAGGCGTAATACGAGTTTGATATTTGCCCGGCTTCAGCGGCCGGCAGCCGGCGGCCGACCGTCGCGGCATCGGCCCAATGGCCTGCGTTACGCGCGACGCGGGCGGCCAGCAGGTAAAATTGCGCCTTTGCATGCCACTCCGGGCCACCGGCGGCGAGCGATGCGCCGATGCCGGCCGTGCGCCACCGCCCTTTTGCCGGCTGCCCGTACTCGCCGCTTTCCTCATGACCGAATCCGACCTGCAATCCGACGACACCTCCATCCACGAAGACGGCCTCTGGCGCGACAACGGCTGGACGGCCCGCATCATCAAGAACGAAGACGACGACGGCTGGGCCGTCGAGATGATCAAGGACGGCGAGTCCGAGCCCGCACTCGTCGGGCCTTGGACGATGGGCCGCGACAAGAAGAACCCGAAACCGATGGACGCGAACGCGTTCCGCACGCTCGTGAAAACCGCGACCGAGGTGCTGATGCGGCACGAGCAGCAGCGGCGCGCGATGCTGCACAAGGAGGTGACGGTCCAGGGCGACGACGAACAGGATGTGTCGGTCACGCTCGACATCGTGCCGGACGAGTTCGAGCCGTATGCGCAACTGAAGGCATTCGATCCGTATGGCGACCTGCTGGCCGAAGCGAAGGTGTCGGCCGGGTTCAAGCTCAACAAGGCCAGCGCCGAACGCTGGGTCGCATCGGGCTTCGAGCGGCCGGCCTGAGCGGGCGCGGCGCGAGGAAGCGCGCGAGTCAGGTGCCGGCGCCCTGCTCCATACGCTTGAGTCGGCGCGCCGCCAGCTTGCGCCGGACGAACGCCTCGAACTGCTGCGTCGCAACCTCCGGATCGCGCGCGGCCAGCCCCAGCGCGTTGCGCACGAGCTGAATCGGCGTCAGCACGATGCCCCACGGCAGCCCCCACCAGCCGAGCGTGGCCGACGCGAGCAGCGCGGCCGCCTGCTTCCTGCGTCCGCAACGGCGGCAACACACGTGGCGCCGCGTCGCCCAGCGCGTGACGAACAGCAGCGACACGATGCGATGCGACGCATGCACGTCGACCGGCTGCCCTTCGCGCAGGCAGATCGGGCATGGCCCGTAGCGCCAGTCGTCGACATACTGCCGGACCTTCGCGTCGGGCACGCGTTCGGCCTCGACGATGATCGGATGCGCGTGCGCGCACACCCGGCTGCAATAGCGGCGGCCGTCGATCGACCGGCCGCCGACCAGGAACGTCCTGCCGCAGTAACTGCACTCCGTCACGATAAACCTCGGATAAGCGTGATGCGCCGCGTGTCGGCCGCCGGCGCATCGATGCGCCGGCGGTCCGCACGGGTCATTTCATGCTTTAACGGCCGCTACCGCGCGGTCTTGAGCGGCGCGCGCCAGCGCGCATCAGCTGTGCAGCCCGTGCGCGGTCATCAGGCGGTACAGCGTCGCGCGCGAAATGCCCAGTTCGGCGGCGACATCCGCATGCTGGTGGCGGTTGCGCATCAGCGTTTCCTCGATCGCGCGCCGCTCGGCCTGCCGACGCGTTTCCGCCAGCGTCGGCGGCTGCCGTGACGTGTACGCGCGAAGTTCGAGATCCGCTGCCGAGATCAGCGGCCCGTTCGTCATCACGACCGCGAACCGGATCCGGTTGATCAGCTCGCGCACGTTGCCGGGCCACGGATAGTTGTGGATCGCCTCGACCGCGCATGGTGTGAAGCCACGGATCCGGTGCGAACTGTCGCCGCGATAGCGCCGCAGCACGTAATCGGCGAGCAGCATGATGTCACGGCCGCGCGCGCGCAACGGCGGCTCGTCGATACGCAGCACGCACAAGCGGAAGTACAGATCGGCGCGGAACCGCCCTGTCTGCATCGCGGCCTCGAGATCGACGTGGGTCGCCGATACGATCCGCACATCGACCGGAATCGACATGTGCCCGCCGAGCCGTTCGATCTTCCCCTCCTGCAGGAATCGCAGCAGGCTCGCCTGGCTCTCGAACGGCATGTCGCCGATCTCGTCGAGAAACAGCGTGCCGCCGTGCGCGGCCTCGATGCGGCCGATCTTGCGCTGGTGCGCGCCCGTGAAGGCGCCACGCTCGTGGCCGAACAGTTCGGCCTGCAGCAGCGTCGACGGGATGGCCGCACAGTTCACGGCGACGAACGGCGCATCGGCCCGCGGTGACTGTTGATGGATCGCCGCCGCGGTCAGCTCCTTGCCGGTGCCGGATTCGCCGGCGATGAACACGGTGGCGTCCGTGTTCGCAACCTTGCGGATCGTCGTGAACAGCCGGCGCATCGCGTCGCACGAGCCGATCATCGTGCCGCCGGGCGGCGCCGTGTCGGCAGCCGGATCGCCGTCCGCGAGCTTCAGCATCCCGTACGCATGGCCGACGAGATAGCCGATCGTCGTATAGGCCGTCGCGTTGCGCACGTAGTCGAAACAGCAATGACGGATCAGGCGCGCGATCGACAGGTCGCGCAGCCGCTCGTCGTCGGCGAGCGCGACCCAGCCGACGCGCGGGTCGCGCAGCAGCGCCTCGAACGACGCGACGTCGGGCGACGCGAAACTGTCGAAATCGACGATGCCGGCATGCGGGCGGTTCGCCTTGACGAGATTCAGTGCGTCCGCAACGGTTTTCGCGCGCCACACGTCCCAGCCGCGCGACGCCAGACAGTCGACGAGCGCGGCATCGTGCTGCTGCGACAGGTAGACGAGCGGCCGCGACGGCACCACATGATTGCGCCGGACGGCGACGAACGACATCGCGCCAGCCTCCCGTTCGACATCCTGCGGGCCTGACACTCTGAGCTGGCAGCAATAGTTCACGATGGCCTCGCCGCGTAGAGTTGTATGTCGGGACGGCCGTTGCCGGATCGCATGTGGCGGGGCCCCGTGGTCCCGCGGCGCGGCGCCGCCCCGTCCTCGAATCGATGTTTCGTTATCGGCAGAACACGACGCGCTGCGTGTAGATCTGCGGCTCGATGACCGGCTTCGCCGATCGGTTGAGATCGTCGCGATAGGCGCGATAGGTCTTGCCGTTTACCGTCACGTCAGCCGCGCGGGCCGTCTCGATCTTGTCGAGCCGGCTGCGCTGCCAGTCGCTCACCCGGTCCGCCGCCATCACGTTCGACTCGCCGGCGATCTTCTGCGTGATCGCGCTCCCGTCGCTCCACGGCAGCGTCTGCATGTCCTCGGCGTGCTGCATCGCGCCGACCGTCTTGCCGGTCGACGACGGCCCGTTCTGCGCTTCGAACGGTGCGCCGCGGCCATACACCGGCGATTGCCACGACGGCGCGTGCCCCTCCTCGGGCATCATGTAGATCATCTGCGGGTCGCCGACCATCATCATCGGCGCGCAAGCGGTGTTGTCGGAGCGCCCGAGCGTCGTCAGCGCCTGCTGGACGCTCACGGCATTCGCGGCAGTCTGCTCGCTCAGGATGACGAACACTGCGGGATTCTGGAAAACGGACTGCGCAGCGGCTTGCACGCTGACCAGCAGCAAAGCGACCAAAAAGATCCTCATGATTGAGGCCTCCTTGCATCCTCGTCAGGCAAAAAGAGGTGTTGACCTCGGGGATGGGACCAACACCCGTCCAAACGGAAACGATCGTCGGGCATCGGGGCCGAACGGCTCCCGTGCGGCCGGTGTTCCGGTCGCACGGGAAGCGGCCCCGCGCACTTACGACGACGTGCTCGTCGAGATGACGGCCGGCGCCGGCGCGACCGGCGCAGCCGGTGCGGCCTGTTGGTCGACAGCGGCCGGCGGCAACGCCTGGGCCGGGTCGGTCAACGCCGGCATGTCGGCGGGCGGCGCAGCCGGTGCGGCAGCGGATTCGACCGCTTCGGGCACCTTCGCGTCGGCAGCCGGCATGTCGGCCGGCGCTGCTGCGGCGGCGGGCTGTGTAGCTTCAGGAGCGGGCGCTTCGACAGCCGCTTGCGGGGCCGGCTCGGCAGCCTTTGCGTCGGCTACCGGCGCCGTGACGACGGCAGCCGCCGGCATCGGTTCGGCAACGGGTTCGCCGGCGGCCTGCGCTGCGTTGTCGGTCGCGGCCGGCATCGGCTCCGGTGCCTTGTCGGCGACAGGCTGCACGGGCTCGGGGGCCTTCGTGTCGGCAACCGGCTGGGCGGGCTCGGGCGCCTTCGTGTCGGCAACGGGCTGCGCGGGCTCCGGTGCCTTCGTGTCGGCAACCGGCTGCGCAGACTCGGGGGCCTTCGTGTCGGCGACGGGCTGTGCGGGCTCGGGGGCCTTCGTGTCGGCTACGGGCTGCGCAGGCTCGGGAGCCTTCGTGTCGGCCACCGGTGCGGCAGGCGCTTGCGAGGCCTTGTCGGCAACCACCGGCGCGGCAATGACGGCCGCGGCCGGCACGGCTGCCATCGCGGCCGCCGGTACGACCGCTGCTGCGGGCGCGGCGGCAACGGCCGGTGCAGCGGCGACAGCAGGTGCCGCGGCAACCGCGGGCGCTGCTGCTGCCTGCGCAGCCACTGCCGGTGCCGCGGCGGCAACGGCTGGCGCCGCGACGGCCGGCACTGCGACTGCCGGTGCGGCGGCAACCGGCGCGACTGCCGGCACCGGGACAGGCACCGGGATCGGCACAGGCGCCGCCTGCACCGACGTCGTCTGAATCGGACGCGTCGGCGCAGGAGCCGGTGCGGCCGAACCGAGCGGCGGCAGGCCCATGCGGTCGCGCACGATCGGGTCGCGATACTTCACGTCGTCCGCGACGGTCGCCTCGACGCTCGGCGCCACGTTCGAACGCGCGAGCGGCGCGGTCGTGCCCGGGCACAGGTGGCCGGTCGCCTCCACCGCGCGCCGGTTCGCATCGCTCTGGCACAGCAGCGCGAGCGCGACGTCGGTCAGGCCCATCGCACGGAATTCACGCGCATCGAGACGCCGGACGCAAGCCTGGTCGACCAGTGTCGTGCCGCCCGTCGCGCCGAACCCCGGGAACGACACGCCGACGCTCACCGAGCCCATGCAGGTGTCGGACAGCGTGGTCGTGAGGCCCGGCGCCTGGATCGCCGGGTTGGTCTTGATCGTCTGCGTACCCGAGTAGTTGACGTTTTCCGATGTCTGGGTGTTGTACGGGTTGGTGCCTGGCGAGCCGGACGAAGCCAGCGTGCCTACGCTCTGCGGCGTCACGTTCGAGCCGCCGCTCGTGCTGGACGGCATCGTCACGTTCACGTTCACGCTCGAATTGCCGCTGCCGCGCACCCCGCTGGAACTGGTGGCATTGCCGCCGCGCGAGCTCGTGGTGTTCGTGTTCATGCTCGAGCCACCACCCTGGCTGACGGCCGTCGACGACGTCGACGACTGCGCGCTCGAAGTCGAGTCGGCAGTTTGCGCCTGGGCACCGATCGTGGTCATCGCGAACATTGCCGCGCATGCCACCTTGATCCTGTTGCTGTTCATTTCACTCTCCGGACGAGGTTAAACCTCCCACCCAGGCAACCGTGCTAATTCCCCTGAATGACTTCAGATTTCGCTGCTTCCCCGAACTGCTTCCAGCCACTGCCCAGCTGGGACCACGAGCCGGCCGACATGCCCTGCCACTGCTGGGCGTCCGGTCCGCCGATGGCGCTGCCCGACGAAAGCGTTTGTTGTTCTGACGGTTTGGTTGTCTGGTCAGGGTTGTTTGACGTCTGCATAGTCGATTGCACACCATCGGCAGCACGGTCAGCGCCATACGCCGTCAGAGACGCGAGCATCAGAGCGGCGGCAATCAGGTTCTGCTTCATGCCAACTCCTTACGTGACAACAGTGCGGGAAAAGAGACCAGCGTCGCTGGGAAACTGGTCCCCCCACACCAGACTAATGACTGCTCCCGGTCGCGCTCGAGCTGCCCTGGCTTCCGCCCGACGCTGACGGCGAACCAGCCGGACCGGTACTCCACGCGGTCGACGAGTTGTAGTGATTCGAACCCGTGATCGCAGCCGATCCACCACTGCCCGTGAGTCCAGCGGCACCCGCGTTGGCAATGCCGTTGTCGTTCGCGCCCGTGGCCGTGTAGTGGTTCGCGCCGAGTACGATCGTGGCGGTCACCCCTCCCGACAATGCGTTGGCGTTCTCGTTCGTGCTGCTGTTTCCGCCGTACGAGCCTGCGGCACCGATACCGCCGCCTGCCGCGAACGCGCCCCCGTTCGTGCCGGAACCGCTGGCCGTCGAGGTCGAGTTGTGGTTGGCGGACGCCGTGCCGACGGAACCAGCGGGTGTCACGGTACTTCCGGCGCTTGCACCAGCCGTCGACGTCGAATTGCTCGTATAGCTGCCGGAGCCGACCAGTACCGACCCGGACACACCCGCGGCAACGGATTGCGTCTGGTTGGTCGTGAACGAACCCGCTGCCAATGCGGCCGACGATAGGACGGTGAGCGCTGTCGCTAATATGACTTTGGCTTTCATAGCAATCCCTTGCTGTGAGTGAGTTCGGCGGTGGCGGAGCCAGGCTCGCCCTGGTGGGGTGAAGCCCGGCATCCGTACCGCCAGCCAATGACGAACGCTACGCGCCGCGGCTTAGTGGTGATACGTCCAGCCAATCGAACCGGCATTCGCACCGCTGCTGCCGCCAGCCTGTGCGCCGCCGAAGCCGAAGCCGCCGACGGTCGACGTTTGGGTGTGGTTCGTGTACGAGATCGAACCGCTGCCCGGGCCACCCGCCATTGCGCCGGCTGCGCCGAGTGCCGAGCCGGAATCGGTTGCGGTGAAATGGCCGAAGCCTGCAACACCGGCCATCGTCTGGCCACCGCTCGACGAGTTGCTGCTCGACACCGTGCCGCTGGCGGCGAACGCTGCACCCGAAACCGCCAGAACTGCTGCTGCAATCAGAAGCTTCTTCATGGTCGACTCCATAACGGCGTGGAGAGAATGAGCAAGGAAGGCTGCACGCCATCAACCTTCCTGCCTCGAGCAATCCTTAAAAAATAAGGATTACTATCAAATCAAGAAATTTTTACTGCCTCGCAATTTCAAGTCTTCGTTATTTTTGACAGCCGAAGTCTAGTTTTATGTTTTTGGATTGTCCAAAATTTATGGATAGGTGTTTTCTATTATTTTTATGAACATTTAATTTTTAATAAAACACCGTGAATTGCGCGACCGGGATGATTAACACACCCTCGGCTCACGATTTTCGATACCTCGTCGAAAACGGATACCGGCACTGGCATCCGTTTCCGGAATCAAAAATGCGCGAATATATACCACCGCAAAATACGACAGCCGTTCAAACTGCGCTCGTCAGCCGAGCGATGACGGTGCCGCATTGCAGACAGATGGCATGTTTGCTCCCTGAGCTGGCGAAGGCCGGCTTGCGTTCGATCTAATCCGGCCGGCGCCGGTACTGGCCCGGCGCGATCGAAACCGCTCTGCACGGTTGAAGACGGGACGGCATCACGCTGTCCGGCACGAACAGCCTGGCCAATCCGGGTGAACTGAATGAAAACGAGCACCGCTGTCGCCCGGTTGCCGCGAGGAGCGACAACTGCCCCGACACGCGGCCGGTGCGGAGGCCGGAAAAGCGGCAATGGAATACCCGCGACGCTGGCACTGCGTCGTGAGCCTCACCCCGGTTTCTCCGACTACCCCATTGGTGCGCAAAATACGCGCGGATCACGCTACTGCTTATGGTCTTCATCGCCGTTTCCCCGACTGCTATAGACGAGTTGGTCGCCCCCACATCTTTGTTGCATCGCGTCGACCGCTCGCCGATGCGTCCAATACCGCAAGCGGCGTGCCACATGTTGTCCCGTCGCGCATTGCGCACGGCAGATCGCCGCCACACCGGGTCATTTCGCCGGAAACGTCATTTTTTGTTTCAGGAATGTATCGCGACAACGATTGCGCTCGTGCCGCGATCATTGAGCGTCGCGAAGCAATACCGCGATTAGACGGACGAATCCGGCCCGTGGAGCCTTGCCGGACGGCAAGATGAACGGGTGTTTCAAACTTGAGAAGCGCCCAGCCGCGCCGGCTGGGCGGGAACCAGATTTCCACTGACGAACCACGCTTCGCGATGTACGCAACCAGGCTAAGGTCCCAAAAGAACGAGAATCGATTCGCCCGGCGTGTGGCTCCCGGGCCACGTGCAGCGGCCTTCGATGCGCCGCCGGCACGCGCGCACCCCGATCGTCGAAACGAATTTGATTCATCCGTGAAAATACCGACACGATCACACGACGAAAAATGTTGCCATCCCGGCCGTTACCGGCGTAATAATTAAAACAAATGTAAACGCGGAATCCCGACAAAACCACCAGCGCCATTTTTCATTCCGGCGCGCTCCACCTTTCACTTCGGAGACATCCTGACAAGCGATACATTCGAGCAACGTTTTCCAAGCATTTATTCGCCCGATTCTCATCGATGAAACATGCCGATTAAGCATGCGTTTTACGTTAACAATCTCGTAAAAGCCTGATTTATCGAGCGTTTCGTCGTATCGAATCGCATTGATCCGGCGCTCGCCCGGGTCATTCCCCTGTCCCCACGATTCACGCGTGAAACGCCTGCACGCCTGTCGATCGGCGATGGCATCGCCGCGCCCGCGCCCGGCGGGACCGCGTCGTCCATGGCATGCCGATTGCCTGATGTCCGGCTCTTACCGAGCGGCACGCCACCACACACGATTCACGGGCAGTGGCCGCTCGCAATCAGCGTGTCGGGGAAACGGCGATGAAGATCACCACCGATCGATCGGCGCTTGCGCCGTTCAAGCATCAACGGGGTTGTCAGCGAAACCGGAGCGCCTGTCGTGGCGCTTCGTCGACATCGGACCAGGCGGACCGGCGCTTGCCGAAACGGCACCCGTGCAGCGGGATGGAGCGTGTGCGCGTCGCCGTCGGGCAAATCGACCTGTGGTTCCTCGATATGCTCGACGAAGGAGACGGCGATGAATGACCGCGCACCGCTCGAAACGCGCGCCGGTCAGCGCGTGCTGGTGACCGGCGGCGCCGGCTTTCTCGGCAGCTACGTGTGCGAGCGCCTGATCATGGAAGGCGCAACGGTCACGTGCGTCGACAGCCTGCTGACGGGGCGCAAGCTCAACATCGCCGATCTGAAGGCATCCGGCCGCTTCGAATTCGTGAAGGGCGACGTGTCGCTCGGCCTGCCCCAGCTGCAGGTGGACGAGATCTGGAATCTCGCGTGCGCGGCCTCGCCGCCCACGTACCAGATCGATCCCGTGCACACGATGCTGACGAACGTGCTCGGCATGAACCACTGTCTCGCGCTCGCGCGCAAGACCGGTGCGCGCGTGTTCCAGGCATCGACCAGCGAAATCTACGGCGACCCGGGCGTGCATCCGCAGACGGAAACCTATCGCGGCAACGTGAACACGATCGGCCCGCGCGCCTGCTACGACGAAGGCAAACGTGCGGCCGAGGCGCTGTGCTACGACTACTACCGCACGCACGGCATCGACGTGCGTGTCGCGCGCATCTTCAACACCTATGGCCCGCGCATGTCGCCACGCGACGGCCGGGTCGTGTCGAACTTCATCGTCGCCGCGCTCAACGGCGAGTCGCTCGAGATCTATGGCGACGGCAGGCAGACGCGTTCGTTCTGCTTCGTCAACGACCTGATCGACGGCTTCTTCAACCTGATGAGCGCCGAGCGCAACGTCGGCATGCCGGTCAACATCGGCAATCCCGGCGAATTCACGATGCTCGAGCTCGCGCAGCAAGTGCTCGCGATGACGGGCTCGACATCGGAGATCGTATTCCGGCCGCTGCCGATCGACGATCCGCACCAGCGCAAGCCCGACATCTCGGTCGCCGCGACCGAGCTCGGCTGGCAACCGGCGATCGATCTCGATGAAGGGCTGCGCCGGACCGTCGACTACTTCAGCCGCGAACTGTGGCTCGCGCCGGTGCTGCGCCCGACCGGAGCGGTCGCATGAAAGTGCTCGTGACAGGTGGCGCGGGCTACATCGGCAGCCATACGTGCAAGGCACTCGCGCAAGCCGGACACGAGCCGATCGCCTACGACAACCTCTCGACCGGCCATGGCGACGCGGTGCGATGGGGGCCGCTCGTCGTCGCCGACATTCTCGACCGCAACGCGTTGTCGAAGGCGCTCGCCGCGCACCGGCCCGACGTCGTGATCCATTTCGCCGCACTCGCGTATGTCGGCGAATCGGTGCTCGCGCCCGAGCGCTACTACACGGTCAACGTGACGGGCACCTGCACGCTGCTCAGCGCGATGCACACGGCCGGCGTCGGCAGGATCGTGATGTCGTCGTCGTGCGCGACTTATGGGGTTCCGGACACGCTGCCGATCTCGGAGCGCACGCCGCAGCAGCCGATCAATCCGTATGGCTTCACGAAGTATGCGATGGAGCGAATGGCCGCCGATTTCGAGCGCGCGTACGGGCTGAAGTGGGTCGCGTTGCGCTACTTCAACGCAGCAGGTGCCGATCCGGACAGCGAGATCGGCGAATGCCACGCGCCTGAAACGCACGCGCTGCCGCTGGCGATCCGTGCGGCGCTCGGCACGGGCAACGCATTCCAGGTGATGGGCACCGACTACCCGACGCCCGACGGCTCGGCGATTCGCGACTACGTGCACGTGAGCGACCTCGCCGATGCGCACCTGAGGGCCACCACCCATCTGTGCGGCGGCGGCGAAAGCGTCGCGCTGAATCTCGGCACCGGCAAGGGGACTTCCGTGCTCGAGGCGCTGCGCGCCGTCGAGGCCGTAACCGGGTGCCGCGTACCGACGGTGATGGCCGCGCGCCGCCCGGGCGACCCGCCCGCGCTGTACGCGGACGCGACGAAGGCCGCGCGCGTGCTCGGCTGGCGGCCGCGCTTCACCGCGATCGAACAGATGGTCGAACACGCCGCGACATGGCATCGGAAGGCGCAGCAACTCGAACCCAGCAGCTGAGCAGCTCACTACAACCATGTTCTCGAACGCTACCCAGGGGGCTCATCATGAATGTGCGGATCGCCATCGTTGGCACCGGCTACGTCGGGCTGGTGAGCGGCGCGTGCCTTGCGGATCTCGGGCATGACGTCATTTGCATCGACAACAATCGCGGCAAGATCGACGCGCTGAACGAAGGCGTCATGCCGATCTACGAGCCGGGCCTCGATGCCGTCGTCGCACGCAACGTCGCACGCGGCACACTGCGTTTCAGCAACGACCTGGCCGCGAGCGTGCGCGATCGCGATGCCGTGTTCATCGCGGTCGGCACGCCGACGCTGGCGGGCACCGATCACGCGGACCTGCAGTACGTCGAGGCGGCCGCGCGGGAAATCGCGTCGAACCTGACCGGTTTCGCGGTGATCGTCACCAAGTCGACGGTGCCGGTCGGCACCAACCGGATCGTCGGGAAAATCGTCGAGTGCTGCGCGCCGGACGGCGTCGACGCGGCGATCGCATCGAATCCGGAGTTCCTGCGCGAAGGGTCGGCGATCGACGATTTCATGCATCCGGATCGCGTCGTGTTCGGCGCCGAGCATCCGCGCGCGATCGAGATCATGCAGGCGATCTACGCGCCGCTGGAAGCGACGGGCCATCTCGTGCTTGCAACCGAGATCGAGACGGCCGAACTCGTGAAGTATGCGGCGAATGCCTTTCTCGCCGTGAAGATCAGCTACATCAACGAGATCTCAGACCTGTGCGAAGCGGTCGGCGCCGATGTCGAGCTGGTCGCGAACGGGATGGGCCTCGACCGCCGCATCGGCGCGTCGTTCCTCAAGGCCGGCCCCGGCTGGGGCGGCTCGTGCTTCCCGAAGGACACGCGCGCGCTGAAGGCGACGGCCTCCCAGCACGCGGTGCCGCTACGCATCGTCAGTGCGGCGATCGAATCGAATGCGCTGCGCAAGGAACAGATCCTCCGCCGTATCGAGAACGCGTGCGGCGGCTCGATCAAAGGCAAGCGCATCGCGGTACTCGGCCTCACGTTCAAAGGCCAGACCGACGACGTGCGGGAGAGCCCGAGCATCGACGTGATCCAGTTGCTCGTCGGTGCGGGCGCGCATATCCGCGCGTACGACCCGGCGCGTCCGCACGAGGCAACGCGGTTGCTGCCCAAGGTATTCATGGAAGGCTCGGCGGTCGACGCGGTGCGCAGCGCGGACGCCGTCGTCGTCATGACCGAATGGAAAGCGTTCGAGATGCTCGATCTCGCCGACCTGGCCGATCACATGGCCGACCCGGTGATGCTCGACATGCGCAACCTGTTCAGCGAACAGCTGGCGGTCGACAGCGGCTTTCGCCGTTACGAACGCGTGGGCCGTTCGTGCGGCGAGCGCACGCCGGCCGAACCGGCGCACGAGCAGCCGCATGCCGGCGAGGACACCCGGCTGCCACGCAGCCTGCTTCAAGACTGATGGTCCGACCTTGACGGGAGAGCGCCATGAAGAAGCTGGTTGCGTCGCTTGCCGGCGGCCCTGTGCCGGAAACCGACGACACAACGGATTCCGAATCAAATGAAGCCGGCACGCAGCAACCCGGCATCCCGCTCGTCGTGCCGCTGATGGACAGCGGAACCCGGTTCGTCTTCCAGATCCTCGCGCTGTGCTGGTTCGTCGCACTGGGGATCTTCTGGCGCTGGTGGCTGCGCGACGAGCACTATGTCGACGCGTTCCGCTTCGGCGTCAACTGCTTCGTGCTGTTCTGGACCACCTTCATTCCCGGCTACTTCATCTTCATCATCCGCTCGGCGGTCGTGCCGAATCCTTCACTGCCCGTACCACGCGACTGGCGCGTCGCGATGGTCGTCACCAAGGCGCCGTCCGAGCCGTTCGACATCGTCCGTACGACACTGCTCGCGATGCTCGACCAGACCTACCCGCACGACACCTGGCTCGCCGACGAAGACCCGTCGCCCGAAACGCTCGACTGGTGCCGCGAGCACGGCGTATTCGTGTCGACGCGGCGCGGCATTGCCGCGTACCACCGGACCAGCTGGCCGCGCCGCACCAAATGCAAGGAAGGCAATCTCGCGTACTTCTACGACATGGTCGGCTACGACAACTACGATTTCGTGTCGCAGCTCGACGCCGACCACGTGCCGACCCGTACCTATCTCGAGGAGATGCTGCGGCCGTTCGTCGATCCGGAAATCGGCTATGTGTCGGCACCGAGCATCTGCGACAGCAACGCGGGCGACAGCTGGAGCGCGCGCGGTCGCGTCAACGTCGAGGGGCCGCTGCACGGCACGATGCAGGCCGGCTATGCGGGCGGCCTCGCGCCGCTGTGCATCGGCTCGCACTATGCGGTGCGCTGCCGCGCGCTGCGCGAGATCGGGGGGCTCGGGCCCGAGCTCGCCGAGGATCACTCGACCACGATGATCTTCAACGCGAACGGCTGGCGCGGCATGCACGCGCTGAACGCGATCGCGAACGGCGAAGGGCCGCGCACGTTCGGCGATCTCGCGACGCAGGAATTCCAGTGGTCCAAGAGCGTGATGATCATCATGCTGCGCTACACGCGCCGCTACTTCACGGGCCTGCCGCTGAAGCTGAAGGCGCAGTTCCTGTTCTGCCAGCTGTGGTACCCACTTTGCGCGCTCGCGATGGCCGGCAGCGTCGTGATTCCGGTCGTCGCGCTGCTGACCGGCCGCGTCTGGGCGCACGTCGACTACCTCACGTATCTCACCTACGCGCTGCCGCTCACCGTGCTGATCCTGTGCGTCGTCACCTGGGCCACGCATTCGACGCAGTCGTGCCGTCCGCTGAATACGAAGCTGCTGTCCTGGGAAGGACTCGCGTTCGTCTTCGCGCGCTGGCCGTGGGTCGTGCTCGGTTGCCTGTCGGCGATACTGGACTGCGTGCGCGGCAAGGAATTCCCGTTCAAGGTCACGCCGAAGGGCGGCACGATCGAGCAGGATGCGCCGCTGCGCGTGGTCGCGCCGTACCTGCTGATTTCGCTGTTCTGCAGCCTGCCCGTCGTCGCTGTCGAGAACCCGCGCAACGCGGCCGGATTCTATCTGTTCTCGACACTGACGAGCATCCTCTATCTCGTGATCGCGGCCGTCGTCGCAGTCAATCACGGCCGGGAGCAAGGGCTCGCCGCGTCGACGCTCGGGCAGATGTTCGCGAGCCGCCTGCCGGTGCGCAACGCGCTGTTCGCCGTCGCGCTCGCGATGCTGCTGACGGGCATCGGGCTGCGCGCGCCGAAGGGCTGGCAGGCGATGATGTGGCGCTCGGGTATGCCGGCCGTCGCAACGGCCGCGCCGGCGCCGGGCGAACCGGTCAGGCAGCCCGAACTCGGCGCGTACGATCCCGAACAACGGTTGAGCGCCGATCCCGTGCTGACGTTCGACCATGTGTTCGTGTCGTGGAACGCGCCCGACCTCGGCGCGCAAATCGGCGACGCGTACCGGACCGCGCAGGCCCGCAACCGCTCGCTGATGCTGACCATCGAGCCTTGGGCCGCCGGCGACACGCGGCAAGGCTCGCTGCTCGCGGATATCGCGCACGGGCGCTACGACGCCCGGATCGCGACCACCTGCTCGGCGCTCGCGGCCTTGAAGGGCCCCGTGTTCGTGCGCTGGGGCCACGAGATGGAGGCGGACACCGGACGTTACCCGTGGGCTGTCGGCGACGCATCGGCCTACGTCGACGCATACCGGCGCGTCGTGACCGCGTGCCGCGCGATGACCGACCGGATCCGCTTCGTGTGGTCGCCGGCCGGCAACCGGAACCTCGACGACTATTTCCCCGGCCGCGGCTATGTGGACGAAGTGGGCCTGTCGGTATTCGACTGTCCACGCTGCGCGATCTGGCCGTCCGGCGGCCACTTCTCCGCCGCGAGCATCCTGCAGGCCAAATACGAGCGGGTAACCGACTACGGGCTGCCGGTGATGGTCGCGGAGCTCGGCGTCGACGGGTCGAATGCGCGCAAGCGCGAGGAACTCGACGAATTCCAGCGCTCGCTATGGCGCTATCCGCTGCTGAAGGCCGTGGTCTATTTCAATGCGGTCGATACACCCGGCGCGTGGCCGGCGCACTACGTGCCGGACTGGCGAATCGCGCCGGCGTTCCTGCAGACGACGGTCGTCGCGAAATAACCGCCGGCCGGCAGCACGTCAGCCGAGCAGTTCCTTCTTGCGCAGGTGCACGACGTCGCGCATCGGCGGCGCGCCAAACAGCCGGCTGTATTCGCGGCTGAACTGCGACGCGCTTTCGTAACCGACGACGGCGGCCACCGACCCGACGTCGCCGCCCTGGCGCAGCAACAAGCGCCGCGCTTCGTGCAACCGCAGCTGCTTCTGATACTGCAGCGGGCTCAGCGTCGTCACGTGCTTGAAATGATGATGCAGCGACGACACGCTCATGTTGACCGCCTGCGCGAGCGACTCGACGCGCATCGGCTCCGCGAAGTGATCGCGGATCCATTCGATCGCGCGTGCGATCCGGTGCGTCTGGCTGCCCGCAATGGCCATGTGCCGCAGCCGCGTGCCCTGCCCGGTCGTCATCAGCCGGTACAGCAGTTCCTTTTCGATCAGCGGCGCGACGACCGGAATGTCGGCCGGCGTATCGAGCAGCCGCAACAACCGCAGCGCCGCGTCGAGCAGCGGCGGGGTCAGTTCGGCGAGCGCGATCCCCTCGCCTTCCGGGCCCGCGTCGGGCTCGGGCAACCGCATCTCGGCCGCGAGCTCGACGATCCGCTGCGGATCGAGCGTCAGCGACAGGCACAGGTACGGCGCATCCGCCGACGCGCGCGTCACGCGCGAGAGGATCGGCAAGTCGATCGACGTAATCAGGCAATTGTGCGTGTCGTATTCGTAGGCCTGGCCAGCCACGATCACGCGCTTCGCGCCCTGCGCGGCGATCACGAGCGCAGCCCGCGACACGCCGCAGCCGAGATCGACCGGACGCGTGTGCCGATGCAGCATCAGACCCGGCACGGCGGTCGAATGCGAGCCGTCGGCCGGTGCGAAACGGCCGATCAGCGACGCCAGCTCGCGCCGCCCGGATTCGCGCGACGCCACGATATCGGTCATGTCCATGACGCATCCTCGAATGATTTCTCCGTGTCGCGCGAGCATAGCGAAACGGCCCGCCGCGTGCCGGGGATTTGCAGGATTGTTCAATAAATTTGCAGGATTGGGTAGACGCAAACTTCTCCTGCTCGCGCACACTGCCCGCTAACCGGGCGCATGCCGGGTTTTCCCCACGGAGACATACAAAATGCCTACCTCGTTTGTCCTGAACGGCAAGAACGTCACGCTCGACGCCGATCCGTCGATGCCCGTCCTCTGGGCGATTCGCGAACACGCGGGACTGACCGGCACGAAGTTCGGCTGCGGCATGGCGCAGTGCGGCGCGTGCACGGTGCATCTCGAAGGCCAGGCCGTCCGCTCGTGCGTGCTGCCGCTCGCCGGGATCGCGGGCAAGCACGTCACGACGATCGAAGGCCTGCAAAGCAAGCCCGCGCACGCCGTGCAGGCCGCCTGGGTCAAGCTGCAGGTGCCGCAATGCGGCTATTGCCAGTCGGGCCAGATCATGTCGGCCACCGCGTTGCTCGAACAGAACCCGAAGCCGACCGACGCGGACATCGACGCCGCGATGAACGGCAACCTGTGCCGCTGTGCGACCTACGCCCGTATCCGGGCCGCGATCCACGACGCCGCCGCGACGCTGGGAGCCTGACCATGACGATCGAACTCGACAACACCGGTTCGGTGCGTCCGTCGCGCCGCACGTTCCTGAAGGCCGCGGGGGCCGCCGCGGTCAGCCTGACCATCGGCTTCGACTTCGCCGGCTTCGGCCGACGCGCGCTCGCCGCGAATGCACCGGCCGCCGGTTTCGCACCGAACGCATTCCTGCGCATCGCGCCCGACGGCACCGTCACGGTCATCGCGAAGCACGTCGAGCTCGGCCAGGGCGCGTATACGGGCATCGCGACGATCGTCGCCGAGGAGCTCGACGCGAACTGGTCGAACGTGCGCGTCGAAAGCGCGCCGGCCGATGCGAAGCGCTACGCGAACCTCGCGTTCGGCACGATGCAGGGCACGGGCGGCAGCTCGGCGATGGCGAACTCGTGGCAGCAACTGCGCGAAGCGGGCGGCAAGGCCCGTGCGATGCTGGTGTCGGCCGCCGCGGCCCGCTGGAAGGTGCCGGCCGGCGAGCTGACGACCGCCAATGGCGTCGTCACGCATGCGAAGAGCGGCAAGACCGCGCCGTACGGCACGCTCGTCGCCGATGCGTCGAAGCTGCCCGTGCCGGACAAGGTCACGCTGAAGCAGCCGGCGGATTTCAAGCTGATCGGGCACCGGATCCCGCGGGTCGACGCGTCGGCGAAATCGAACGGCACCGCGCATTTCACGCTCGATACGACCTTCCCCGGCATGCGCGTCGCGCTGCTGCAGCGCCCGCCACGCTTCGGCGCGAAGGTGAAGTCGTTCGACGCAACGGCGGCCAAGGCGGTGCCCGGCGTCGTGTCGGTCGTGCAGGTGCCGGGCGGCGTGGCAGTCGTCGGAACCGGCTTCTGGGCCGCGAAACAGGGCCGCGATGCGCTGAAGATCGACTGGGACGAAGCGAACGCCGAAAAGCGCGGCTCGGACGAGATCATGCGCGAATACCGGCAGCTCGCCGACAAGCCGGGCACGTCGGCACGCAAGGACGGCGATGCCGATGCGGCGATCGCGGGCGCGACGCGCAAGATCGCCGCGACGTACGAATTCCCGTATCTCGCGCACGCGCCGATGGAGCCGCTCGACGCGGTCGTCAAGCTGACGGCGGACAGTTGCGAAATCTGGGCCGGCGACCAGTTCCAGACCGTCGACCAGGCCAACGCGGCCAGGACGGCGGGGCTGAAGCCCGAGCAGGTGCAGATCCACACGCTGTATGCGGGCGGCAGCTTCGGCCGGCGTGCGAACGCATGGTCGGACTACGTGGTCGAGGCCGTGTCGATCGCGAAGGCGCTCGGCGCGGACGGCAAGCCCGTCAAGCTGCAGTGGACGCGCGAGGACGACATCCAGGGCGGCTTCTACCGGCCGATGTACTTCCACAAGCTCGATGCGGGCCTGACCGCCGACGGCAAGCTGGTTGGCTGGCGGCACCGGATCGTCGGCCAGTCGATCCTCGCCGGCACGCCGTTCGAGCCGTTCATGGTCAAGAACGGCGTCGACGCGACGTCGGTCGAGGGCGCGGCGAACCTGCCGTACGCGGTGCCGAACGTGTCGGTCGAGCTCACCACCGCGAAGACGGGTGTGCCCGTGCTGTGGTGGCGCGTGGTCGGCAGCTCGCACACGGCCTACGCGGTGGAGGCGTTCATCGACGAAGCCGCGCACACGGCCGGCAAGGATCCGTACGCGTTCCGGCGCGACCTGCTCGAGAAGGAGCCCCGGATGCGCGCGGTACTGGATCTCGCCGCGCAGAAGGCCGGCTGGGATCCGGCCAAGCCGCCGCCGAAGGGCCGCGGGCGCGGGATCGCGGTCGCCGAGGCATTCAAGAGCTATGTCGCACAGGTGGCCGAGGTGTCGGTCGACGCGGACGGCAAGGTGAAGGTCGAGCGCGTGGTGTGCGCGGTCGATTGCGGAATCGCGATCAATCCCGACATCGTCGCGGCGCAGATGGAGGGCGGCATCGGCTTCGGGCTCGGCGCGGTGATGCACAGCGCGATCACGCTGAAGGACGGCCAGGTCGAGCAGCGCAACTTCGACGGCTACCACGTGCTGCGGATGGCCGAGATGCCGAAGGTCGAGGTGCATATCGTGCCGTCGGCCGAGGCGCCGACCGGCGTCGGCGAGCCGGGCGTCGCGCCGGTCGGGCCGGCCGTGGCGAACGCGATCTTCGCGGCGACGGGCAAGCGGCACTACGTGCTGCCGTTCGATTCGGCGGATGGCGCGAAGGCTTGACGGTCGGGTGATGCACCGGCCGCGGGGCGAGGTTTGCACTGCGGCCGGTGTTTTTTACGCCGGCCATCCAGCTTCCGTGTCGGGTTCGATGTCGGGTTTGATATGCACTTACACCGCTGATTTATATCGATTTTTACGAAGGCCATGTCGGTTCCATGTAGGGCTGCCCGTGCCCGCCTCGTACCCAAATCGAGCGTACGTTACCCGAACTCTTACCCGCCCCACACACGTTACGTCAGACGTAACGCCCGTAACGTCGCCCGCCGATGCTACGTAACAATCCTTCAATATTGCTCCGACCCCTTCGGTATCCGCGCGGCGCCTCCCGTTAAAAATTCTTTTAAATTCAACGCTGCCAAGCCGTTTGCGCCGACACTGCCGTCGGCCGCCACCCGGCACCCCTTCCCCTGGCCCGAAAGTTGCAGCACAGGACCCGCAAACACTCCTTTATGGACATGCGAGGGCCACCATGGATTGCAAATACCTGTACATCGACAACATAAAAATCAACTTCGTGCGCCGCACGATCGAGATCGACAACAAGATCGTTGACGTCACGCCGCGTGAATTCGACGTCGTCGAATTCCTGCTCGACAACATGAACAAGATCGTGCCGCGGCAGGCAATCCAGGAGGCCGTATGGGGCCGTGAGCTCGGCGTGTCGTCGCGCACGCTCGACACCCATATCTCGCGTATCCGTTCGAAGCTGCAGCTCGACCACGACAAGAACCTGCGGATCATCCCGATCTACGCAGTCGGTTATCGCCTGGTGCTGTTCGGTGCGGCGATGACGCACGTCGAGCGCCACGACGCCGCGCCGATCCTGCGCGCCGCGCCGCAACCCGTGATGGCGGCCGACTACGCGTGACGCTTCACCCGCGCGCCGCCTGGTCGCGGCGCGCCGGCCACGCTCCCCCCACCGCGCTGCGCCAAACCGCAGCGCTTCGCGGCCTGCCAGCCGGATCCGGCCTGCACGCCCTCCGGCCCGCCAGCCAGTCGCGACCCGACCGCCGCCTCCGGGCGGCGGTTGCTTTTGGGCGCAGGCCACTGCCTGCCCGGCTTCGGCACGCTTCGTAGCACCCCGCTTCCCCGATCGCCGCACGATGCGCGCGACTACGGATTCCGGCGCGGCACGCGGCCATGGCCGTCCCTACAATCGACGCAGCAGCCGCGCGCCTTTTCGCGCCGCCGGCCCCAGAACAACCCGTCGAATCAACGCCGAATCCGCCCCGATCCCGCCGTGCCTGCGCAGTTCCTGACGAATGCCGACGCCGGCGACGCCGCGAGCCGGGCGATGCCCGCCGCTTCCGCGCCGCCCGCCGCCGCGCCGGCCGCGGTCGCGCTCGACGCGTCGCCCTACCTGCCGCGCCTGTCCGCCGCCGCCGCGCGCGGGCTGTCGCACGCGTACTGCGCGACCGGCGCCGTTTCGGTCACGCTCGGCGAGCATGCGTACGAAGTACGCTGGCGCGTCGACGCGGAACCGGCCGCCGATGCGCACGCATACCGTTTCGTCATCGGCCCGGCCGCCGGCACGCTGTGGATCGATCCGGTCGCGGAAACGGCATGGCTCGGCGACGCAGCCGATCCGGTGGTGCCGGCCGTGATCCGCGCGGCGCTGCTCGCCGACCTGTGCGCGCCGCTCGCGGCCGTGCTGCAAGCCGCGACGCGGCAGCGCGTGGAACTGCTGCCGCCGCCCGAAAGCGTGCCTGCGTGGCGCGCGGCGCCGGCCGCGCTGCGCTTCGAGCTGCGGCGCGCCGATGCCGCGTGGCGCTGCCATGGCGCGCTGCTGTTCGACCTGCCGGATGCGCTGGCCGTGTTCTTCGCCACCGCGCCGATCGCGCTCGCCGATGCCCGCGCGGCCTATGCGAACCTGCCGGTGCCGCTCGTGTTCGAGATCGGCCGCACCGAGCTGACGACGGCCGAGCTGGCCGACGTCGTCGGCGGCGACATCATCGCGATCGAACGCTGGCAGGCGCACGAGCAGAACCTGCTGTGTGTCGCGCGACTGCCGGCCGCGCCGGCGTGGGAGATCACCGGACGGCCGTCGGGCAACCGGCTGACCGTCGAACGAATCAGGGAGATGCCTTTGGAACCGACCCGCACCGACAACGCGCCCACCACGACGCACGACGCGCCATCCGCCGATGCGCCGCGCACGCTCGACGGCCTCGCGGTCGACCTGCGCTTCGAGCTGCCGCCCGCGTCGATGCCGCTCGGCGAGCTGAGCGCGCTGCAGCCGGGCGCCGTGATCGAGCTGCAGCAAGGGATCAACCAGAGCGTGATCCATCTCGTCGCGAACGGGATTCTGATCGGCACCGGCCACCTGATCGCGGTCGGCCAGAAACTCGGCGTGCGCGTCGTCACGCTGACGCAACCCGCGCCGCGCGAGCGCTGAACGATGGGTAGCCTGCCGAATCCGGTCGCGCTGATCGCGGTCATTGCCGCGCTCGGCATCGCGCCGTTCGCGGCGCTGATGGTGACGAGCTACACGAAGCTCGTGGTCGTGCTCGGCCTGCTGCGCTCCGCGCTCGGGATCCAGCAGGTGCCGCCGAACCTGGTGCTGAACGGCATCGCGCTGATCCTGTCGCTATTCATCATGGCGCCCGTCGGAATGTCGATCCGCGATGCGCTGCAGGCACGCCATTTCGATGCGTCGGCGCAGTTGTCGACCGCCGATATCGGCGCGCTTGCCGATGCCGCCCTGCCGCCGATCAAGGATTTCCTCGTGTCGCACACGCGGCTGCGCGATCGCGAGTTCTTCGTGCGTACCGCGACGTCGGTGTGGCCGAAGAACCGCGCGGACGGCATCAAGGACGACGACCTGCTCGTGCTGGTGCCGAGCTTCACACTGGCCGAGCTGACGAAGGCGTTCCAGATCGGCTTCGTGATCTATATCGTGTTCATCGTCGTCGACCTGCTGGTCGCGAACATCCTGCTCGCGCTCGGGATGCAGATGATTTCGCCGACGACGATCTCGGTGCCGTTCAAGCTGCTGCTGTTCGTCGCGCTCGACGGCTGGTCGCTGCTCGTGCACGGGCTGGTGATGTCGTACCGCGTGGCGGGCGCGGGGTGAATGCGCGCGGCCTGCGAATCGCCGCCGCGTGCCTGTGCGCGCTGGTCGTGCTCGCGCTTGCGGGCATGCCGCCGCGCGTCGCGCAGGCAGCCGGCAGCGGTGCGGATTTCGCTCGACTCGCGCGGGCCTGCGCGCCGAACGTCGATCCCGACACGCTCGCCGCGCTGGTGCGCACCGAGTCGGGCTTCAATCCGTATGCGATCGGCGTGGTCGGCGGCCACCTGACGCGGCAGCCCGCGTCGCTCGACGAAGCACGCGCGACCGCGCGCGAGCTCTCGTCGCGCGGTTTCAGCTACAGCGTCGGCCTCGCGCAGGTGAACGAGCGCAATTTCACGAAATACGGGCTCGACGCCGCGACGATGTTCGAGCCGTGCCGCAACCTGCAGGCCGGCGGCGCGATCCTGACCGAGTGCTTCGCGCGCTCGTCGGGTACCGGCCGCGCCACGCAGGCCGCGTTGCGCGCGGCGCTGTCGTGCTACTACAGCGGCAACTTCACGACCGGCTTCTCGAGCGGCTACGTGAGCCGTGTGGTCGCGAGCGCGCAGCGCAACGCGCGCGAAGGCGGCGCCGGACCGATTCCCGTCGTGAGCGACACGCCGCCGCCCGAGCGCCAGCGGCGCATGGCCGCGGCCGCCACGACGCCGCCCGAACGTGCGCGCCGCTTGCCGTCGCCCGCCGCCTCCGCCGACGCGCCATCGTGCCATGCACGGCCGGTCGTGATGATGTGCCGCGGGCTGCCTGCCAGCCAGGCGAAGCGGCTTTGCGTGCGGTGCCTCGACCAGTAAGCCGCCGCGGCGTGGCGCATCACCCCGCGCGCTGCGCCTCCAGCCACGCCTGAAACATCAGCACCGTCCACAACTGGTGCTGCCAGTTCATCCGGCCGGTCTGGTGCTGCCGCCACAGACGCTCGACCGCGGTCGCGTCGAAGAAGCCCTCTTCGCGCAACCGCGACGGCCGCAGCAACGCCTCGGCCCAGTCGCGCAGCGAGCCGCGCAGCCAGTGGTCGACAGGCGCGCAGAAGCCCTGCTTCGGCCGGTCGATCAGCGCGGACGGCACGTACCGGTCGAGCAGCCTGCGCAGCAGCGCCTTCGACTGCCCTTCCGGCAAGCGCACGGCCGCCGGCACGCGCCACGCGAATTCGACGACGTGATGGTCGAGGAACGGCATGCGTGTTTCGAGGCTCACGGCCATCGCCGCGCGATCGACTTTCGCGAGAATGTCGGTCGGCAGGTACGTGAGCGTATCGATCGCCATCGCCTGCTCGGCGAAGCTCAGGTGCGCGGGCCATGCCGACGCCGTGTCGAGCGGCGTCGGCGGCTCCTGCCCCGACAGCGCGATGCGTTCGGGATGATGCACCGACGACATCAGCAGCCGGTACAGCCCGATGCGGCTCTCGGCCGTCATCACGTGGCCGAGCTTGTGCAGACGATCGCCGATGCGCGACGCCGAGTCGCGCGCCTCCACGCCGCCCCACGCACCCTGTGCGACGGCCGCGAGCTGGTCCGCGTGATCGGGCCGCAGCGCATGCAACGCGGCCGCGATCCGCGCGCGCACGGCCGCCGGCACGCGATGCAGCTTGCGCCACAGGCGCGGCGTCAGGAAGTAGCGCGTATAGCCGCCGAACAGTTCGTCGCCGCCGTCGCCTGACAGGCTGACCTTCACGTGCCGGCGCGTCATCTCCGACACGAGGAAGGTCGGGATCTGCGATGCATCGGAGAACGGTTCGTCGTAGATCGACGGCAGCTTCGGCACGACGCCGAGCGCGTGGTCGGCCGTCACGTAGAGTTCGGTATGACGCGTGCCGAGGTGGCGCGCGACGGCCTTCGCATAACCGGCTTCGTCGTAGCCGGCCTCGTGGAAGCCGATCGTGAACGTGTCGACCGGCGTCGACGATTGCGCCTGCATCAGCGCGACGATCGCCGACGAATCGACGCCGCCCGACAGGAACGCGCCGAGCGGCACGTCCGCTTCCATCTGCCGCGCGACGGCCTGGCGCAGGATCGCGTCGAGCTGGCCGACGGCCTCGTCGGCGCTGCCCTCGAACGGCTGCGCTCGGCCCGCCTCGATGGCCTGTTCGAGCGTCCAGTACGCACGCACGCGCGGCGTGTCGCGCGCATGCTCGAACTGGATGTAGGTGCCGGGCGGCAGCTTGTGGATGCCGCGATAGATCGTGTAAGGCGCGGGCACGCTCGACTGGCGCAGGTACAGGCACAGTGCATCGCGATCGATCGTGCCGTCGAAGCCCGGATAGCCGCGCAGCGCCTTCAGCTCGGACGCGAACACGAGCGCGTCGCCAATCCGGCCGTAGTAGAGCGGCTTCTCGCCGATCCGGTCGCGCGCGAGCGTCAGCACCCGCGACGCGCGATTCCACAGCGCGATCGAGAACATGCCGGTCGCGCGGCGCAACGTTGCCTCGACACCCCACGCGACGATCGCCGCGATCAGCACCTCGCTGTCGGAGTGGCCGCGCCACGCCGGTGCGCGACCCGCGCGCTCGAGTTCCACACGCAGTTCGCGATGGTTGTAGATTTCGCCGTTGAAGACCATGACGTAGCGGCCGCACGCGGATGCCATCGGCTGTCGGCCGTGTACCGACAGGTCGACGATCGCCAGCCGCCGGTGGCCGAGCGCGATGCCGGCTTCCGGGTCGACCCAGATCCCCTGCCCGTCCGGCCCGCGATGCGCAAGGCTCGCCGTCATTCGCGCGAGCGTGCCGCGCGCTGTCTCCTCATCGAAGGCGACGCTATTCAGAAAGCCGTCGATTCCGCACATTTGATTTGTCCGCCCCTGTTGACCTGTTCCGTCACGCATGGCGCAACCTCGCGGCCCGCCGTCCGGCGTGACGGTCGAGCCATATTACGAAGAAATAAATCAGCAATAATTCACCGGTGAATGCCGGAGAAAACCGGAAAAAAAACGGCGTCAAGCGCCCGGTACTGATAGCCCCGTCAAGGGGCCATATCGGATTGAAACGGATGGCCGAGGCACGTCGCGGAACGAAAAAAGGGGCGGCATTCAAGCAGGCCAGCCCCGACCGTCGCCACGCGCGTCACGCCGCGCCGGTCGCCCATTTCAGCAACTGCGCGACCTCGCGGAAATGCTGCTGCTGGATCGTGCCGTTCTCGGGCGTCGTCTCGTACAGCGCCTGCGCGAGCCCGACGTTCGCGAGCGTCGGGCGCAACGCGTCGCGTGCGAGTCGCACGATCCGCTCGGCCGCATCGCCCTCGCCGCGCGCGAGCACCCACGGCAGCGTGCCGACCCCGCCGTAATAGAGCGCAACCGCGACACGCGGCGAATACACGACCACCGACGCGAAACCGATCCGGTCGGGCAGCGACGCGAACTGCGCTTCGCGCGCGAGCTGCCGGCGCTTCGCCTCGATATGCGGATCGCCTTCATCTTCCTTCAGCTCACGCCGCACTTCGTCGATCGACATCTTCATCTTCTGGTTGAACGCGTGCCGCTGGTGCACGATGTCGATCAGCGCCATCACGATGTAGACCAGCGCAGCCCAGCCGAACAGCAGCATCAGCAGCTTCACGATCAGCGCGAGGATCGACACCGGCCGCGTGAAACCCGACTGCACCGCCGGGTCGAGCGACTCGACGATCAGCCAGCCGAGCGTCGCGACGAGCAGCGCCGTCTTCAGCAGCATCTTCGCGAGATTCACGAGGTTGCGCATCGACCACATGTTCTTCAGCCCTTCGGCCGGATTGAGTCGCGACAGCTGTGGCATCAGCCGGCCCCACGCCATCACGCCGCCGACCTGCACGAAGCCCGCGAGCAGCCCGGCCAGCAACCCGGCCGCGACGATCTGCGCGGACAGCGTCACCCAGTCGCGCGCGGCGCCGTCGATCAGCACCGCGATCCGCTCGGACGGATCGGCCGCGCCGGCCGCGTCGAACACGAGCCGGAACAGCGCCTGCAGCCGTGCGAACAGCGACCCGATGCCCACCGCGAGCGCGACGCACACGCCGACGAAGAACGCCGACGAAATCGTCTCCGCGCTCTTCGGCACATCGCCTTTCTCGCGCGCCTCGCGCAAGCGCTTCGCAGTCGGCTTCTGGTCCTTTTCGGCCATGTCGGCTCCGGCGCGCTCAGCCGCCGCCGTGTGCGGCGAACAGCGCGCGCAGCAGCGCCATCAGCCCGCTGTCGGGGCTCAGCAGCGAATGCAGCGACGCATACACCACCGGCAGGAACAGCATCATCATCAGCAATGCGAGCGCGCTCTTCAGCGGTTGCGCGAACACGAAGATGTTGAGCTGCGGCACCGCGCGCCCGACGAGGCCGATGCCGAGCTCGACGAGGACCAGCACGATCGTCACCGGCGCGGCGAGCTTCACCATCCATTCGAAGATCGTGTCGGTCTGCCGCACGATGAAGGTCTGCAGCATCGACGAGAAATCGGGGCCGAGCGAGCCGATCGGCCACCACGCGTACGACTGCGCGAACAGTTGCACGAGCACCTGCAGGCCGCCCGCCGTGACGAACAGCGCGATCGCGACGAAATTCAGGAATCCAGACGTCGGGCCGCCCTCGTGGCCGCCCATCGGATCGAAGAACGCGGCGCTGCCGCTGCCGGTCTGGAAGTCGATCAGGTAGCCGACGCCCTGGATCGCGAACAGCACCGCGCTGAACGCGCCCGCGAGCAGCATGCCGACCACCGCCTCCTTCGCGACGAGCAGGCACCACATCAGGAACGGCAGCGCGGCCACCTGCGCGGAATCGATCGCCGGCGCGACGAACGCGGCGATCACGACGGCGATCCCGTTGCGCACGAGGCCCGTGATGATCTGCTCGTTGAACACCGGCACGACGAACATGATCGGCAACAGGCGCGGCATGACGTAAAGCAGCGGCCGCAGCGTGCCCGCGACGTCGTTGAAACCCGCGGCCTGGTCTAGCATCGGCGCTCCGCGACGGCGGGTGGAGCGGTATCGTCAGCGTGGCTGGTGGCGCCGGGTTCCGTTCCGGGTTCGGTGCCTGCCTCCGCGTCGCTCATCTCCGCATCGAACGCGGCGGCCGCTTCCGGCCGCGCAACGGCATGGGCGGCCGCATCGCCCGCGCCGGCCGCCCACGTGCCGGCCGTCGCGAATCGCCGCACGGCGTAGCCGTCCGCGACTTCGTCGGCGTCGCGCTCGACCCGCGCGGCGCGTGCATGCAGCGCCTTCTCGCCGGCCTTCTCGAGCTTGTCCTCGGCGGCCTTCGCCTTGCGCGCGGCGCGCTGCAGGTCGGCCAGCGTCGCCTCGTGGCCGCGATGTACGTGCGCGGCCTCGTTCACGGATGCGTTTGCGGTGCCGATATGGCGGTCGAACGTGCGCGTGTCGGCCGCCGCCTCCTGCAGCGCGCGTGCCTCGCGCACAACGTCGGCGAGCCGCGTCTGGATCGCGGCCTTGGCGGCGACCTGCTGCGCAAGCTGCGCATGAGCGGCATCGAGCGCGCGGCGGCTCTGCGCGGCGATGCCCTGCTGGCGCGCCGCCGCGACACGGGCGATCTGGCTGCGCATCTCGCGCACGCGCTTCAGGCGCGCGAGCGTCGCGAGCACGAGGCGGTCGTCGGCTTCAGACATGATCGTTCGCCAGCTTCATCAGCTTCGCGAGCTGCGCGTCGAACCGCACGTCCTCGTTCGACGCCTGCGCGCAGAACGCACCGATCGCGTCGCGCGCACGCAGCGCGAGATCGCCGAGCCGGTCGCTGCCTTCGCGATACTCGCCGATCTGCACGAGCAGCTCGATCTCCTGGTACTTCGCGATCAGCTCGCGCACGCGCGCGGCCGACTGCTGGTGCGCGCGGCTCGCGACGAGCGGCATCACGCGCGACAGGCTCGCGAGCACGTCGATCGCCGGATAGCGGTTCGCGAGCGCGATCTTGCGCGACAGCACGATATGGCCATCGAGAATCGAGCGCACTTCCTCGGCGATCGGATCCGACTCCTCGTCGCCTTCGACGAGCACCGTGTAGAGCGCGGTGATCGACCCGTGCGCGCCCTGCCCCGCGCGTTCCAGCAGGCGTGGCAGCACCGCGAACGTCGACGGCGGGAAGCTGCGCCGCGTCGGCGGCTCGCCGCTCGCGAGGCCGACCTCGCGTTGCGCGCGGGCAAAGCGCGTCAGCGAATCGACCAGCAGCAGCACGCGCTTGCCCGCGTCGCGGAAATGCTCGGCGATCGCGGTGGCGACCAGCGCGGATTTCACGCGCTCCATCGCGGGGCGATCGGAGGTCGACACGACGACGATCGAACGTGCACGCACTTCCGGCGACAGGCTGTGCTCGATGAATTCGCGTACCTCGCGGCCGCGTTCGCCGACGAGCGCGATCACGTTCACGTCGGCCTGCGCGCCGCGCGCGATCATCCCGAGCAGCGTGCTCTTGCCGACGCCGGACGGCGCGAAGATGCCGACGCGCTGCCCGATGCCGAGCGTCATCAGGCCATCGATCACGCGCACGCCGGTCGGAAACGGGGTGTCGATCATCTTGCGCGCGAGCGGATTCGGCGGATCCTGCTGCGTCGACACCCACGTGGCACCCGTCACCGGCCCGCGATCGTCGAGCGGCCGGCCGAGCCCGTCCAGCACCCGGCCGAACAGTCCTTCGCCCACCGGAAACACATGCTCGCGCCCGGACGGCACGACGGTCGTCTCCGGCGACAGCCCTGCCACGTCGCCGAGTGGCGTGAGCAAGGTCGTCTGCCGCGAGAAGCCGACCACCTCCGCGAGCAGCGTGGGCTGGTTCGGCGTGCGCAGCTCGCAGATCTCGCCGAGCCGCGCCCGGATGCCCGTCGCGTTCAGGATTTGCCCGACCGCGTGATTGACGCGCCCCTGCACCGACACCGGCGAGAAGAACGCGAGCCCCGCGTCGAGCTCGCCGACGAGGCGGCCGCGATCGAACGGTGTGTCGTCTTCGCTGCCGAACGGCTGCGGATCGTCGAGCGGTGCGCTCATCGCGCGGCGCCCTTCAACGCGTCGCGGCGGATCGCCTGGCGCAGCGCGTCGATCTGCAGGTCGAGGCTCGCGTCGATACGCCCGGACGGCGTCTCGACCGTACACGCGTGGCGTTCGAGCTGCGCGTCCTCGACGATGCGGATCTTCTGGCGGTTCGACTGCCCGGCGAACGCGCCGTCGAGCGCATCGCGCATCTCGTCCTTGCGGCCGGGCGCGACGTGCACGACCAGGAACGCCTCGTCGCGCACGAGCGGCGCGATCCGTGCGAGTGCGGCCTCGTACAGCTTCTGCGTGCTCATCTCGCCGACGATCGCGCGCACGGCTTTCACGACGATATCGGCCATCGCATCCTTCATCGTCTCCATCGTGCGCGTGGCGGCGAGTGCCTGCGTGTACGCCTGCGCGGCCTGCTCGCGCTGCGCGCGGCGCATCCCCTCGTCGTAGCCGGCCGCCTGACGCTTGTCGAATTCGCGCTGTGCATCGGCGACGATGCGCGCGGCCTCTTCATGCGCGGTCGCGATCACCGCCGACGCGTCGAGCAGCGCCGCGTATTCGCGCTCCTTGAGCACCTTGCGCTCCGACAGCAGTTGCAGGTTGTCGCTCGTGATCAGAAAAGCCAGTCCCATGACGCAAGCCTCTCGGGAATCAGAAACAGGAACATCAGTTCGCCGAACTGGTCGCGCTGCGCGCGGTTCAGCCAGTAAGGCGCTTCGTCGTCGATCGCGCGGTTGAATTTCAGGCGGACGCGCCGCGCGACCGCGTCGCCGGCCACGCCGATGAAATCCGCGAGCAGCCGCCCGCCGCGTGCACGGATCACGACCGGCAACGCGGCGGGATCGGCACGCCACGGTTCGAGCGTGTCGGTAAGCGCGCCGAATTCCGGCGCGCGTTCGAGCGCCAGTTCCAGCGCGTCGCCGCCGAGCCGAGCCGCGACCTCCGCCCGGATGCGGCGCGCGGCCAGCGCATCGCGCAGCCAGGCGCGATGCAGCAGCAGCCCCGCATACGCGGCCAGTTGCTCGAGCGCCGCGCCCGGCAGCAGCGCGAGCCGCGCGCACGGGTTCGCGACGTCGAAGTCGTGCCGCTCGCCCACGCCGTTCGCATCGAGCAGGTGCCGCGCGAGCAGCTTGCGGCCGGCCGCGCCGAACGCGTCCGGCGAGCGGTAGCTCGCGGGCCAGCCGGCCGGCACGCGCGTCACGTGCAGGTAGCGGTCGGGCCGCAGGTTGAAGTCGCAGACGAGCGCATGGAACGCCGCGCGGCGCGGCGCGGGCGGCACCGCGAGCGGCTGCAGCCACGGCAGCGGCGCGGCGTCGGTCAGGTTGAGCCCGTCGCCCGGCAGCAGCGCGTGCGGATCGCTCATGCGCCGTCGGGCGTGCGCAGGCCGCCACCCGACTGCGACGCGCCGCCGGCACCGTTCGCCGCGCGCGGCGCACCGAGCAGGCCCGCGAGCCGCGCGCCGAACATCCCGCGCCGGGCGGCCGACAGCGCGATGACCGCGCAGGTCAGCAGGATCAGCGCGAACACGAGCCAGCCGAGCGGCGAACGCAGCCGCACGATGTCCGACACCGCGCTGCCGATCCCGTCCACGCGCGTTGCCTGCGCGGCGGCCGGCTGCAGGAACAGCGACACGTTGTCGTACTGCAGCCCTTCGATGCTGTGCGCGACGAGATCCTTGACCATCGGCGCCATCGCGCGCAGGTCGACGCCCGGCCGGTAGCGGATGTACACGGCCGCCGACGACGGCTTGATCTTGTCCGCGAGCGGATCGTTCTCCGGAATCACGACCTGCACGCGCGCGACGACCACGCCCTCGATGTCCTGCAGCGTCCGCGACAGGTCCTGCGACACGCCGTACAGGTAGCGCACACGTTCCTCGGCCGGCGTCGACACGAGGCCCTGCTTCTGGAACAGCTCGCCGAGGCTCGCATAGCTGGGCTTCGGCAGCCCGTTCGCGTGCAGCACCGTGAGCGCCGACTGCATGTCGCCGTCCGCGACGCTCACCAGCCATGCGCTGCGGTCCGACGTGTCGCGCGCGTCGTTGTCCTTCGACGCGCTGATGCCTGCGTCGCCGAGCACCGCGATCATCTGGTTCGCGTCGCGCTCCGACAGTCCCGAGTACAGCTCCTTCTGGCACCCGGCCAGCAGCACGAGCAGCCCCGCGAGCAGCGCGCGCGCCGCCCGGCTGCGCCACGCATGCAAGCGCGGCGTCGAATCGATCGTCGTCATCGTTTGTCCGCTTCAGGGCGCGCGAGACCGGATCCGGCCCACGCGCGCCATCACTCCTGCGTCTTCAGCACCGTGTGCGTGAAGCCGTTCGCCGCCTGCGCGACCGACAGGCTCAATTGGTATTCCGAAATGGTGGTGGTCGCCGTCCACTGGAAATCCATCGCCTTCACCATCGTCATCAGCGGATCGCTGCGGTTGTCCGCCATCGACGTCAGCATCTCGCTGCGATGCTTGTCGATGTTCGCGTACCGCGAATCGAGATCGTTGCCATAGGTGCGCAACCGCTCGACCAGCGATGACTGGTTCGCCTGCGCGGGCGTCATCTGCACGGCCGGCGCCGCATCCGCCGGCGCGCGCGACATCGCGACGCCTGACGCGGACGGCGGGGCGGCCGGCGATGCCCCCGGCTGCATCAGCGCGTCGAACTGGCGCACCCGCTCCGGATCGGACGCCGCACCCGTCTGCTGCTGCGCGGCACTCGCGAGCGCGGCCGCGCCCGGCGGCGCCGCGCCTACGCCTGTCACTGACATGTCCATGCCCTCCTTGAGTGGCCGACACCGGACCGGATCGGTCGGGCCAGCCCGGAACAGGCCGGCCGGCACGCGCGCATCCGCCGCCGGATGCCCGTCCCGGGCAGACCCGGCGCGCGGCCACGCGCGGCACGGCCGGCGACCGGCGTCATGCGCGGCCGGCCGAGCTCAGGTGTTGCGCGACCTGGGCGTTCGCCGTCCCTTCTTGCGCGGTCACTGCGTTGCTGGTTTCGAACGTCGCCGTCGACTGCTGAACCTGGAAGTTGATCTTCGTCAGTTCGAGCTGCGTCTTGGTCAGGTCGTCGGCCTGCTGCTGGACCTGGTTCGTGTTGGTTGCACCACCTGCTGCCTGCGTACCCATGTTGCGCTCCTTTACGTGAACGTCATCCACCTTCCGGCGGCGGCCCCATGCCCCACCGGCGACGTGAGCCGCCGCACCGCTGCGACGCCTCGCGTATTGAACGCACCGCGCGCCGCGCGATGCGCATGACCTGTCGCGGCGCTAGTGCGCCACCTCCTTCGATCCGCCGGCGGCAGCCGCTGCCTCCGGCAACAGCGTCGGCCCCGGCACCGGCTGCGCGACTCCGGCGGCCGCGCCGCTCGCGAGCGGCGCCACGGGCGGCGCCGGCGCCTGCTCGGCCGCACTCGCCGACGGGCCGCCGAGCGGCATCGTGATGCGCTGACCGTTGCGTTCGAACACGACTTCGTCCGCGCCGATCGACACGACGGTCGCGCCCTCCTTCAGCCGCGCGCCTTCGAAGTAACGGCTGCCGTCGGCCGTCTCGATGTAGCGCTGGTCGCCGTCGCCCGCGAACACCGTGGTGATCTCCGGAATCCCGGCCATGCCGCCGAGCGTCGTCGCCGTGCGCGGCGCGGCCGGATCGGCATCGCGCACGTGATCGACGACTTCGAGCGCCGGACGCGCGTCCTTCATGTAGTTGCGGATGCGCGGCTCGATCTGCGCACGCGCGGCCGCACCCGTCAGTTCGATCCGGCCGCGGCCGAGATACGTGACCGTCAGCGCCGTATCGCTGAAATAGGTCTGCGCGGTCGCGACCAGGTCGCTCACCACGTAGATGTTGCCGAGCGCCGCGTTGTCGACGCCCGCGACGATCTGCGCGACGCGTTCGCGCGCGGCCGGATCGCCGACGTAGCCCGACACGATCACGCCGTCGTCACGCGGCGCGACGGCCAGCTCCGGATACGCATGCAGTAGTTGCTGCAACCGGTGCGTGCGCGCAAGCACCGATTCGTGCTGCCACGGCAGGCGCCCCGACCACGCGACGAAGCCGTAGCCGAGCGCGCCGAGCAGCACGCCGATCCACAGCGCGACCAGCGCGATCACGAGCCGCCGGCTGCCGAGGCGGCGTAATCCGCCCGTGAGCCAGCCGAGCCACGCGGCCTCGCGCGCGGCGTCCGGCGCGTCGGTTTCGTCGGGCAGCGCAACGCTCGCCTGTGCGTGCCGCGCGATGCCGAGCCGGATCGAGCCGACCGTCACGACATCGTGCGGCGTCAGCGAACGGCGGCCCGCGCCGAGCGGTTCGTCGTTGAACAGCACCGCTGCGCCGGTCTCGCCGCCGTGGTTCTGCACGGTCACCGCGAGCGCGCCGACCTGCAGGCACACCTGCTTCGCGCCGATCTCGCGATCGGGCAGGATCACTTCGCAATCGGCCGCCGTGCCGACCCAGTTCGCACCGCGCGCGAGCGACATCGTGCGGCCGTACATCGGCCCGCTCAGGAAGCACAGGTTCCACGGCGACGCGAGCGCCGCCGCGCCGCCCCCCGCGCCGCCGGGCAATGCGCCGTCGCCGTGCGGATCAATGATGGTCGTCGACATGCGTGGTCACTCCTGCGGTCGCCGCCGCCGGCTGCGCCGCCGCGTCCTTCGGTGGCGGCAGTGCGGGCGGGCCGAACTTCGTGCCGGGCAGCGGCTTCGGCGTCAGCGGCACCGCGACGTCGTTGTCCGGCGGGCGATACATCGACATCCCTTCCGGATTGGCCGGCGCGTCCATGCCCGGATTCACGGGCGAGCCGTCCGGCGCATACATCGACGCGTTCGTCACCACGCGCGGCGTCAGCAGGTAGAAGCGCTCCATGTGGTTGCCCGACTTGTCGGTGTACTTGAACAGGTTGCCGATCAGCGGAATGTCGGACAACCAGGGCACGCCGCTCTTGTTCAACTTCACCTCGTCGTCGTTGAAACCGGCGATCAACAGGCTCTTGCCTTCGTCGATCATCGACTTGGTGACGATGTTGCGCTGCTGGATCACCGGGATGTTCGACACGGCCTGCCCCTGCACGACATTGCCGTCCTGGATGTCGATCGACATCATCACGCTCTGCGGATTACCGGATACGGCGGCCGCGTTGCGGATCGCCTCGTCGACGATCATCGGCGTCACCTTGATGCTCGTGCCGGTCGTCACGCTGTACAGCGACGAATCCTGATAGCCCTGCACCTGCACGTAGAACTGCGTGAGGTTCTCGAGGATCGCCTCGGTGTTGTCGAGCGCGAGCACCTTCGGTTTCGAACGCAACTGCGCCTGCCCCTTCTGCGCAAGCGCGTTCACGCGCGTGAGCAGGTAGTTGCGCAGCGAGCCGCCGATCGATGCCGTCAGCGCGATGCCGGTCGGCAGGAAGGTGCCTGTCTGCCCGGTTTCCGACGTGCCGACGCCGAACGTCAGCGGCGGATTGCCTGCGCCGTTGTACTGCGAGTTGCCGTTCAGCGGGTTCGCGCCGTTGCCGATCTGCACGTCTCCGTGCGTCGTGTGCAGACGCCAGTCGATCCCGAGGCTATCGAGCGAATCCTCGTTGATGTCGATGATCGTCACGTTGATCTCGACGATGCGCGGCCGCTCGTCGAGCTGGTTGATCAACGACTGGTAGCGATACATGTTCTCCGGCAGGTCGCGCACGATCACCGCGTTGATCGCCGGATCGGCGACGATCTGCGGCAGCGCGTCGCCGCCGCCGGCGTTCGCGAACGGCGAGAGCCCGCCGGCCGCGCTGCTGTCGCCGGTATAACCGCCCGAACGCGGGCCGCCGGAGATGTCGGGGAAGTCGAGGCGCGGCACCGCGATCGTCAGCCCCGAGCCGAGCTTCACCTGGCGCGCGGCCTGCCCGAGCGGCGTGCTCGACGGCAGCGCGTTCGTGCCGCCGCCCTTGCCGAACAGCCGGCTCAGGATCGTCGCGACGCCCGGCACCGTCACTTCCTTGCCCGAGCGGTTGATCGTGAAATCCGACGCCCAGCCGTACTTGAGCCGGAACGCGCGAATGTCCGCATGCGCCCCGTTCGCCGACGGATCGCCGACCGAGCCGACCGCCTGCCGCACGAGTTCGACGTAGCGGCGCGGGCCGGCCACGTACACGCTGTTCGCGCGGTCGTTGATCACGAGCGTGTAGCGCTTGTCGGGAATCTGCATCGCCTGCAGCGCGCGGCCGATTTCACCGGATGCATTCGGTGGGACCGGAATCATCTGCGTCTGCGACTGGTCGGCCGGATCGACGTACAGGAACGAGCCGTCGTAGTACCACGTGAGCCCGTAGGTCGAACAGATCGTGTCGAGCGTCTGTTGCGGCGTGCCCGAGAAGCGGCCGCTGATCACGCCGTCGACCTTCGGGTCGACCACTGCCGTCACGCCCTGCGACGACGCGAGCTCGCGGATGAAGTCGCCGATCTTCTTGCCGTTCGCGACGATCGTGAACGGCTTGTTGCGCCAGCGCAGGTCCGCGGCCCGCGCATGCTGCGCGGGCGCCATGCACAGCGACGCCGTGAGCAGCGCGGTCGCGCACATGGCGAGCGCGGCCCGTTGCAGGCTGCGCGGTTGAATCCGGATCGGGGCGACGCGTCGACGCATCAAAGGACTCCTGTGGAAGAAACGAACATGCGTTCCAGCGCCTGCTGCGCGAAGCGCAGCACTTCGCCGCCGAGCCACGCCGACAGCAGCACGAGCGCGACCATCACGGCGATCAGCCGCACCGCGATGCCGATGTTGGCGTCCTGCACCTGCGTGACGGCCTGCAGGATCGCGACGACGAGCCCCGTGACGGTGGCGATCAGCACGATCGGCAGCGACAGCAGCAGCACGAGCATCAGCGCCTGGCGCGTCAGGTCGAGGATCGTCGAGCTCGTCATTGCACGGCTCCCGGTATGCGCACGTCGGCGCCTGCGCCGACCGTGCCGTCGTCCGGCGGGTTCTTGACCCAGCCGACCGTATGCAGCTGCACGTCCTCCTCGACCTCCTGGTACGACAGCACCGCGAGGTCGGGCAGCACGGGCTGCAGGATCGTCTTCACGTAGCGGCGCGCGCCGAGCGCGACCATCACCGCGAGCCGCACGGCGCCCTGCACGTTGCCGTGGCCGCCGGGGCCGGCCGCCTGCGCGGCCTGCACGATCGCGCGCACCTGCTCGCCGATGTCCTGCTTCACCGCGCTCGACAGCGCGAGGAAATTGCCCTGCTTCGTGCGCATCACCGCAGTCTCGATCCGCTCCTGCAGGTTCTGCTCGAACAGCACGACCCGCAGCTGGCGCGTCGTGCCCGCGTGGCGGTCGGTAATCATCCGACGCAGGTCGACGCGCACGAGCTCGACCAGCGCGATCACGTCGTCCGGCTCGTTCGGCGCCCACGTGATCAGGCTTTCGAAGATCACGCGCAAATTGCGG
Source organism: Burkholderia sp. BCC1999 (assembly GCF_905339975.1). Taxonomy (NCBI): domain Bacteria; kingdom Pseudomonadati; phylum Pseudomonadota; class Betaproteobacteria; order Burkholderiales; family Burkholderiaceae; genus Burkholderia; species Burkholderia sp. BCC1999. Next base: position 55,265 of record NZ_CAJPHP010000008.1, on the reverse strand, counting down.
ATCGGCACCTGCTCGGCGAGCAGCCGGCGCAGCACCTCGGTCACGCGCTGCAGCGGCACGAGCCGCGTCAGCTCGCCCACGAGTTCCGGGTGCTCGCGGCGCACCAGATGCACGAGCGCCTGCGTTTCCTGGATCCCGAGCAGTTCGTCCGCATGCTGGCGCACGATCTGCTCGACGTGCGCGGCAAGCGCGCTTTCGCTCGACAGCCACTTGCCGTCCGGCGCGGTGCCGTCGGGCTTGATCCACAGCGCGGTCGCGAACGGGCCGAAGGCCTCGGCCGGCTGGCGCTCCGCGCGCTCGGGTAGCGGCGCGACGCCGTCCCACAGCAGCCAGCCCGGCTTCAGCGCGCCGTGCGCGGCGAGCACGTCCTGCAGATAGATCCGGTAGGTGCCTGCCGCCGCGCCTTCGTCATCGTTCAGCGTGATGCGCGGGAACACCGTGCCGATGTCCGCATCGACGCGCGCTTTCGCGCTCGACAGCGCGGCCTGAAACTGCGCGAGATTCAGGCTCGTGCGCAGGTCGTCGGACAGCGACACCGCGATCAGCGACGTGACGCCAGCCGCATGCGATACCTTCGCGGGCTGGCCGTCGTCGGTTGCGCCGACCCGCCCCGCGATCTGAATCAGGTTGAAACTCGGCGCGGTCGTCTTGCGCTTGAGCTGCGAGAACGCGAACACGCCGAGGCCGATCGCGATCAGCGCGAACGACCATTTCGGGAAACCGGGCACGACGAGGAAGCCGCTCAGCACGACCGCCGCGATCAGCAACGCACGCGGATGCGCACCCAGCTGCTCGCCGAGCTGTTCGCCGAGCTGGCGCTGCCGCGCATCGCGCGTCGCGACGCGAGTCGTCACGATGCCGGCCGCGATCGACACCAGCAGCGACGGAATCTGCGACGCCATCCCGTCACCGACCGTCAGGATCGCGTAACGCTGCAGCGCCTGGCCGATATCCATCCCGTGCATCAGTGTGCCAACCGCGATCCCCGCGACGATGTTGATGAACGCGATCACGAGGCCCGCGATCGCGTCGCCCTTCACGAACTTCATCGCGCCGTCCATCGCGCCGTGCATCTGCGATTCCTGCTCGAGCTTCTCGCGGCGCTCGCGCGCTTCGTCGGCGTTGATGATGCCCGCGCGCAGGTCCGCGTCGATGCTCATCTGCTTGCCGGGCATCGCGTCGAGCGAGAAGCGCGCGCCGACTTCCGCCACGCGCTCCGACCCTTTAGCGATCACGATGAACTGCACCACGGCGATCACGAGGAACACCACGCCGCCCACCACGACGTTGTTGCCGACCACGAGCCGCCCGAACGCATCGATCACGTGGCCCGCGTTCGCGTGCAGCAGGATCAGCTTGCACGACGCGATGTTCAGCGCGAGCCGGAACAGCGTCGTGAACAGCAGCAACGCAGGAAACGACGAGAAGCTGACCGCCGACGGCACGTAGGTCGATACCGTCAGCAGTACGACGCTCGCGGCCAGGTTCAGCGAGATCATCCCGTCGAGCGCGGCCTGCGGCAGCGGCAGGATGAACAGCGCGACGACCGCGATGATGAACGCCGCGATAAACAGGTCGGCGCGCGGCGACGCGCCTCCGAGACGCCGTCCGGACACGCCGCGGCCGGCGGAAAACAACCGCTGCAAGTCGCGTGGGAGCGCCTTCGGTTCTGCCATCGTGCCGTTGTCCTGTCGTTATCGCCGGCTGGCACGGGCAATCCTGCCCCTGCCGCGCGGACCGTTGAATGGGACGAGTGTAGCGACGGGAAACGATGGAAAAGGGGATGCGCCTCGTAGCGTGAAAGCGCGTTTTCCGGCGACGATCGAATCGGACTACGAAACCCGGCGGCACGCTCGGGCACGCGCCGCCGGAACCGCTTCCATTGCGCGCCGTGCCGCCGGCGCGCGTGTCAGCGGCGCGTCAGGCGAGGGTTACAGACGCCGCGCGGCGAGGTACGCGAGCTGCGCGCGGTTCTGCACGTTGAAGAGTTTCTCGAGCGACCGGATGTGATGGCCGACCTTGTGCAGCGACGTGCGCAGCGCGCTCGCGATCTCCTGGTCGGACAGCCCGTGCACGAGGCGATCGAGCACCTGCTGCTGCTCGTCGCCGAGCGCGAAGCCGCGCATGCGCGCGATGCGCGCCTCGAGGAACGGCAGCGCGACGCGATGCACGGCGAGACTGACCGACAGTGCACCGCCGATCACGCGATCGTCGATCCATTCGGTGCCGTGCGTCTCCGACGTGACGTTCACCGCGACGCGCAGGTCGAGACGCGGCGCCGACAGGCTGAAGATCACGCCGCTGTTCATTGCGTGCGCACGCAGATGGCCGGCAAGCGCCAGCACCTTGCGGTCGCCGCTGCCCTGCGCGGCCGCCTCGATCTCGTCGAGCCGCCACGCGACCGGAAAGCCGCTCTGCCGCACCTGCGCGAAACGCGGGTCGCTCTCGTAGAGCATTCCTTCGATAAACGGCTGCATGAATGTCGCCGGCGCGAGGTCGCGCAGCAAATGCGCGCACAGAATGCGCCGCCCGATCATTTCGTACGCCCCGTAACCGAGCGTACTGAAACCGATTTGCCGCAATCGCGCATGGCATTGCGCGAAATCGATTGGCGCGAGGTCGGTTTTACCGGATCCAATTTGAATGCCGGCAAAAACGTCGCGCTCGATTGCCTGATATTCGTTCGAATAAGCGGCAGCCGCTGCAATATCGGCTTGTGAGAACCATTCGACGCGTGGTGCGCCGTCAGCATATGTCATGAGGTGCCCGCCCCTTTCCCAATATGTGGAACTGCGCCCCGTCACGATCTGGTCTTTTCTTTATGATTTTCTGGTCGACGTTATATGCGTGCGAATATGAACCTTCCGCCGCCATTCGTATTACGGCATATTACGCATTTACGGGCATTTTTGTACAATGCCCCCGCGTTTCGTCAGGGATGACGATCGGCGCATATCAAAAACGATGCTCGATCGCACCGCCGCGAATGCCGTACACGATACGGCCGCCGCCAGGCGATGCGCGTCGATTCCGAGGGATGGCTCATGTCCGATATTGCATTGCATGAAGAAGCGGTCGCCCCAACCTTTCCGCGCCCGTCGCACGGATCGAGCGCCTGCGCCGATGCGCTGCGCGAGCGCGCCGTGCAGGTCGTCTGGTGCGACGACGTGAAGCGCGGCGACGTCGCGCAGCCGCACGCGCCGAAGCTCGGCGTCGCCGATACGCTCGCGCACGCGCAGAGCACGGCCGAGCGCAACCGGATCGTCACGAGCCTGCTGCACCTGACGGGCTTCTCGACGTTCGCGTACTTCGCGCTCGAATTCGCGCGCGACCGTGTCGAAAGTCTCTACCTGCACGAAGCGTTCACGCCGGCCACCTATCGCGGCGACTACGTGCGGCACAACCACCACGACGTCGATCCGCGCACGCTCGGCGCGCGCGTGTGCAACATGCCGATCGTGTGGGACCTTCAGCAGCTGCGCCGCGATCACCGCGAACGCGACGACGCCCCGTACGTGAGCCCCGCCGCACTCGACGGTTTCCTGCAGACGATGCAGGACGACGGAATGTGCAGCGGCATCATGTATTCGATGGCCGTGCCCGGCACGCGGCTGCATGCGTTCATGAGCTTCACCGCGCCGCGCCGCACGCGCGAATGGATAACGCCGGCGACGATCGAGCAGGCGCTGTCGATCGGGCTGTCGGTGCACAAGTTCGCTTCGCCGCAACTGATCTCGACGTCGCGCGAGCGCGCGGTGAACGGGCTCACGCCGTTCGAGCAGGAACTGCTGCTCGGCATCGCCGAAGGCGCATCCGACAAGGAGATCGGCCGGCGCCTCGACACCAGCGCGCACAACGTCGACTATCACCTGCGCAAGCTGCGCAAGCGCTTCGGCGTCGCGAACCGGATCCAGCTCACGTACCTGACGTCGAAGCTCGAGTTGATCTGAGCGCCGCGCCGCTTCGTGAAATCGGGCGCGTAAACGCACATGCCGGCCTCGCGGGCCGGCATGCACGGGTTGCGGCGCGGTGCCGGGTCCGGCGCCGCTTCCTGTCAAACGTCCTGCGTTACTTCAGCAGCGTCATCTGGACGACCTTCACGATCACGAGGCCGACCGCGATCACGAGATAGCCGCGCAGCACGGCCATCCAGATCCGCGTCGCAACCGTCATGTTCTGCGGCTCGAGCGTATCGAGCGGCGGCATGCGCCACGTATCGCGCAGCGAGCGATCGAGCGCCGGCTCGACCACGCGCTTGTTGCGGCGAATCAGGACCGTCGCGAGATAGCCCGCGATCGCGAGCACGGTACCGCCCACCAGCACGTCGACGATCGCCTCGCCGCTGATATCCGGATACATCACCGATGCGGTCAGGATGATCGACAGCAGCACGAGCACCCAGATCACCGCGCCCGTGAACACGTTGAGCTTCGTCGAGTTGATCCATGGGCCGAGCACCTGGCGGTCGTTGCACAGCACGAGCAGGAACACCGTCGCGCTCGGCAGCAGCACGCCGGCCAGCGTCTGCACGGCTTCGGTCAGCAGTCCGAGCGGGCTGCCCGGGATCAGCACGAGCGTGGCCGCGGCCGCGACGATGCCGAAATAGACGAGATAGAAGCCCTTCGCGTCGGTCACGCCGCGATGCAGCGAGTGACGGATCTTGAACACGTCGCCGATCGCATACGCGGTCGACAGCGACACCGCTGCCGCACCGATGATGCATGCGTCGAGCAGCGCGATCGCGAACAGCGTCGCGCTCGTACGGCCCGCATACTTCTCGAGGCCCGCGATGATGCCGCCCGCATCGGTGAAGTTGCCGGCTTCCGGATGGCCGTTGAAGAGCGCGGCGCTGAAGCCGATCATGGCCACCGCACCGACCAGCACGAACGCGATGCCGATCCACAGGTCGGCCTTCTCGTACTTCATGAAGCGCGGCGTGATGCGCTTGTCGATCACGTAGCTCTGCTGGAAGAACAGCTGCCAGGGCGCAACCGTCGTGCCGACGATGCCGATCACGAGCAGCATCACGTCCGACAGCTTCGCGTGCGTGGGCCAGTTCGGCACGAAGAAATCGCGCGACATCTGCGCGACGGGCGGGTGGATCGACACGAGCACCGGCACGAGCAGGAGGCTCAACACACACAGCCCGATCGCGAATCGCTCGAAGCGCCTGAAATCGCCGGTACTCACCGCGGCCATCGTCAACGCAGCGGCCACGCACACGCCGGCCACCTTCGGCAGCCCGAAGAAATCCAGCACGAACGTGATGCCGATGAACTCGGTGACGATGGTCAGCGCATTGAGCAGGAACAGGTCGATCACGCTGAACGCACCCCAGAACTTGCCGAAGCGTTCGAAGATCAGGCGCGCATGGCCGACACCCGTGACCGCGCCAAGGCGCAGCACCATTTCCTGATTCACGTACAGCACGGGCACGAGCAGCAGCAACGTCCACAGCAGCGTCGTGCCGTAGTTCTGGCCGGCCTGCGTATACGTGCCGAATGCGCCGGCATCGTTGTCGCCGACCATCACGATCAGGCCCGGGCCGATGATCGCGAGCAGCGTGCGCAGGCGCGCCCACCATGAGCCGCGCGCACCGGTGTCGTGGTGCGAGATCGTGCCGAGTGCACCGCGGATGTCGCCCAGATGTGCTTCGTCGAGCACGGCGCTGCGTTCGACGGCGATCGGTGGTGAGACGTTGGATGGCGTGGACATGATGTGTTCCGTACGGCTAAGGGTTATTCGATTCGATAAGCGTGTGACCTTGGAATGCGCACGGGGCGGCCGCTCGAAGGCGGGCGCGCGTGCGCATGCCGAGGCGCGCTCGGCGCTTGTTTCAGCGGATCAACGATTTCAGGTGGTTCAGCAGGCGCGAGAACACCCGCGGACGGGCATCGAGCGTCAGCATCGCGTCGTAGTGGTTGCGCGATTCCGTGACGTGCGGGAGGTTCGACAGCAGAAGGCCGAAGTTCATGGTCTGGCTCCGTGCGGCGACGGCAGGCGTGCCGGCCGCGTGATGGGTGCGGGGCCAGTCCGGGGCCTGAACGACGTGTCAGGCTAGTCGGCCGGATTGACCCTGCGACCCGGGTTCAAAAGGGTCTGTGTGTGCAACGGGCATAAGGGACAACTGTCACTGTCGTTCATGGCGGCTCCTGTGCGGTGTTCCGGAAAACACGGTTGACCGCCGTCAGGCATGCGGGCCGCCATTCGCGAGCCGGGAAAAGGCATGCGCGAACGCGGCCGCCTGCCGGGCGGCGGTGAAACCGGGCAACGCATGCGAAAACGCATCACGCTAACCGGCGCGAATCAGGGTGCACGTAGGGATTTGCTGCGGAATACTGCTGCGCGCACCGTTTGCCTGGGAGACAAACGGCGGCTTCGATGAGGCGCGGACGTCGGTCGCTCAGGCGGAAATTTCGTTCGAAGATCGACTACTGCAGGCGTCCAAGGCGGCGGCCCCAAGAGTGAAGATGCCGGATTCTATGGACCGCCCGAAAGTGAAGTCAACCCCTCCAAACCCCATTTCTCGAAATAAATTTCCCGCTTTCCGCCACTGAAAGATTTGCCCTTGAAATGGCGTACCGGAACCTTTCATCGCGTCGCTCAGCGGTCACGCAACGATGCGTGCGAACAACGACGTGGCATCCTGCCGCGCGCTTCCCGCGCCCCGCCGAAACGCTGCCGCGCCGCGGCGGTCGGTTGCGACGCGCACGCCACAGACGTCATCTTTTGTGCTTTTTTTGCTTGCACCGCAGCAAAAGTCGCGACTACAATCCGCCCCAATTCATCAAGGGAGTCCCTCCGTGGACACATGCTCTAGTTGCAGTTCGATGCCGGTCCAGGCCGGCCAAGCCATCGCGAGATAGCAGCCAGACGCATGTCTTTCGCCGCTAGCTCGCATTCGCCGGGTTAGCGCGCTTCCTCCCGGGCCGGCCATCGCCGCCCCGCCAGTCGCACGCTCCGTTACGTTCCACCCTCCGATCGCAGGTCGCGTCACGCGCCCGCGCTCGATCACGTCGTCCGGCATTTGCCGGACCGGACGGAGGCAGCGTCATGTTTCTTCAATCCTTCGCGCTCAGACTCAAGCGCATCGTGCACGTCGCGTGCGACCGCTCGTTCGCGTCCGGCCTCTCGCCGCTCGCTCACGCGTTCAGCAACTGGCGCGGCGTGGCGCTCGCCCACGTGCCGGCAACGCCGCGCCCGCTCGACTGCGTGCTGGTCGCCGCGATGGCGGCCGCGATCGCGCTCGCCGCGCTGCTGTGCTCGGCCGCATCGCGCCTCGGCTTCGCGCAGGTGTGGCGCGTCGGCGGCTGGCTGCCGTAACCCCGTCGCCGCGCAGCGGCACGGCTCGCCCCGGGCCGCCGCGCGATCGTCTCGCCGCGTTTCCCGCATCACGTTTTCGTTTCTTCAGTCTAACTAATCAAATCATCGACGGAACCCACATGAAGAATCACCTCGAACCTGTCCCGCGCAAGCTCCGCGCCAATGCGCTCGCCACGCTGCTGCTGTCGCTCGCCGCCACCTCCGCATTCGCGCAGGCGTCGAAGCCGGCCGCAGCCGAACCGGCGGCCGGCGCCAGCGACGCCGCCGCTCCCGCACAACAGGCCGCCGATGCTGCCGCGCCCGCCCCCACCGGTCTCTGGGAGCGTTCGAACCTGCTCGGCAACATGGGCGGCCTGCGCGATCTCCTCGGCGATCACGGCGTCACGCTGAGCCTGCAGGAAACCAGCGAGTACCTGTACAACACGTCCGGCGGCACGAATCGCGGCGGCGCGTACCAGGGGCTCACGCAATTCGGTTTCAACGTCGATACCGGCAAGGCGATCGGCCTGCCGGGCGGCACGTTCAACGTGTCGGGCCTGCAGATCCACGGCACCAACCTCACGCAGCGCTACCTGCAGACGCTGCAGACCGCGACCGGCATCGAAGCGAACTCGACCACGCGCCTGTGGGAACTCTGGTACCAGCAGTCGTTGCTCGACGGCAAGGTCGACGTGAAGGTCGGCCAGCAAAGCGTCGACCAGGAATTCATGGTGAGCCAGAACGCGGCGACGTTCATGAACGCGACGTTCGGCTGGCCCGTGCTGCCGTCCACCGACCTGCCGGCCGGCGGCGCCGCGTATCCGCTGTCGTCGCTCGGCGTACGGCTGCGCGTGAAGCCGGCCGACGCGTGGACCGCGATGATCGGCGTGTTCGACGGCAATCCGGCCGGCCGCACCGACGGCGACGCGCAGGTGCTGAACGCACACGGCACCAACTTCAACCTGCGAAGCGGCGCGTTCGTGATCGGCGAAGTGCAGTACGCGCTGAACGCGCCGCCCGCCGACCCGAAGGCGCCGCAACCGGTCGGCCTGCCGGGCACGTACAAGCTCGGCTTCTGGTATCAGTCGCAGCACGCGAACGATCCGCGTTTCGGCACCGACGGCCTGTCGCTCGCGGATCCGGCCAGCAACGGCACGCCCGCCACGCATCGCGGCAACTACGGGTTCTATGCGGTCGCGGACCAGATGGTGTGGCGGCCGTCGGCCGACAGCCCGCGCTCGGTCGGCGTGTTCGCGCGCGTGATGGGCTCGCCGGGCGATCGCAATATCGTCGATTTCGCCGCCAATGCAGGCGTGACGCTGAAGGCGCCGTTCAAGGGACGCGACAACGACGTCGCCGGCATCGCGGTCGGCTACGCGAAGATCGGCTCGCATGCGCGCGGCCTCGACGGCGACACCGGCGTGTACACGACGCCCGGCTATCCGGTGCGCCGCGCGGAGACGGTCGTCGAAGCGACCTACCAGTACCAGGTCGCGCCGTGGTGGCAGGTGCAGGCCGACCTGCAGCACTTCTTCCGCCCGGGCGGCGGCATCCCGAACCCGAACGCCGCCGGTGCACGCATCGGCGACGAAACGGTGGTCGGTGTACGCACGACGATCACGTTCTGATGCAAGCCGCATGAAGACACGGGCCGGACGGCCGCTTGCGCGACCGTCCGGCCCGTGTGCGGGTGTACGTGCGGGCAGGTGGCCCGCGCCGCGTATTACTCGCCGTACAGTCCGAGCAGTTTAAGCGTGACGCCGTTGGTCCAGCCGAAGCCGTCCTGCAACGGATATTCGCCGCCCCCGCCCCCTCCGGTACCGGCGCCTTCGACCACGTATTTCTCGACGAGCTTGCCTTCGGTCGCATACACCTGCTTCACGTCGGACAGGAAGCGCGTGCCGATCTCCTTCGCGAGCGCCGGTTCACCATAGCGGCGCAGCCCGTCTATCGCGATCCACTGCAACGGCGCCCAGCCGTTCGGCGCATCCCACTGCTGGCCCGTGTTCTCGGTCGTCGTCGCGAGGCCTCCTGGCTGCAGGAGCGTCTTGCGCACTTCGCGCGCGGTCGCCTTCGCGCGCTCGGGCCATGCGACGCCCGCGAACAGCGGATACAGCGTGGCCGCCGTCACGCCATCGCGCGGCTTGCGCAGTTGCCAGTCATAGTCGCCGTAATAGCCGCGACGGTTCCACAGATAGCGATTGATCGCGGCCGCACGCCGCGCCGCGCGCCCGGAGAAATCGGTCACGCATGCCAGGTCGCGCGTGACCGTGCAGCCCTTCACGATCGTCGTCTCGAGATGGAACATCAGGCTGTTCAGGTCGACCGGCACGATCGACGTCGTACGGATCGTCGCGAGCGTCTTGCCATCGCCGAACCAGCGCGAGCTGTAGTCCCAGCCGCTTTCCGCGCCCGCGCGCAGGTCGCGGTACACCTCGCTCGCCGGACGGGACGGCACGGATTTCGCGGTCGTCACGTCCTCGAGATACGACTCGTCGCGCGGCGTGTCGCTCGCGTCCCAGTAACGGTTCAGCACGGCGCCGTCGGGCATCGCGACCACGTGGCGCGCGGCCTGCCCGCGCGGCGTCGTGGTTTCGCCCTGCATCCAGTACGCGTGTTCCTTGCGCAGCTCCGGCAAGTACTTCTGGTAGATCTTGTCGCCCTCGGCCTGTGCGGCCAGCGTGACCATATAGGCGAAGAACGGCGGCTGCGAGCGGCTCGCGTAATACGTGCGGTTGCCGTTAGGGATGTGGCCGATCGTATCGATCAGATGTGCGAAGTTGTCGAGCATGTCGTCGACGAGATCCTCGCGCCCCGACACCTGCAGCCCGAGCATCGTGAAATAGGTATCCCAGTAGTAGCCTTCGCGGAACCGGCCGCCCGGCACGACGTACGGTTTGGGCATCGCGATCAGCGAACCGTATTGGGGCACCGTGACGCTCGTGCGCGTGAGCTGCGGCCACAGCCAGTCGATATGCTGGCGCAGCGTCTGGTTCGGCGGCGGTGTCACGCCGCTTTCCGGCGGCGGCGTGAAGTGCTGGCCGACGAACGTCTTCAGCGAAAAGCCCGGCTGCGATTTCTGTTGCTGATACAACTGCACGATCGTCGCGGGATCGGTATCGGGCGTCGCGTCGACGAAGGTCTTCTGGTCGGGATAGATCTGCGCGGTCTGCACCGCGACGAACAGGTCGCCGTAGAGCTGGCTCGGCGGCGGCAGCAGCGTGCCCGACGCGGGGGCCGTCGCGGCGGTGGCGGCCGCTACCGTGGACTGGCCGGCCGCTTGCGCAGCGGCCCGGTTCGCGTTGTCGGCCTGCGCGGCGCAGCCGGCGACGGCGAGATAGGCGACGGCCAGCGCGGCGGCCCAGCGCAGACGCGGCGTGGGCAGCGCAGCACGTGACGAGAGATGAACCGGGAAGCGAGATGCAATCGATGCGGCACGACGTGACGTCATGACGTGTCCCCTCCTTTCGATGGTGAGTGGGTCGGCACGAGGTCTCGTTCGCGCGCGCGTTCGTCTCGATGGCCCTCGATCGATACGCGTCATGTTGTGGTGCGAGTGGATTCGACTGTCGCACGAAACGTGCTCATCAAGCAAGTTTCGATTCGCGCGACTCGCGCAGATAACCGCGTACCGCCCGCCACGCGCGCACTTCGAGCGCCGCCGCATCGGTCTCGCCGCGCGCGCCCGCCGCATCGACGATTCCTTTCACGATCGCGAGCAGGTCGTGTGCAACGACGTCGAGTGCGGCGACACGCGGCGCGTCGCGCAGGCCCAGCGCATGCAGCAGCGTCGCGTGGATGCGGTCGGCAACGCGCGCGGTGCGCGCACCGAGCGGCAGCCGCGCTTCCTCGAAATCGATCAGCCGCGCGAGCACCGGCCGGCGCATCTGGTGCGCGACGGCCCCGCGCACCAGCATGCGCAGCACGTCGTCGCAGGAAGACAGCGCGGCCGCCCGGTCGACGTCGTCGAGCAGATGCGCACTCTCCCGCTCGACGAGCGCGGCCGTCAGCGCATCGCGATTCGGGAAGTATTGATAGAGCGAACCGATGCTCACGCCGGCCAGCGCCGCGACGGCGTTCGTCGTGTAACCGTCGAAGCCGTCGCGCTCCAGAATGCGAGCAGCGGCCTCGACGATCGCGTCGACGGTGGCCACCGAGCGGCGCTGGCGCGGCGCCTTGCGGGGCGAAAGCGGAATACGCGAAGACGATTCGGACATGACGGGAACGCGAGTTTCGAACATGAGTAAACGCTCATATTCTAGAAACGCTTTTTCACGCCGTCAAAAGGAATCACCATGCCCCGCCAAACTTCGAACGCGCACACTATATTCATGCTCGTGAAGATGCGCGTCGGTGCCGCCGTGCCCGGCCGCTTCCGGCAACGGCACGAACACGTCGAGCCGTTCCGGGATCGCTGCGTCGTCAGCGTCGGGATCCTGCCGTGCGTCGAGAGCGCATCGCGTGCGTCGAACGACGGCGGGGCCGCGCAGTCCTCCGGTCAGTTCGGTCGCGCACACAAACACGATCGTCGGGCCACGTTTGCGCAGTCGTTCTTTTTACATAGCTCGCCGGAAAGGACGACTGTTGCAACATGCGGAACAACTGTTGTCACGCGTGACTCAGCGGTCACATTGTGGGCATAATGACGCCTTTACCGCGCGCCCAGCCCATGTCGCCCGTCTTTCTAGCACCGCTCATCGTTGCCTGTGCGTTGTTCATGGAAAGCGTCGACGCAAACATCATCGTCACCGCGCTGCCCGCGATGGCGAGGGACTTCGGGCACAACCCCGTCACACTGAACATCGCGATCACGGCCTACGTGGTCGGCCTCGGCGTGTTCATTCCGATCTGCGGCTGGCTCGCCGACCGCTTCAGCGCACGCTCCGTGTTCCGCACCGCGATCGGCATCTTCGTCGTCGGCTCGCTGATGTGCGCAGCCTCCAACTCGCTCGGCGTGCTCACGTTCGCGCGCTTCATCCAGGGCGTCGGCGGCGCGATGATGGTCCCGGTCGGCCGCATCATCATCTTCCGCGCGGTGCCGCGCTCCGATCTCGTGCGCGCGATGAACTACCTCGCGATTCCCGCGCTGTTCGGGCCCACGGTCGGGCCGCTCGTCGGCGGCTTCATCACGACCTACCTGCACTGGCGGATGATCTTCTTCATCAACGTGCCGATCGGTATCTACGGGATCTATCTCGCGAGCAAGCACATCGCGAACACCCACGAGCCCGATCCCGGCCCGCTCGACTGGTTCGGCTTCCTGCTGTCGGCAAGCGGCGCCGCACTGCTGCTGATGGGCCTCACGCTGATCGACGGCTCGCTCACATCGCGCTCGAACGCGATTCTCATGTGCGTGGCCGGCACCGTGATGCTCGCGCTGTACGTACCGTACGCGCGCCGCAAGGAGCGGCCGGTGCTCGACCTCAGTTTCCTGAAGATCCCGACGTATCACGCGAGCGTCGTCGGCGGGTCACTGTTCCGCATCGGCCTCGGCGCGGTGCCGTTCCTGCTGCCGCTCGCGCTGCAGGAAGGGCTCGGCATGACCGCGTTCCATTCGGGGCTCATCACGTGCGCGTCCGCGCTCGGCGGCGCGGTGAGCCGCTCGACGGCCACGCATACGCTGCGCCGCTTCGGCTTTCGCACGGTACTGATCTACAACGCGGCGTTCGCGGGCCTCGCGATCGCCGCGTACGGCGTGTTCCATCCCGGCATGGCGACCTGGGCGATCTGGTTGATCGTGCTGGTCGGCGGCATCTTCCCCGCGCTGCAGTTCACGAGCCTCAACTCGATGATCTACGCAGATATTTCGCCGCGCGACGCCGGCCGCGCGACGAGCCTCGGCAGCGTCGTGCAGCAGATGTCGCTCGGCCTCGGCGTGACGGTGGCGGGCCTCGTGCTGCACGTGTCGCACTGGCTGCAGGGCCATCAGACGATGATGTGGTCGGATTTCTGGCCCGCGTTCCTCGTGGTCGGGCTGTGCTCGTTCGCGTCGATTCCGATCACGCGGCGGCTGCCACCCGGCGCCGGCGACGAAGTCGCGCGCGGCAAGCGGCAATGATCAATACGCAGTAAGCGGCCGGTACGGCCAGGGAAACGAATGCCGCGGCATGACATGCCGCTCGGCGAGGAGTGAAAAACCGGAAATACAAAAAAATCAGCGGACATCCACTCGGGGCCGGTGCACAGCCGCATGGATGTCCGCTCAGGGCTCCTGGATTCCCGATGGGGGTTGAGAATCCAGGATTCGCTTCCTGCGTGCCATGGACATATGTGCGTCGGAAGCGGAATCATTGCGCGCACTTGTCGTCGCGCCATGAACTGCACTATAGGGAAACTTGCGAAACCCGTCTGTCAAGCATTGTCAGACGCGTTGCAGCGGTGCGTCGCACGTGTGCGCCGCTTTCGCGCTAAAGTGGTCCCCGATCGCCACCCTCGACCGCCACTCCGATGCTTACGCTCTCGCCCGCCGCCGCCCGCGCGCTGCATCTCGCCGCACAGGGCCTGCTGACGCCGCCCCGCCGCAAGGCGACTAAGGCCGACGTGCTCGACTCGATCCGCCGGATGGCGCAGTTGCAGATCGACACCATCAACGTCGTCGCACGCAGCCCGTATCTCGTGCTGTTCAGCCGCCTCGGCGATTTCGCGCCGCAGTGGCTCGACGAACATCTCGCCGAGGCGCGCCTGTTCGAGTACTGGTCGCACGAAGCGTGCTTCCTGCCCGTCGAGCAGTTCGGGCTGATGCGTTACAAGATGCTCGATCCGTCGGGGATGGGCTGGAAATACGCAGCCGAGTGGCATGAGCAGAACCGGCCCGACATCGAGCAGCTGCTCGCGCGGATTCGCGCCGAGGGCCCGGTGCGGTCGGCCGACTTCGAGCGCGAGGATGGCGTGAAGGGCAACGGATGGTGGGATCGCAAGCCGGAGAAACAACACCTGGAGGTGCTGTTCACGACGGGTGACCTGATGGTGTCGGAACGCCGCAATTTCCAGCGCGTGTACGACGTACGCGAACGCGTGCTGCCCGGCTGGGACGACTCACGCGACCTGCCGCCACGCGATGCCGTGCTGCCGGCGCTGCTCGACTACACGTGCCGTGCGCTCGGTGTCGTGCGCGCGGACTGGGTTGCCGACTACTACCGGCTGCCGCGCCGCTCGTACCGCGAGGAACTGGAGCGGCTCGCGGAAGCCGGCGACCTGATTCCGGTGCAGATCGACGGCTGGAAGGAGCCCGCGTACGTGCATCGCTCGCTCGAGGCATTACTGCCGGCCGCCGGAACCGACACGCTGCGCTCGACGGTCACGACGCTGCTGTCGCCGTTCGATCCGGTCGTCTGGGACCGGCGTCGCGCGTCGACGCTGTTCGGCTTCGACTACACGATCGAGTGCTATACGCCGCAGCACAAGCGGCGCTACGGCTATTTCTGCCTGCCCGTGCTGCATCGCGGCCGACTGGTCGGCCGCGTCGATGCAAAAGCGCATCGCAGGCTGGGTACGTTCGAGCTGAAGGCCGTGCATGTCGAGCCGGATGTGCGCTTCGGCACGGGGCTCGCGGCCGACGTCGCGAAGGCCGTGAAGAAGCTCGCGGCATGGCACGGCACGCCGGAGGTGACGGTCGCGCATGCGCCGCCCGAGCTGGTGAAGGCGCTGGCCGGCGCGTAACGGCGTCACGCTCACGCGGCCGGCTGTCTCGGCGGCACACGCCGCCGGTTGCGGATCAGTCGCGCAGCTTGCGAAAACGCGGCGTGCCGTCCTCGAGGTTCCCGTTGAACATCGCTTCCGGGCGCACCCACAGCCCGCGCGCATGCGGCCACAGATGCTCGTACACGACCACCGACTCCTCGGTTTCGGAATGGCGCGCAACGCCGATGTAGCGGTACAGCCCGCCCTTGTAGTGACGGTGCGTCGCGAGCTGTTCGGCTTCCTGTTCGGTCATGATGGGCTTCTCTTCGGCAAAAACGGAAAGCGCGTATTGTATGCGCAGCGCCGCGCGTCAGCGTTTCGCGTAGATGTCGGGGCGGCGAATCTCCATCAGCCGCTCGGGATTCGCTGACGGCCCGAAGCCGACCGGCCGGTACAGCTCGTGCGCATCGGTCGTCACGAGCATGATGCGGCGCAGCCGCTGCACCATCTCCTGCGCGAACACGTGGTCGATCAGCGCGCGGCCGTAGCCGTTGCCGCGATCGGCCGGCAGCACGAACACATCGCACAGGTACGCGAACGTCGCGTGATCGGTGACGAGCCGCGCGAACCCGACGAGCCGGTCGCCGACATACGCGCCGAAGCACAGCGAACCCTCGATCGCCTTCTCGACCACGTCGCGCGGAATACCCTGCGACCAGTACGCGTCGCGATGCAGAAAATCGAAGATCGCGTCGATGTCGAGTTCGCGCTTGTCGGTGGAAAATCTCAGCGTAGCGGGGGCGGCTGCGGGCACGGCTGTTCTCCGGTCGGGGTCGGAAGGCGGAGCATCGACGATACCGCGCCGTGACGCGGGGGACAAGGGACACCGCCAATCCGCTGCGGCTGAAGGCTGGCGCGACGCCTTACCCCCAGCGAACACCGTTCGAGGGCATCGGCAAGCCCGAACCGCTAAAGGCCAATCTCTCGGGTTTCTGGTCGCGGCGCATCGACGACACGAACCGTCTGGTCTACGAGGCTGACGACTTTCAGATCAGCATCGTATCCTGCCGCTATCACTACGGGTAGCACGGCCTTCATCGATTCTCACCACGGCGCCGGCAACGTCTTGTCGGCCTTGCAACGCTTCAGCGGAAGCGGCTTCGCAGCCATGATCCTCGTCACGTCGCGCTTGTGTGGATCAATCTCCAGGTCGAGGCACGCGCAGCCGTAGCCGTGCTCCCCGGCGTTCGTGACGACCCACCCCTGCTTCGACATGTCGGGCATCTCGTCGAGGCCCGGCACCGGCTCGCTGCCCATGGTCGACAGCGTCCAGCTGCCGTCCTTGTCGACCAGCCACCAGTTGGCCGGCGTCGGGTTCTCGAGCCATCCGCAGCGTTTTACCGGCGCGGCGGCCACCGCCGTTGCGGCGGTCGACGCGAACGCCGCCGCGAGAACCCACATCGCACAACGGGCACGAGCGATTTTCATTGGATCGAATTCAGGCACGAAGAAGCATCGGGAAACCGCCATCACGGGCGCCGGACAGCATACCGGGCTTTCCTTCCCGCGTCGCGCGCCAGCCGGCAACACACGCACGCCGAACGGCACGCGTCCGCTTTTCGGTGGATCATGTAGCCCGTGCAGGATGCAAGCAAGCGCACACACCAACAACGACAGACTGGACGGAGCGACCCATGCACGCCCAAGCCGCACTCACCGCCCCTGCGACCCGGCCTCCCCTCGCGCGCCGCGCCGCGTTCTGGCTCGCCGCCGTCGCGCTCGCGTCCGCCGCGCTGCCGGCCGAAGCGGCCGAACTGCGCGTGATGATCTCCGGCGGCTTCACGGCCGCATACGAGCAATTGGGTCCCGGCTTCACGGCGTCATCCGGCGACACGCTCGACACGATTTCCGGCCCGTCGATGGGCCAGTCGAAGGAAGCGATTCCGAATCGCCTCGCGCGCGGCGAGAAAGCCGACGTATTGATCATGGTCGGCTATGCGCTCGACCAGTTGATCAAGGAAGGCAAGGTGATTCCCGCGTCACGCGTCGAGCTCGCCGATTCGCGGATCGGGATGGTCGTGCGCGCCGGCGCGCCGAAGCCCGACATCGGCACCGTCGACCAGTTGAAGGCCGTGCTGCTGCACGCGAAATCGGTCGCGTATTCGGACAGCGCGAGCGGCGTCTACGTCGAAAAGGAAATGTTCCGGAAGCTCGGCGTCGAGGATCAGGTGAAGCCCAAGGCGAAGATGATCCCGCGCATCCCGGTGGCGTCCGTCGTCGCGAACGGCGACTACGAAATCGGCTTCCAGCAGGTCAGCGAACTGCTGCCGGTGCCGGGCGTCACGTATGCGGGCAAGGTGCCCGAATCGGTGCAGTCGGTCACGCGCTTCGCGGGCGGCATTCCGGTCAGCGCCGATCATCCGGAGGATGCGAAGAAGCTGCTCGACTATCTCGCGTCGCCGCAGGCGCAAGCGACAGTGCAGGCAACAGGGCTCGATTCGGTGACAATGTCACCCGCCCAATAACCCTGTCGCGTCGCTTCATGACCTTCCGCCTCATCGCATTCGACTTCGACGGCACGCTCGCCGATTCGCTCGACAGCTTTCTCGCGGCGCTGTCGGAAGCGTCGCGCCTGCACGGCTTTCGCGACGCCACGCCCGAACTGCGCCCCGCGTTGCGCGGCATGTCGGCGCGCGACATCATTCGCGCGCTCGACGTGCCGATGTGGAAAGTGCCGCGCGTGACGATCGACATGCGCCGCCTGATGCAGCCGCGCGTCGCACAGGTGAGGCTGTTCCCCGGCGTCGACGCAACGTTCGATGCGCTCGCCGCGCGCGGCATCCGCATCGCGATCGCCACGTCAAACACGGAAGACATCGTGCGCGACCGGCTCGGCCCGCGTGCCAGCGCGCGGGTCGACACCTTCGCATGCGGCATTCCGCTGTTCGGCAAGGCGCGTCGCCTGCGTGCACTCGTTCGCGAGGCCGGTGTGCGTGCCGACGAAGTGCTGTACGTCGGCGATGAAATCCGCGATGCCGACGCGGCGCGACGCGCACGCATTGCATTCCAGGGCGTAGCGTGGGGCTACACCGCACCCGACGCCTTGCAGGCACATTGCGCGACACCGTTGCTGCCACACCTCGAATCGTTGCTCGATCGCGTGTGACGCTTTCTCGCGCATTGCATGCGCGATCCGACACGTCGCTCGACGTGCACGACACAGCAGCAAGACGATGAAACGCGGATGACATGCGCGTGCTTCTCGTGCATTGCATGCGCCACGTGCACGCAAAAATTGCCGCCATCGCACCCGCATCAGGTACGCAATACCTGTCTGCAAGCACGCACATCGATTCGTCTTACCAACCGTTACACAAACCACAGCACGGTTGCACCTGCTACCCGACCGCTCTCCTAGAATCAGTCGGGCCGGGAAACACTTCGACCGGCGCCGCGGCAGAGCGGCGGTCGAATCCGGCCCGGGCGCGCCCGGTCTCTCGCACAGCTACGGATCACGTCATCCGTTTTTTAACCAGAGCCCCGATCGAAAGGAGGTCCCATGAACCGCTTTCCCCACATCTCGCGCCTTGCTTTGTCTGCCGCTGGCCTGCTTCTCGTCGCCGTGACGGCGACCGCGCAAACCGCCCAACCGGCACCCGCGGCACCTGCCGCGCCGGCGGCCGCCGCGACGCGCATCCACGAAGCCGACCAGGCCTTCATCACGGACGGCACGAAGACCGTGTCGACGCAGCACGACGCCGCACGTATCGCCGATTCGCGCACGTCGGACAGCCAGGTCAAGGCGTTCGCGCAACGCGTGTCGGCCGACGACGAGAAGATCATTCAGGCGATGCGCGCGGCGAGCCCGCGCGGCGTCGACGTGCCGGCCAACGACCCGGACACCGCCGTGCTGAGCAGCATCAAGAACCTGCGCGGCGCCGAGTTCGACAAGGCGTATATCGAGCAGGTCGCCCTTGCCGGCCAGCAGAAGGCGATCTCGGCATTCCAGGCCGAAATCGCATCGGGCCGCGACACGAAGCTGAAGGAAGTCGCACGCCAGTCGCTGCCGATCCTGCAGGCGCACTACGCGGACGCGCAGAAGCTCGCGCAGCGTCACCACCTCGCATCGGCGCAGTAACGCGATGCAGCGCCGCGCCTCGCGCGCGGCGCACCGCTTCCCCCCTCGTCGCGCTGCCGCCTCCCTTGCCGGCGGCGCGACGCACGTCACACACGTCACACGTTACGTCGCAAGCTTCGCTCTCAGCCGCGCACTCACTTCCGGCCATTCGTCGTCGATGATGCTGAAGCGTACCGAATTGCGCTTGCGGCCGTCGGGCATGATCCGTTCGTGGCGCACGATCCCCTCCTGTTTCGCCCCGAGCCGCAGAATCGCCGCGCGCGATTTCTCGTTCAGCTCGTCGGTCGTGAACTGCACACGCACGCACTGCAGCGTGTCGAACGCATAAGCCAGCAGCAACCACTTCGCTTCGGTATTCGCACGCGTGCGCTGCGCCGATTCGCTCAGCCACGTATGACCGATCTCGAGCTTGCGATTCTTGCGGTCGATCTTCCAGAAACGTGTGCTGCCGACCACGCGGCCCGATGCGCGATCGACGATCACGAACGGCATCACCGTGCCGGCCGCGCGCCCCTGCAATGCCGTATCGATATAAGCATCGACCGTCTCCGCGCCCGGCACGACCGTGACCTTCAGGTTCCACAACTCGCCGTCGGCCGCGGCGTCGAGCAGTGCCTGCCGGTCGGAGGCATCGAGCGGCCGCAGTACGATGCGTTCGCCGGAGAGGGTCGGTGGTTCGAAGGCAGGCGCTGCAGCGGTCATGACGAGATTCCGGAAAGTGAGGACGGTAGCGGCGAAACGCCCATCATACGGTGCCGCTAGCCGAGGTGCGCGGCCAGCCTGCGGCGGATCGCCTTCGCCTCGCCGCGCAGCGCATCGGCAAATGCATCGACGAGCAGATTCTTCGGCCGGTGTTCGGGCACGATCATGCTGACGCGGTACGGAAACGATCGCGTGAGCGGCCGCACATGCAGGTCGCGCCCGACGAAATCGAGCGCGGTCAGCGGATTGACGATCGCGGCGCCGAGCCCCTGCCGCACGAACGCGCACACCGACACGGCCGACGGCGTATCGACCACCGAGCGCGGCGCGACGCCGAGTTGCGCGAACGCCTCGTCGATCAGGATCCGGTACGGATCGTTCAGCGACAGGCTCACGAACGGGCGATCGGCGAGATCGAGCAGGTCGATCGCGTCCTGCGCGAGCAGCGGATGGCCGTCGGGCAACACGCACACTTCGTCGACTTCGAGCAGCGGCGTGAGCACGGTGCCGGCCGGCGCGATGTCGTGCTCGGTCAGCCCGAGGTCATAACGCTGCGCGGTGAGCCACTCTTCGAGCATCGGAGACTCCTGCGTTTCGACCGAGATGCTGACGCCCGCATGCGCGTCGTGAAATCGGCGGGCCGCACCGGGCAGGATCGCGTGCGAGAACGCCGGCAGCGCGATCACCGACAGCTGGCCGTCGCGAAACTCGCGCAGGCGCGCGGCCGTCGCCGCGACGCGTTCAAGCCCCACATACGCGAGCCGCACGTCGTCGAACAGCGTGAGCGCGGCCATCGTCGGCCGCAGCCGGCCGTGCGTGCGCTCGAACAGCGCGAAGCCGACGACCTGCTCCATCCGCGCGAGCTCGCGGCTGATCGTCGGCTGCGACGTGTACAGCATCTCGGCCGCACGCGTCGTGCTGCCGGTGACCATCAGCGCGCGGAATACCTCGATATGACGGTGCGTGAGCATGATCTTCTATATCAAAAATGAATCGAATATCGATAAACAGGCATTTTACTGCATAGCCAATCAGGTGCATCATCCACGCTATCCGTTCATTCGATCCGATTTATCCGCCATGTCCCTCGATTCCCGCCAGCTCGCGACGCTCGCGCAGCAATACGGCACCCCGCTGTGGGTGTACGACGCCGACGTCATCCGCGACCGCATCGCCCAACTGCGCCAGTTCGACGTGATCCGCTATGCACAGAAGGCGAACTCGAACATCCATATCCTGAAGCTGATGCGCGAGGAAGGCGCGTGCGTCGACGCGGTGTCGCTCGGCGAGATCGAACGCAGCCTCGCCGCAGGCTTCAGCCCCGCGGGCGAGCCGGAAGGCGTCGTGTTCACGGCCGACCTGATCGACCGCCCGACGCTCGCGGCCGTGCTGAAGCACGGCGTGACCGTCAACGCCGGGTCGCTCGACATGCTCGCGCGCATCGGCGAGCACGCGCCGGGCCACCGCGTGTGGCTGCGCGTCAACCCCGGCTTCGGCCACGGCCACAGCAACAAGACCAACACCGGCGGCCCGCAGAGCAAGCACGGCATCTGGATCGACGATGTGCCGCGCGCGATCGAGATCGTGCGCCAGTACGGGCTGAAGCTCGTCGGCATTCACATGCACATCGGTTCGGGCGTCGACTACGGCCACCTGTCGCAAGTGTGCGATGCGATGGTCGATCTCGTCACGTCGCTCGGCCATGACATCGACGCGATCTCGGCCGGCGGCGGCCTGTCGATCCCGTATCGCGACGGCGAGCCGCGCGTCGATGTCGATCATTACTTCAGCCAGTGGGACGCCGCGCGCAAGCGGATCGAGCGGCACCTCGGCCACCCGGTGCGCATCGAAATCGAACCGGGCCGCTTCCTCGTCGCGGAAGCCGGCACGCTCGTCACCGAAGTGCAGGCCGTCAACCGCCGGCCGAAGCACGATTTCGTGCTGATCGACGCCGGCTTCAACGACCTGATGCGTCCGTCGATGTACGGCAGCTACCACGCGGTGTCCGTGCACGCGCACGACGGCGCGCTGCCCGCCGGCCGGCCGGCCGTCGATCTCGCGATCGCGGGGCCGCTATGCGAATCGGGCGACGTGTTTACGCAGGATGCGGGCGGAGTGGTCACGCACCGCAAGCTGCCGCAGCCGCAGATCGGCGACCTGCTGTTCCTGCACGACGCGGGCGCGTACGGCGCGTCGATGTCCTCGAACTACAACAGCCGGCCGCTCGCGCCGGAAGTGCTCGTCGATCACGGTACGCCGCGGCTGATCCGCCGCCGGCAGACCATTGAAGAACTGCTCGCGCTCGAAACGTTCGACTAACGCGCATCCCGCGTGACGAAGGCCAACGGCCAGGCTTGCCACTACCGGCAGCCTGGCCGTTTTGCTTTTCGGCGAGCCACCGGTTCACCCGTTCACGATGCGGAGCAACCCCACCGTCGCACCGTAGCACCCGATGCTTCGCATCACGCGCAACCGCAGCAGATCGCTTGCGCCACCTTCCGCACGCAGAGAAAAACATTCCACGGCACGCAGAAAGTGCGTGCATCTTTGGAAACACATTCCTTTTTGACAAACCTAAGATTGCCCTCAGTCGCTCAGCATTCGTGTCACCGGATGCGCATCGACGAGGCACCCGGTCCACTCCTCTCGCAAAGCCGTACGGGCAATCATGAACACCATGCTTGAACTCTTCGCCGCGCACCGGAACATATTCGACATGCATGCCGCGCGGTCAGCTCACGCGTCATTCGACGGCCGCTCGCACTGCTCACGCCTTCAGCCGCACACGCGCCGCGCCACCGTCGCGCGCGAACGCATGCCGTAACGCACGGCATCACGCACGGCGGCGCTCGATTCGCGCCGCCACCCGCCGCACTGATTTCCCGCTCACGGCGACGCCGCTCGTTGCCGCGGCGTCGCGCACCCTGAATTTTCGACAACAACCACGGAGACAACCATGAAGCACTTCAACCCGACGCTCAAGCAAGGCATCGCGGCCGCCCTCCTCTGCATCGCGACCGCGACGTCGCACGCGGCTGACCTGCTCGACACCGTCAAGCAATCCGGTGTACTGAAGATTGCGCTGGAAGGCACTTATCCGCCGTTCGACTACCGCAACGCCGACGGCCAGCTCGAAGGCTTCGATGTCGACGTCGCGAAGGCGGTTGCGGCCCGCCTCGGCGTGAAGCCACAGTTCGTGACGACTGAATGGAGCGGGATTCTCGCGGGCCTGCAGGCCGGCAAGTTCGACGTGATCGTCAACCAGGTGGCGATCACGCCGTCGCGCCAGCAGGCGCTCGACTTCAGCGCACCGTACGTGTATTCGTCCGCGCAACTGCTGCAACGGCAGAACGACGCACGCGCATTCAAGTCGCTCGACGAGCTGAAGGGCAAGAAGGTCGGTGTGACGATGGGCAGCAACTACGTCGATCTCGTCAAGACCGTGCCCGCGATCGACCTGCAGGTCTACCCCGGTACGCCGGAAAACCTCCGTGACCTCGCCGCCGGTCGTCTCGACGCGGCAGTCAACGATCGCCTGATGCTCAACTACCTGATCAAGAACTCGCACTTGCCGCTGCGCCCGGGCTCGGTGCTCGCGGGCGGCGAAGACCGGATGGGTATCCCGTTCCGCAAGGGCAACCCGAAATTCGCGAAGGCGATCGACGACGCCGTCGCATCGCTGCAGCAGGACGGCACGCTGAAGAAGATCTCGATGCAGTGGTTCGGCACGGACACCACCAAGCCGGTGACGCAATAACGCAGCCCGCCGCGCCCGCGCGCACGAACGCGCGGGCCGTCCGGCACACAATCAGGAGACACGCAATGGAAGCACTCCAACTGGTCGTCCATACGTTGCCCGTGATGGTCAAGGGCGCCATGCTCACGCTGAAGTTTGCCGTCGCGTCGATGGCGCTCGGCCTCGTCGTCGGGCTCGTGATCGCGATCATGCGCATCGGCAGCAACCGCCTTGCCGCCAGCCTCGCGCAGGGCTATGTCAGCCTGATGCGCGGCACGCCGCTGCTCGTGCAGATGTTCGTCGTCTACTACGGGCTGCCCGATCTCGGCATCACGCTCGACCCCACGACGGCCGGCATCTTCACGTTGACGCTCAATGCGGGCGCCTACCTGTCCGAAAGCATGCGCGGCGCGATTCTCGGCATCGGCCGCGGGCAATGGGCGGCCGCCCACAGTCTCGGCCTCACGCACGTGCAGACGCTGCGCTACATCGTGTGCCCGCAAGCGCTGCGCCTCGCGGTGCCGAGCCTCGGCAACACGCTGATCAGCCTGATCAAGGACACGTCGCTGGTTTCCGTGATCACCGTCACCGAATTGCTGCGCTCGACGCAGGAAGTGATCGCCGCGACGTTCCAGCCGCTGCCGCTCTATCTCGCCGCCGCCGCGATCTACTGGGTTCTCAGCACGCTGCTCACGCGGCTTCAGGGTCGCGTCGAGACGCGTCTCGCGCTGCCGTCCACGCATTGAGCGCACCCCCGGCATTCACATGAACTCCATCGACGGACAGAACATGATTACGCTCGACAACGTATCGAAATGGTATGGCAAGCATCAGGTGCTTTCGGCATGCAGCGCAGCAGTCTCGAAGGGTGAGGTGGTCGTCGTGTGCGGGCCGTCGGGCTCCGGAAAATCGACGCTGATCAAGACGATCAACGGCCTCGAACCGTTCCAGAAAGGCAGCATCACCGTCGACGGCACGCGGCTCGGCGACCCCGCCGCGAAGCTTGCGCAACTGCGCGCCCGCGTCGGCATGGTGTTCCAGCATTTCGAGCTGTTTCCGCACCTGTCGATCACCGACAACCTGACGCTGGCACAGATCAAGGTGCTCGGCCGCCGCAAGGACGAGGCCGTCGAGAACGCCATGAAGCTGCTCGACCGTGTCGGCCTGAAAGCGCACGCGCACAAGTATCCGGGGCAGTTGTCCGGCGGGCAGCAGCAGCGCGTCGCGATCGCGCGTGCACTGTCGATGAACCCGGTCGCCATGCTGTTCGACGAACCGACCTCCGCGCTCGATCCCGAGATGATCAACGAAGTCCTCGACGTGATGGTCGAGCTCGCGCGCGAAGGCATGACGATGGTCTGCGTGACGCATGAAATGGGTTTCGCGCGCAAGGTTGCGCATCGCGTGATCTTCATGGACCAGGGCGCGGTGGTCGAGGACGCGGCCAGCGACCGGTTCTTCGCGGCACCGCGTTCCGAACGCGCGCGCGACTTCCTCGACAAGATCCTGCATTGAACGATGCGACAACTGTCCCGCTTCGCTTGATCGACACTCCAAGGAGACATCTTGAACCACCTGCATTCGACCGACACCGTTCTCGCCCATGAAGGCCGCTCGCACGGCCAGCCCGGCTCGCCGGTGAACCCGCCCGTCTATCGCCAGTCGACGCTGCTCTTTCACGGCACCGATGCGCTCGACGCCGTACGCGGCACGCCGCTCGCGTACGGGCGTCATGGCAGCCCGACCACGCGCGCGCTCGAGAAAGCGCTCGCGCGACTCGAAGGCGCGCACGCCGCGCTGCTGACGCCGAGCGGCCTCAGCGCGATCACGACCGCGCTGCTCGCGGTGCTGAATCCGGGCGACCATCTGCTGATGGCCGACTCCGTGTACGACCCGACCCGTTCGTTCTGCGACGAAACGCTGGCGCGCCTCGGCATCGAGACGACCTACTACGATCCGACGATCGGCGCGCACATCGCCTCGCTGATGCGGCCGAACACGCGCGCGGTATTCGCCGAATCGCCGGGTTCCCTGACCTTCGAAGTACAGGATATTCCGGCCATCAGCCGCGTCGCGCACCTGCACGGGGCGGTCGTGCTGCTCGACAACACGTGGGGCACGCCGCTGAATTTCCGCTCGTTTTCGCATGGCGTCGACGTGTCGGTTCACGCCGCGACCAAATACATCGCCGGGCACTCGGACGTACTGATGGGGGCGATCCTGACGACCGAGGCGCTCGCGCCGAAGATCACGCGCTGCTACCGGCAGCTCGGGATGACCGTCAGCGGCGACGATGCGTATCTCGCACTGCGCGGCCTGCGTACGCTGTCGGTCCGGCTCGAGCGGCACCAGCGCAACGCGCAGGTGCTGACCGATTGGCTCTCGCAACAACCGGAAGTCGCGCGGATCCTGTATCCGGCGCGCCCCGGCGACGCGGGCCACGCGCTGTGGCAGCGCGATTTCACGGGCGCGTGCGGGCTGTTCGGCGTGGTACTGCATCCGCAGGCCGACGAAGCCGTGCGCGCGCTGCTCGACGGCATGACGTGCTTCGGCATGGGGTATAGCTGGGGCGGATTCGAAAGCCTGATCATCCCGTCCAATCCGTCGCGCCACCGTACCGCCACCCAATGGGCGGCGACGGGCCCGCTGCTGCGGATTCATGCAGGGCTCGAGCACCCCGACGACATGATTGCCGACCTCGCCGCCGGCTTCGCGAGGATGCGCGCCGCCGCGCTCGCGGAAGCCTGAAATCCGGCAACGTAGTACACGCCATCCCGCATCACGTTTTCTTCGACGTTCGTCCCTCTCTCATAGCGAGACCATCATGAAAGACACGCTGTTCATTCTGCGCCCGGGCTTTTTCAAGGACTCCGAAGGTCCGTTCTACTGCGGCGATTCGGTTTCCGTCGAAGGGCTGCTGAGCTTCTACCCGCAGCTGCGCGACGCTGTCGACGTCGAGTACATCGACGCGCCGCGGCCGCGCCAGCCGATCGTCGCGCTGATCGGCGCGGACAACCAGTCGGCGCCTGTGCTCGTGCTCGGCGACGGACCAACGCCTAACGACGACACACTCGCGATTCGCGAGCACAACGGCAGGCGCTTCATCGATTCGCCTGCCGAGATCCGGCGGTACTTGTCTTCGCAATACGACGTCGCGCACGTCGCATAAGCGCACCGGCGCGTGCGGCCGAGCGGCCGCACGCTACCTCACCGTCACACGCGCGTCGGCGCCCGCCGCACGCCACGCCTTCAGCAGCACCGCTCGCCGCCTCGGATAACGCACATCCAGCCGTTCCAGCTCGACGATGCGATCGGTCCGAAAATGCCGGAAGTCGTTCCGCCCTTCGCACCACGCCGCCAGAATCCGCGCGTCATTGAAATAGCCGAGCGCGAATGGCCACACGATCCGTTCGTCGATCGCTTTCCGGCCTTCGC
The DNA here is from genome assembly GCF_905339975.1 of Burkholderia sp. BCC1999. Classification (NCBI taxonomy): domain Bacteria; kingdom Pseudomonadati; phylum Pseudomonadota; class Betaproteobacteria; order Burkholderiales; family Burkholderiaceae; genus Burkholderia; species Burkholderia sp. BCC1999. The sequence continues at coordinate 28,332 of NZ_CAJPHP010000008.1, read as the reverse complement.
CCGCATATCGAATCCTGATCTTGCTTTCGGTACGAATCGCCGTACGCACGGCACCCATGTCGACGATCTCCCGATCCTCGACCGTACGCGGGCCGACGAGCAGCGTCGTGCATTCCATCTCGCGGCGCAGCTCGGCGGGTAGCACCGCGGAGATCTTCGCGAGCGCATCGGACGCAGCCGTCGTGAGATGCGCATCCGCGAACTTTCCGACCCAGCGAAAGCCGAGCATCAGCGCTTCGAGTTCCGATTGAGAAAACATCAATGGCGGCAGCATGAAACCGGCACGCAGCACGTAGCCGACACCCGGCTCGCCTTCGATGTCCGCACCCTGCGCCTGCAACGATGCAATGTCGCGATAGACCGTCCGGAGGCTGACACCGAGTTCCCCGGCCAGCACGCGGCCGCTCACCGGGCGGCGGTGACGCCGCAGCACCTGCAGCAGCGAGAGCAGTCGTTCGGCACGCGCCATCGTTCCATGCTGCCACTTTCTGACAGCATCCGTTCATAGAATGGGAAGCATCTTAATCGATCCCTGGACGGCTCCGCATGACCTCCCCGAATCTCGTTCTTCTGTATGTCGACGATCCGACGCGCAGCGCGCAGTTCTACGCACGCCTGTTCGGGCGCCCGCCCGTTGCCGCGTTTCCCACCTACGCGGCGTTCACGCTCGACAACGGGCTGCATCTGGGCCTGTGGTCGACCCGCGCGCGCGATTTCGTGTCGGGCGGCGCCGGCCACCGCTCGGAGCTGGCATTCATGGTCGACGACGACCACGAGGTCCGGCGCCTGTACGAAGCGTGGAAGGCGCTCCGTGTGACGTTCGAGCAGACGCCGATGACGGCCGTGTTCGGCCTGACGTTCGTCGCGCTCGACCCGGACGGTCATCGCTTGCGCGTGTGCACCCCGGACGATTGAGCGCGAGCGGGCGCGACCTGCGACGGGTCGCGTCCGCGCCCCTGCTCAGGCGCGCGCATCACCCCGCGCGCTGCACGGGCGCCATTTTCGAGAAGTATTTCGCGCCCGCCACGCAGCCGACCACGACGACCGTCACGACGACCATCGACGGCGGCACCGTCTCATGCAACAGGCCGGCCGCCAGCAGGAAGCCGAAGAACGGTTGAAGCAGCTGCAACTGGCCGACGCCCGCGATCCCCCCGAGCGCGAGCCCGCGATACCAGAACACGAAGCCGATCAGCATGCTGAACAGCGACACGTACGCGAGCCCCCACAGCGCGGCGGCATCGACGGCGTCGAACGACGCGGGCCACGTGAGCCCCGTGAGCGGCACCATCAGCGGCAGCGACAGCACGAGCGCCCACGAGATCACCTGCCAGCCGCCCAGCTGGCGCGACAAGCGCGCGCCTTCCGCGTAGCCGAGCCCGCACGCGACGATCGCGGCCAGCATCAGCGCATCGCCGACCACCGACGCCTGCCCGCCGTTGCGCAGCGCAAACGCGGCCACCGCGCCGCTGCCGACGATCGAGAAGATCCAGAACGGCAGCCGCGGCCGCTCGCCGCCACGCCACACGCCGAACAGCGCGGTGGCCAACGGCAGCAGCCCGACGAACACGATCGCATGCGCCGACGTCACATGCTTCAGCGCGAGCGCCGTCAGCAACGGGAAGCCGACCACGACGCCGAGCGCGACGATGGCGAGCGACACGGCCTCGGCCCGCGTCGGCCGCCGCTGCTTCAGCACGACGAGCAGCAGCAGGCCGAGCGCACCGGCGATCGTCGCGCGCGCGAACGTGAGGAACAGCGGGTCGAGCCCCTGCACCGCGATACGCGTCGCAGGCAGCGAGCCACTGAAGATGATTACGCCCAGCAGGCCGCTGAGCCATCCGTCGGTCGTCTTTTGCACGGGAAATCCTGAACGGGGAAAGTGGATGACCGATGATCCGCCGCCCGCGAAAAGCGCGTAAGCTACAGCCCAATACAATTCAGACAAACTGTACTGGACAACCGACCGTACAGTTCATTTTCGTCATGAGCCAAGCCGCCCCACCTCCCGTTCCGCCCACCGCGTCGCGTACGCGCGTCGAAACCGTGATGGATACCTTGCGCGCGCGCATCGCGAGCCGCGCGCTGATGCCCGGCGCGCGCGTACCGTCGATCCGGATGATGGCCGACGGCCTGGGCGTGTCGAAATCGACGGTCGTCGACGCGTACGAGCGGCTCGCGAGCGAAGGCGTGCTGATCGCACGGCGCGGCTCGGGCTTTTATGTGTCGGGCCACGCGCCGCCGCTTGCGCTCGCCGATCTCGGCCCGCGCCTCGATCGCGAGCTCGATCCGCTGTGGCTGTCGCGCCAGTCGCTCGAAGCGGCGCCGACGTCGGTGAAGCCCGGCTGCGGCTGGCTGCCGTCGTCGTGGCTGCCGGATGAAAGCCTGCGCCGCGCGTTGCGCGCCGTGTCGCGCGACGATTCCGACGCGCTGACCGACTACGCGACGCCGCTCGGCCTGCCCGCGCTGCGCCAGCAGCTCGCCTGGCGGCTCGCGCAGCACGGCGTGCATGCGGAACCCGCGCAGATCATGCTGACCGACGGCGGCACGCACGCGCTCGATCTCGTGTGCCGCCTGCTGCTGGAGCCCGGCGACACGGTCGTGCTCGACGATCCGTGCTACTTCAACTTCCAGGCGCTGCTGCGCGCGCACCGCGCACGGATCGTCAGCGTCCCGTACACGCCGAATGGCCCCGATCTCGTGCGCTTCGAGCAGGTGCTTGCCGAGCATCGCCCGCGCCTGTACATCACCAACGCGGCGCTGCACAACCCGACCGGCGCGACGCTCGCACCGCCCGTCGCGCACCGGCTGTTGACGCTCGCGGCCGAGCACGGGCTGCTGATCGTCGAGGACGACATCTTCGCCGATTTCGAGAGCACGCCCGCGCCGCGCCTCGCGGCATTCGACGGGCTGTCGCGTGTCGTCTCGATCGGCAGCTTCTCGAAGACGCTGTCGGCCGCGATCCGCTGCGGATACGTGGCCGCGCGACCGGAGTGGATCGACGCGCTCGTCGACCTGAAGCTCGCGACGTCGTTCGGCAACGCGCAGATCGGCGCAAACGTCGTGCACCGGCTGCTGATCGACGGCACCTATCGGCGCCATCTCGACAGCCTGCATGCGCGTCTGGCGGATGCGATGGGCGAATCGATCCGGCGCCTGACGCGCGCCGGGCTCGGCATCTGGACGGAACCGCGCGGCGGCCTGTTCGTGTGGGCGGAACTGCCCGACGGGCTCGATGCCGCGCGCGTGGCACGCCACGCGCTGGATCACGACGTCGTGCTGACCCCCGGCAACGTGTTCAGTCCGTCGCACGGCGCGACGTCGTACATGCGCTTCAACGTGTCGCGCTGCAAGGGGCCCGTGGTGTTCGATGCGCTGGCGCGGGCGATGGACGCGACGCGTGCGGCCGATCGCAGCGGCGTGCCGGCAAATTCGGGCGGACGCGTGCTGGCCGGAGAACCGTGAGCGGCCAGCCTGAGGGAATACCTCGTCCAGCTCGGCACCAAGGACGAAAACATCTGGTCGGACACCCACATGATCTCGCAGTCGTATCCGAAAGACAGTGCCGGCTACGAGGGTTATCTTCAGATCGGACTGACCCTGGTTCCGCTGTGCGCGGACGGATGCCGGCATCTTTGCGACGATCCTTGCATCACACCGACATCCAGAGCCATCGATCGCCCCTGACCGCCTTCGGCGAAGCCGCCACCGAATCTCGCCAGTGACAGGGTGACACAAACGCCTCGCGCCACCCCCGCCCCCCTACCTCACACCTCCCCCGCGTGCGCCCTCGCCCGCACCTCGGCAAACGACGTATCGACGAGCAGTCGACCCGTATCGAACACGGTTTCGAGCGCCTCTTCCCATTCGCCTTCCAGTGCACGATCGTCCCATGCAACGGGCAGCGTCACGGTCCGATACTCGCCGGTGCGGCGATTGCGCAACAGCGTGAGCCTTCCCTTCTTCGAACGCTTGCCCTGATCGGTGACCGGATCCTTGCGAACGTCGTGCCACATGCCGCCACGCCGGATCGCCGAGCACTTCATCGCGAAGCGCTGCGTATCGCGGTTCACTTGCTGCAGCAACGCGCCGCCCATGCCGAACACGACGTTGCCGGCTGCATAACCCGCGTCGTCGAGTGCGGAAAGGATCGCGTCGATCGACAACTCGTCGACACCGTCACCCTGAATCACGCGCACGCGGTTCAACACGCGCCGCCCCTTGCCGTTCACGGTCGAGCCGAACGACGCGTCGAGCGCGCGCACGGTCTGCATCACGATCGCCACGGGGTCGCCCGAATCGGGCCGCACGACGAGCGTCGCACCCGAATCGATCACGGCCTGCCGAAGCTCGCCGCCCCACAGATCGAGTGCGGCGAACAGATCGTAGGAATCCGACACGACCGACACAATCGCACCGGGCAAACCGAAGCGCGCAATCATGTTCCGGTACGCATCGACCTCGCCTTCGCGCCCCCACGACGTGATCGTGCTGTGCTCGGCCGCCGGCACCGAGTACGCGGCCATCGGCTCGCGATAGAAACGGTTCGCGGCCAGCACGCCGAGCACGGTGTCCGAGCCCATGAAGTTCACGAGGTGCGCGGCGCCGCCGATCGCGGCCGATTCCGCGCTCGATACGCCGCGCGCGCCGAAGTCGTGCAGCTTGAACGGCAGTTGTGCAAGGTCGTCGTCGGTCTTTTCGAGGAAGCGGCGGATCGTCTGCCGCAAGTGCCAGCTGCGTGTCGCGACCGTCACCGGATACCAGACGCGCAACAGCATCGTCTCGAGATACGACACAAGCCAGAACACCTGCGGATCGTCGCATTCGACGGTCATCAGCGCGTTGTGCACCGGCACCACCGAGCCCTCGGGCACCGCGCGGATCTTCACCGGCAGGTAGCCGTCGTAGCGTTCGACGATGGTGCGCCACCCGGCTTCGTTGAACGGCTCGCCGTGTACCGTGAAGAAGTCGCGCGCTTCGTCGATCATCGCGTGCGTGACGGGCTTGCACAGATATTCCTTCAGCAGCATCTGCAGGCCGAAGAACACCGTGCGGTCGTAGCGGCCGCCGCGCGATTCGACGTACGAGAACATCGCCTGCGCGTCGGGCGGATATTGCAGGAAGTGCGAGGCCTTGTAGGAATCCGTATTGAGGATCGGATTGGAGAGAACCGCGGCAAAGCCGCCGAGATCGTTTTGCATGGCTAGAGCTCCTCTAGGCCGTTGAAGTGCCGCCGCGTCTGTCGCGGCGGACGGAATGCGGGGAATCAGCGGATCACAGCTTCCCCAGGAAGTGATACGCGATGTCGAAGTGATCCTCGAACATCACGTTGCGCATCTGCGCGAATTCGTTGAGCGGCACCCAGCGCGCCTTGTCTGCGTCGTCGCTGCCCTTCACGCGCGGCAGCTCGCCGGTCGGGAAGTTGAACAGGCACGCGTGCGTGATCGTGCGGCCGCGCAGCGAGCGCGTCGGGTGATCGAACACCTGGCGATCCTTGATCGAGCCGCGCAGCACGGGCTCCGGCAGCTTGAGGCCGGTTTCTTCGCGCAGCTCGCGGATGCAGGCCGCATCGAGCCGCTCGTCCTGGTTCACGAACCCGCCCGGCAGTGCCCACAGGCCGCGGCCCGGCTCGCTGCGGCGACGCACGAGCAGGATGTGGCCCGAGTGCACGACCACCGCGTCGACCGTCACGAACGTGACGGGATACGGTGCGGCCGCCCACGCCTTGCGATACGCGGCGATGAATTCGGCTTCCGACTTCAGCTGCGCGAATTCCGGCTGCGTGCGGAAACGCTCGAGCCAGCCGAACACGGGTTCCGGCACGGCCCACTGCACGAAGCTGTTGGTGCGTTCGGCGAAATACTGGTCGCGGATCTCGGTGGCGGAAATGTCTTCCGTCGCGTCGACGTCGACAAGCTCCCATTGCGGGAACATCCGCAGGTAATACGATGTGGCGTCCTTCTCGTGGCCGATCAGCCCGACCTTGCGCTGTGCGATATCGCCGAGCGTGATTGCCACGGCCTCCTGCACCCAGCGCACCCAGTCGCCGTCGTTGTACGTCGAATCCTGCAGCGGCGCGATCGTCACGCGGTCGCGCTCGGACGCGTCGAGCAGCGAAGCCAGCATCTGGCGACGCTCGTCGAACGAGAACGGATCCTTGATGGTGCGGGGCTTGTCGGTCGACCCGATCAGCACGCACACGCGCTCGGCCCGGCTCAGTGCCGACTTCAGCACATTCAGGTGACCACGATGCGGAGGCTGGAAACGACCAATGAAAACGAGCGCGTCGAAGCGCCGGTTCTGTTGCGTACTCATGAGGCTCCCTCAAGAGATTGAAACGCTCCGGGTCTGTCCCGAAGGGTTGAATCAAATCCTAGGGGAAATCCCGGGGTGCGTCAATCGCACCCATTCGAGTGCACGCTCGACTTGACGAAGTCTGACGAAACGCGCGTTATTGGCGGGTTACACTGGATTTCATTCCAATCCGCGCCTTCGCGCCCGCCATCATGAGGATCTCAGTCAGCCGGACCGTCGGCGTCGATCGCAGACGCCTCTTCACGTGGTCGCAGGATTACGCGCGGCGGCTCGTGTGGGACAGTTTCCTCACCGACGCCTATCTGCTCGACGGGACCACGGCCAACGTAGGCGTCGACGCGTTCTGCCGCAGCCAGTCAGGCGCGACGATGGTGTCGCGCTACATCTCGTACCGCCCGCCGCAGGTCGCCGCCGTCGAAATGGTCGAAGGCCCGAAGGTGCTCGAGCGCTTCAGCGGCAGCTGGAACTTCACCGAGCACACGCCGGGGTCGACCGAGGTGAAGTTCACATACAACTTCCGCGCCCAGCCGTCCTGGCTGCGCTGGCTGCTCGAACCGCTGATCGGCGCGTTCTATCTCGTGCAGACGCGCCGGCGTCTCGATTCGTTCAAGCGCTGGGCCGAAGCCGAAGCACTGCCGCGCTGACCGGCGCGCGCCGCCCGCCGCGCCATCGGATATTTGCCAGATTCGCCGAACCCGGGGAAACTACGGGCCACCGTCATCCCGACGGCACGCCCTGACCGAGAGAACAGGGCGCGCTCCCTGTAACGGCATCGACACAAACACAATCCGATGAGCCTGATATCCCGATTCTTTGGCCGCAAGGAAGAACCCGAGAACCCCGTCGCGCTAGTCGCGGCGCCCGACGTCGAGAATCCGCTGAGCGTGACGGTCGTCTTCGACGGTCCGCTGCAGGTCGACATCGCCGCGCTGACGGCCGCGCTGCGCGCATACCACCCGAGCATGAAGCAGGCGCGCGTCGAAACCGAGCCGACGCTGGAGCAGGTATTCGGGCTCGCCGGCTGGGGCAACCACGTGGTCCGGCTGGTCGGCTTCGATGCGCCCTATCCGTCCGACGCGCTCGAAACATGCGTCGCGCCCGCCCACTACGGACAGGACCTGAAGCAACAAGTCCGCGCGAGCCGCAGCCACGTGATCCTCTACTACGCCGGGTACGAAGCGAATCCGCTCGACCAGTATGTCGCGCTCGTGGCCGTCGCCGGCGCGCTGGCCGAGCAAAACGGCCTCGCGGTGCTGAACGAGCACGCGCACACGTCGCTGCCGGCCGGCGTCTTCAACGCAAAGGAGCTCGGCGACGAAAGCCTCGAAGTGCTGCGCGACTTCCCGCTTAACCTGTTCTTCTGCGGCTTCGTGAAATACGAGGTCGAAGGCGTCGAAGGCGTGTGGATGCGCACCTATGGCGCCGACGTGTTCGGCCTGCCCGATTTCGCCGCGCTTGCGGCGGGCCATCACGAAGGCGAACGCTATTCGGGCATCTTCAACAACGTGATGCATTACCTGCTGGAAAGCGGCGCCCGCATGCACGCAGGCGAAACGATGCAGATCGGCGCGGAAACGTACATGAAGCTGCGCGAACCGCTCGAGCACGAGTATTACCTGCAGGGGCCCGCGCAGGTGCTGGTGGCCGAACTGATCTCGGCGGACGAAATCAATCGCTGAAACGCACGTTGATGCACGGCGCGCGCGGTCAAGCGTTCTCGAACCACGCGCCGCCGCTGCGTCGCCACTGCGTCACATGACGGCTGCGTGACAGCCGCCGCCCCCACCCGATGAGGAGATGTCCGTGTTCGGCATTCGCCTTGCCCTCACGCTGGCCGCGATCGGCCTCTCGTTGTCGGCCCATGCCGACAGCATCGATTGTTCGCACGCAAAGACCCGCACCGATCGCCTGATCTGCGGCGACAAGACGCTCGTATCGGCCGACAGCACACTGTCGAACGCCTACTACGACGCAATCGGCATCGCGGCCGACCAGCATGCCGTGATCCGGTCACAACGCGCATGGCTCGCGCAACGCAATGCGTGCGCCGACGCCACCTGCATCGCCACCGCGTACCGCGACCGCACGGCGGCGCTGAAGCAGGTGAAACACGCGGGCTGGAAAACCTATCGCGATCCGGCGCTCGGCATCTCGTTCGAATACCTCGCGAACCGACAGGTGAAAAAGCCCTGCCCGGAAGGTGGCGGCGACCATTGCGTCGCGATCGTCGGCCGCAACATGACCTACAGCAGCAGTTTCATCTCGTTCGAGATCGTCGACGGCGCGCTGGAGCCGGTCGCGGAGAAGGAAGCAGGATTCGTGAAGCAGGACGACGGCAAGTGGGTGACGTCATACGGCCCCGGCATCCCGCAGGAAGTCGAGCGCTTCTCCGGCCCTGGCTGGCGCGGCATGCGCGCGACGATCACGTGCGGCATCAGCGATCCGGAAACCGGCTTCCATGCGGCCGGCGGCGAATGCTACTGGGCCGTGCTGAGCAACGGCAAGCGCTCGGCCGTCGCGGGGACGCAGGGCATCGTCGGCACCGACGACGCGACGATGCACAGCGTGTCGACGTTCCGGTTCGACCGCTAACAGGAGCGTCACGGCGTTCGACCTCCGGGATACGACGCTCCGAGCGGCGATGCGTCATCGCAATGAAGCATCGGCGGCATGTCGCCGACATCGGCAATGATGAACTCACCCTTTCCGGCCCGATCCGAAACGGCCACCGCACCCGCCGCGCCGCTCGGGCCACCTTCGCACTAACGTGCGCCGTCCCGCCGCAACGGGAACGTCTCCACACCGGCGTCGCGGCGCAACGTCACTTCCGTACCGGTCAGCCATCCTGACGATTTCAGGATCGGGCGCGCCACCGCATACAACCGATCGGCGCTGGCGCCATACAGGTACAGATAACCGTCGTTGCCGTCGCGATGCAGTTCGGTTTCGCCCAGTTCGCCGGCCCCTGCCTGCCTTACCGCACGATCCAGCCGTTGCTCCAGCGCATGAAGGCGCGCATTGTCCTTCTCGTAGTAATCGAAGTGAACCATCACGACCGGCCCGGGCGGCTTCGGCGGTACGTCGGCGGCAGCGTGGTCGGCGAGCAGCACCCAGCCGAGCAGCGCGGCGAATCGGATTCTGTCGAGCATATCGATAAGGGAGGTAAAACGCCCGCTCACGTCGCCGCGTCGCCGCGCGCCACCTGCTGCCGGACCTGCGCCTGGGTGCCGAGCGCAGCCGCGATCGCATCGACCGCCTCGGCCGCGCGCGCCGCACCGCACATGAACGCGTCGACGGCCGCGAAGCGATGCTCGGGCCATGTATGGATCGTGATGTGCGACTCGGCGAGCAGCACGACACCCGTCACGCCATGCTCGCCGCCGAAGTGATGAAAGTGCGCGCCGATCACGCGCGCGCCGGCCTGTTGCGCGGCGTCGGTGAGGATCGTTTCGAGCCGCGCGGCGTCGCGCAGCAGCGCCGCCTCGATACCGGCCAGGTCGGCCAGCACATGCGAGCCGAGCGTCGCGCGCGGCGGCGCGATCCCGTCGCGCGCGGTCATTTGTGCGACCCGTACGACGAGTAGCCGCTGCGGGCCGACGAGCTGCCCCATCCGCTACCGCCCGAACCGCTGCCGCCGATCGATGCGCAACTGAACAGCGTGACGACGATCAGGCCGTAGATGCCGTAGAGGATGTACCGGATCACGACTTTCCCCCATCCGATGCAAAACCCTTCCACAGCCACTCGGGCAGCCACAGCACCAGCAGGCCAACCAGCACATAGACGGTACGGCCGCTGAACGAGAACAGCGAACCCATGTTGAAGATCACGAGCAACGCGCTGAACACCCACGGCAGCGGCGCAAAACTGTGCGGACTCTTCCCGCCGAACAGGCCCGTCGATGCCGTTGCGCCCGAAGCAGCCGCCGCAGCCGTCGCAAGCGCCGGCGTGCTGAAACGTTCGGCGAGCGCGCTGCCCGACAGCGGCCGTGCGCGCGACCAGACGATTTCCGCGTCGCTGCGCTCGCGCGTCAGCTTGTCCTTCTGCCAGCCGTAGTCGATGATCGACGTGCGATCGCCCACCTGCACGCGCCAGTTGAACGCGCCCACCACGTAGACGACCTCCGAGTCATATTCCTCGCGCAACCGATAAGTCTTGCCGCCGTCGGTTACGTCGGACGCGCTGCCGATCGTCGGCCATTGGTCGAGCACCTGCACGCGTTCCCAACGCCCTTCGCTCTGCACGAGCCACAGGAAGCCGCGCTTCGGGTTCAGCAGCAGGTATTCGTCCCAGGTCTCGTCGTCGCCCGGCACGCGGCAACGCATCATGCCGATCACCGTGTACTTCACGCCGTCGAACGTGCCGATCGCGCCGAGTTCGAGCGCGCCCTTCACCGAGTCGAGCTTGCGTTGCGCCGCGAACACGGTCTGCTGCTCGGCCGTGCACTGCACGCCCGCGTGGCAGCTTCCGCATACGACGTAGTCGGCCACGTTCGGCAGGTACGACAGCGGCGCGCCGCAGCTCGGGCATGCGAACGGCACCATCTCGGCGCCACGCTTCTCGCGCGTGTCGTTTTCGGTATCGCGCAGCCCGGTGAACGCGAGCGCGTCGAACTCCAGTGCTTCGCCCGTATAGACGACCGGGCTGCCGCCGTTCGAATCGGCGTCGGAATAGTCGTAGGTCGCGAATGCGTTGCCGGTCCGCAGATCGACGACACGCGCCTCCCAACCCGCGTCGACGCGGAACGGCAATTCGCCGTCGCCGCCCGTGCAACGCGCGGTCCGCATGTCGGACACGAGATACGCGCGGCCGCCGTGGTCGATCCGCATGCCAGGCTCGAGCGTGCCGAACGCGGGCCATGCGCCGCCGGACGCGTCGTCGGGCTCGCGCACCGTGACCGCGTACTGGCCCGACGCATCCGACAGCCAGCCGAACGCACCGTCGTCGAACACGACGTACCACTCGCTCCACGCGCCGGCGTCGTAGGTCATCTGGATGTGCCCGAGCACCGTGAAGGCACGTTTGCCGTAGCGGCCGGCCGTGCCGATCTGGATCGGCGACGCATCGTCGAGCACCGTGGCGAGTTCGCCGATCCGCTCGACGTCGGTGCCGCGCTTGAGCAGCGTGCTGCGGCAGAACGCGCAGACGGCCATTACGGCCGCCGCCGAGCGAAACTCGACCGGCGCGCCGCACTGGGGGCACGAGGTACTGAACATGCGAGCGGTTTACCGGGTGAGCTTCGCGAGGATCTCGGCCTTCGCGCGCGAATATTCGTCTTCGGTCACGAGGCCCTTGTCGAACAGCGCCTTCAGCTGTTCGAGCCGCTGCACGTAATCGGTGCCCTCCGCCGGCGCTGCGGCCACCGGCGCCACTGCAGGTGCGGGCGGTGCGGTGGGCGCCGGCTGCGCGGCACCCGCGATCTGGCCGGCCATCGCCTGCCCGATCGCCGCGCCGGCAGCGAGCCCCGCGCCGACCCCGGCGATGCCGCCCGGGTTCTGCGCGGCGAGCGGAATCGCCTGTGCGGTCTGGTATTGCGTGGCACGAGCAAGATCGCCGGCCATCCCCGCGCCGATTCGCAGGTCGAGCGCCTTCTGCAGCTCGGCCGGCAGCGACACGCTTTCGACCGCGAACGCATCGAGCGCGAGGCCGTAGCGTGTGAACACCGGCGCCAGCGCGTCGGCGACACGCTGCGACAGCAGCGACTGGTTCGCGGCCATGTCGACGAACGGCACATCGGCCGAGCCGAACGTCGTGCTCATCGCGGTCACGACGAGGTTGCGCAGTTGCTGTTCGACGTCGTCGACCGTGTACTGCGCGCGCGTTCCGCTGACCTCGCGATAGAACGCGCCCGCGTCGACGATCCGGTACGAGTAGATGCCGAACGCGCGCACCTGCACGAAGCCGAATTCGCGGTCGCGGATCGTCACCGGCTGCGCGGTGCCCCAGCGGCGGCCGAGCTGCAGCCGCGTGCTGAAGAAATAGACATCGGACTTGAAAGGCGATTGAAAGAGTTTGTCCCAGTTCTTCAGGTACGTGAGCACCGGCAGCGTGTTCGTTTCCAGCGTGTACAGCCCCGGCTGGAACACGTCGGCGACCTTGCCTTCGTTGACGAAGATCGCGACCTGCGTTTCGCGCACGGTCAGCTTGCCGCCGTACTGGATCTCTTGGTCTTCCATCGGATAGCGCCAGGCCAGCACGCCGTCGGTGTCTTCCGTCCATTGCAGGACGTCGATGAACTGCTTGCGGATGAATGAACCCAGACTCATGTCGGTCTCCTCGAAACGCGTGGCGCGTCAGGTCAGGCAGGCGGCATTGATGATGCCGACGACGAGCGACGCCGTGCCCATCAGGCTGCCCATCGCGACGTTGCGATCCTCGATCGCATGATTCATGCCGGGCATCAGGCGCGTCAGCGCCGCATAGGTGATCAGTTGCACGATCATCGCGCCGACGGCCCAGATCACGACCTCGCCGAGCGTCGAGTTGTGCGCGATGCTGGACGCGAGCGTCAGGCAGAAACCGATCAGCGCGCCGCCGAACGACAGCGTCGCGGCGGCGTTGCCGTCGCGGATCAGCGCCAGTTCGTCGAACGGGGTGACCTTCAGGTACACTGCCGCGAACACAAGAAGCAGCACGAACGCCGACAGTAAATGAACCGCATAAAGATAGGCACTATTCATTCTTTCCCTCGGATTTTGTGCTCGGTTCGCCGCCCCGTCGCCGGCCGGCCCATGCAGGGCCGGCGGACAAAATTCCGCGCCAGTATATCCACATTGCCGACCGCCGCACAACGGACATCCCATGCTGCATAAGCGTGCACTCGTCCTGTCGATCCTCGTGCTCGCGTCGTGCGGGCTCGGCTACGAACTGATCAGCAGCGCGTTGTCGAGCTACCTGCTCGGCGATTCGATCCTGCAATTCTCGTCGGTGATCGGCAGCTACCTGTTCGCGATGGGGATCGGCTCGTGGCTCGCGAAGTTCGTCGAGGACGACGACGTGCTCGACCGCTTCGTCGACATCGAGCTGCTCGTCGGCCTGCTCGGCGGCGTGTCGGCCGCGCTGCTGTTCGCGGTGTTCGCATGGCTCGCCGCGCCGTTCCGCGCGGCGCTTTATGCGTTGGTGCTCGCGCTCGGCCTGCTGATCGGGATGGAGATCCCGCTCGTGATGCGCGCGTTCCAGCAGCGGCGCCAGGCGTTCCGCCATACCGTCAGCGAAGTGCTGACCTTCGACTATCTCGGCTCGCTCGCGGTGTCGCTGATCTTCCCGCTCGTGCTCGCGCCGCGTCTCGGCCTGCTGCGCACGAGCTTCCTGTTCGGCCTCCTGAACGCATTCGTCGCGCTGTGGACGACGCACCTGTTCCGCGACGAGATCCGCAACGTGCGCGGCAAGCTGATGCGCGCGGCGCTCGTGATCGGGCTCCTGGTCGCCGGGTTCGCGCTGTCGGACCGCATCACGCACTGGGCCGAGCACGGCATATACGGCGACGAGACGATCTATTCGGAAACGACGCCGTACCAGCGCATCGTGCTCACGCAGTGGCACGACGACATGCGGCTGTACCTGAACGGCAACCTGCAGTTCTCGTCGCGCGACGAGCACCGCTATCACGAGGCACTGATCCACCCGACGATCGAAGCACTGCCTTGGGCGAAGCACGTGCTCGTGCTCGGCGGCGGCGACGGGCTCGCCGTGCGCGAACTGCTCAAGCACCGCAATCTCGAGCAAATCACGCTGGTCGATCTCGATCCCGCAATGACGAAGCTGTTCTCGACCTCCGCGCCGCTCGTCAAGCTGAACCAGGGCTCGCTGAAGGACCCGCGCGTGCGCGTGATCAACGACGATGCGGTGCGCTGGCTCGAATCGAATGCCGACGTGTACGACGCGATCGTCGTCGACTTCCCCGATCCGACCAACTTCGGGCTCGGCCGGCTGTATTCGGTGCCGGTGTTCCGGCTGCTCGCGCGCCACCTGTCGGAGAACGGCTATGCGGTGATCCAGTCGACGTCGCCGTACTTCGCGCCGCACGCATACTGGACCATCATCGCGACGCTGCACGAGGCCGGGCTCAACACGTGGCCGTACCACTGTTATGTGCCGTCGTTCGGCGACTGGGGTTTCGTGATCGCCGGCAAGCGCCGCGACTTCACCGTGCCGACGCATTACTCGGTGCCGACGCGCTGGCTCGACGCACAGACGGCCGCCGAGATGTTCCACTTCCCGGCCGACATGCCGGCGCTGCCGATGTCGCCGAACGAACTCAACGACCAGCCGCTCGTGCGCCGCTTCGACGACGACTGGAAACACGTGCTGCGCTGATGGATCGCCGCACGTTCCTCGTCGCGTCGGCGGCCGCGTCGCTCGCCGCCTGCGGCCGCACCGGCTGGATCGAGACGACGCCACAGGTCGGCTATCCCGGCATGCGTGAAGGCCATGCGCTGCGCGACCATGCCACGCTGCCGCCGCCGTCGGGCACGATCGAGACGGATGTCGCGATCCTCGGCGCCGGCGCGGCCGGACTGTCGTGTGCCTGGCAGCTCGCGCGTGCTGGTCACAAGCGCTTCACGGTGCTCGCAGGCCCCGAATTCGGCGGCAATGCGACCGGCGGAAGGTTCGGCGAACTCGGCTACCCGAAAGGCGCGCACTACCTGCCGCTGCCGTCGCTCGAATCCGCGCATCTGCGCGACATGCTCGCCGATCTCGGCGTGATCGAATCCGCGCCGTTCTCCGCGCGCCCCGTGTACGACGAACGCGCGCTCGTGCATGCACCCGACGAACGGCTCTTCATCGCCGGCCAGTGGCAGGACGGCATCGTGCCGACCGCCGGCCTCGGCGACGACGAACTCGCGCAGCAGGCGAAGTTCTTCGCCTACACGGACGGGCTGCGCACCGCGCGCGGCGCCGACGGCCGCAAGGTGTTCTGCATCCCGATCGCGGAATCGTCGCGCGACCCGCGCTGGCGCGCGCTCGACCGGCGCTCGTTCCGCCAGTGGCTGCTCGACGAGGGCTACACCGCGAAGGCGCTGCACTGGTACCTGAACTACTGCTGCCGCGACGACTACGGCGCCGGCTACGAGCACGTATCGGCCTGGGCCGGCCTGCACTACTTCTCGTCGCGCGGCGGCCATGCGGGCGATGCAAGCGACGGCGCGGTGCTGACCTGGCCCGACGGACTGCATACGATGGTGACCCGGCTGAGCGATTCGATCACCGCGCGCACCGGCTCGAACGCGTGGTTGCGGGACGGCTTCGCGGTGCGCGCGACCGAACGCACGGGCGGCGTCGACGTGCTGTATGCGCGCATCGGCGACGACGGCACGCTGTCTACGTTCACGCTGAAGGCCAAGCGCGTCGTGAGCGCGATGCCGCTGTTCGTCGCCGCGCGCGTGTTTCCGCAGCTTGCCGCCTATGGCTTCGAACCGGCGCGCGACCTGCCGCCGCGCGCGCCGTGGCTCGTGTCCAATTTCCTGCTCGACGGGATGCCGGCCGAAGAAGCCGGCGTGCCGCTCGCGTGGGACAACGTCGTCTACGGCGGTGAGGCGCTCGGCTATGTCGTGTCGACGCACCAGCTGATGCGGATGTCGCCGCCGACGCGCTCGGTGTTCTCCGCATATCAGGCATTGAGTACGCAAACACCGGACGACACGCGCCGCTGGCTTGCCCAGGCAAAACCCGACGCGTTGCGCGAACAGGCCGCGATCGACCTGCAGGCCGTCTATGGGCGCGAGCTGTGGAAACACGCAACGGCGCTCGAGATCACCGTGCGCGGCCACGCGATGGCGACGCCCGACGTCGGCTTCCTGAGTCGCCCGGGCCTGCTCGCGCTGCGCGATGCCGACGGCCCCGTCGTGTTCGCGCATGCCGACCTGTCCGGGCTGTCGCTGTTCGAGGAAGCGTCGTACTGGGGCATGCTCGCGGCCCGGCGCGTGCTCGCCTGACGCCCGTCGTTCGTCATTGCGGCGCCGCCGCCAACCGCTATAATCGCGCGACATTCCGACTGCATTGAGCAGGCCGACGGTGCCGCACCGTGCGATGCGCCGTATGCCCTCCGCGCAAACAACAATGACGAACCGAACGATCCGACGCCTTCGCCCGCTCGTGCGCGCCGCCGCGCGCGTGCTCGCCTGCGCCCCGCTGCTCGGCGCGCCGCTGGCGCTGCATGCGGCCGACCCCGCAGGCACCACCGGCACCGAGCCCGCCTCCGCGCGCTACATCGTCGTCGACACCGGCCATACGCCCGCGCATCCGGGCTCCACTGGCGCGAGCGGCCGCGTCGAATACCTGTACAACCTCGACCTGTCCGGCGCAGTCGCCGAGAAGCTCGTCGCGCATGGCGACCGCGTGCTGCGCACGTCGGCCGACGGCCGCGAGATCAAGCTCGACCAGCGCTCGACCCAGGCGCCCGACGCGAACCTGTTCGTGTCGATCCATCACGACTCGATGCAGCAGCAGTTCATCGACGCGGGCCGGCAGCGCGAATTCCGCGGCTTCTCGGTGTTCGTGTCGGAGCGCAATCCGCACTATGCGGAAAGCCTGCGTTGCGCGAAGGCGATTGCCGAGCGGCTGGTCGCGGCCGGCGAACGGCCGTCGCTGTATCACGCGCAGCCGATCCGCGGCGAGAACCGCCCGCTGATCGACCCGCAACTCGGCATCCACCGCTTCGACGATCTCGTCGTGCTGCGCACCGCGCCGATTCCGGCGGTGCTCGTCGAGGCCGGCGTGATCGTCAACCCGGACGAGGAAGCACGGCTCGCGCGGCGCGAGACGATCCAGCGCCTGTCCACCGCGATCGCGGGCGGGATCGACGCGTGCACCACGCCGCAATAAATGACGGTATCGCCCGTCGGGCTCAACGGTTTTCACCCAGTCAGGAGCATCACAATGAAAAAGAAGAATCTGTTCGCATCCTGCGCGCTGCTCGCGCTCGCCGTTCCGTTCGCCGCGCACGCGGCCGGCTGCGGGAAGCCGCGCAGCGCGTTCGACCAGGTGTACTGCACCAGCACGCAGTTCTCGCAGTCCGACCGCGATCTCAACGACGAATACGGCCGTCTGCGCAAGCAATTGAGCGGCGACCAGCAGGCGACGCTGAAGGCCGGCCAGCTCGCGTGGTTGAAGCAACGCGATGCGCAGTGCAGCGAGACGCGCAACAACAGCTACCTCGTGGATATCCAGTGCGCGAACGACATGACGCAGTCGCGGCTGTCGTTCCTGCGCGAGCGTGAGCGCGAATGCTCGAGCACGGGGTGCGTGACGTCGAAGCTCGGCGAGTAAGGTTGTCGCACGTGCGGTGCCGCGAATCGATTCCCGGCACCGCACACCCGAAAGGAACGACGATGCGGCATGAATTCTCCGAAGTCCTCAACGACCTGATCGACTGTTTCCTCGTTGGCGATCTTCTGCTGCTGAAGCGCTACAAGGAAACCCATCGGCTGCCGGACAACCTCGCGTCCGAGTTCACGACCCACGACAGCGGCGACCATGCCGTGCTCGAAGGGGTCGTCGTTCCGCTGGCCGGTATCGAGAACCATCCGTATACGATCATCTTCACGCTGGACGACGACACGCCCGAACTGCTCAAGGCCGGAAGCCGCCTGCAGCATCGGCGCGGCGGATACGTGCTGCGCGTCGAACATCGTTCGGTGATGCTTTACACGTGGCGGATTCTCGAACGCTTCACCGACGCATCGGTAAACGCGCTGCTTGCGCGCTATCGTGAACCGGGCAGGCCCGTCATCGAAATCGACAACGGCTGGTACGACGTCGAGATCCTCGGCGGCGAAGTGCCGCGCAACGGCTGGTTCGAGCCCGCGTTCGAGTTCGTGCTGAAGCGTACCGACGCGCCGGGCGACGCGTCACGCGTGGATCTCGGCTACAGTTTCGCCATCGACAGCAGCCTGGATCCGGCGGAATGAACCCCGCGCGGGGCAACGCCGCAAACGGCACACGATCTGGCGAGGTACGCATGGCACCGAACACGACGACGATCGACATCCGCGCGGCCACATCCGCCGATGCGCTTGCCATCGCCTACATCCACGTTGCATCGTGGCAGGCGACCTACACGGACATCATGCCGGCGGCGTTCCTCGCAGGCCTGTCGGTCGAAAAACGCACTGCTTCGTGGCGCCATGCGCTCGACGCCGGACGGCCGCGTGTCGCACTCGCGGTCTCGGGCGCGGACAACACGCCGGCAGGCTGGATCGCCTATGGCGCGACGCGCGACACCGACAAGGATCGCGCGTGGGGTGAAATCGAGGCGATCTATCTGCACCCGTCGCATTGCGGCCAAGGGATCGGCGCGGCGCTGGTCGACCACGCATGCCGGTCGTTGCACGACCTGGGCCACGCATGGGTGTCGCTCTGGGTATTGATCAAGAACCGTCGGGCCAGGGCCTTCTACGAACGCGAAGGCTTCGTCGCCGAAGACGACATCAGGACGTTCGAGATCGACGGGAGCCCTATCGAAGAGGTGCGCTATTGGCGTGCGCTACCGAAGTGACCTCGATGACGGTTTCGCCTCTTCCACCGCCAGCCGCTCCTGCATCATCTGCAGCAACTCGCGGATCTTCGCATTGACCGAATTCCGGCTCGCATAAGCGGCATGCAGTTCCAGCGGCGCCGGCGTCATCTCCAGCGGCACGCGCACCAGTCGCCCCGCGGCCAGCTCGGCCGCGCACCCGCGTTCGACGAGAATCGCGAAGCCGATCCCGTTCACGGCCGCCAGCCCCGCCATCTCGCCGCTGTTGACGCGATACCGGCTCGCGACCGGAATCTTGTGAATCCTCCCGTCGCCGTCGGCGAACTGCCACGGCTGCCCCTTTAGCGTGCTCAACGTCGTGATGCACGGCAATTGCCTGAGCTGCTCCGTCCGGGTCGGCATGCCCGCGCGTTCGATCAGCGACGGCGCGGCCACGACGACGCTCGGCAAGCTCACGAGCGGCCTGACGACGAATGCGCTGTCGTCCAGCTTCCCGCGATTGACGACGATCGACAGGTCAATATCGTCGCGCAACGTCGAGACGCCTGCGAGGCTCGTATCGCAATCGATTTCGACGCGCGGATGGCGGCTCGCGAATTCCGCGACGATCGGCCCGAGCATGCGCGGTCCGATTTCGCCGGGCACGCAGAGCTTCAGCACACCGCGCAGCTCCGTGTGCTGCGAGGTCAGTTCGAACTCGGCGAGCGTCAGTGCATCGAGCATCGGCTTCCCGCGCTCGTGCAGCAGACGCCCAGCCTCCGTCATGCGCAGGTGCCGCGTGCTGCGTTCCAGCAGACGCACGCCGAGCCTCGACTCCAGTTGCGCCACATGGCGGCTCACGTTGGAACCCGGCATCGCGAGTACGCGCGCGGCGCCGGCAAAGCTGCCTTCGTCGACGACCGACACGAACACACGCACCGCGTTCAGATCCAGCTTGCTGCGCATCATTATCCCGTTTCAGGTATCAAAGCTTGCCAATTTTCATGGCTTATCCCGTTCGTGACCGTAATTTACGATGCGGATCCAGTCAAGGCGTGGCCGCCGACGCGCGAACCCGCGTCGACGCGAGCACGCTCAAAAACCTACGGGAGCATCACCATGGATATCGCCATTCTCGGCGCCGGCGTGGCCGGCATGAGCACCGCGCTCGCGCTTGCCGGGCAGGGGCACCGGATAAGGCTCTACGAACGCCGGCCGTCGGAATCGACGATGGGCGCCGGCGTCGTGCTCTGGCCGAATGCCGGCTTCGTGCTCGCGCAACTCGGCCTGCTGCCGGACATCGTCGAGGTCGGTGGCCACCTGCATGCGACGCGACGCATCGACCGGCACGGCACACCGCTCAAGGTCACCGATATCGGCGCACTCGACCGCCGCATGGGTTTCCCGACGTATTCGATCCTGCGGCGCGACCTGCAGGCAGTGCTGACACGGCACCTCGCCGCACGCGGCATCGACGTTCGCTTCGGCCACGGTGCGACGGCCATCGAAACCGGAAGGGACGGCCACGCCGTCGTTCGCTTCGACAACGGAACGACGATCGCCCCCGATCTGGTAATCGGCGCGGACGGCCGCATGAACTCCGTCGCGCGACACTACGTAGTCGGCCACAACACGCCCGTCTACCAGGGATTCGTCAACTGGATCGGTATCGCGCAGCACGATGCACCGCTGGTCGACGAGGTGTCGATATTCGACTACTGGGGCGTGCGCGAGCGTTTCGGCATCGTCGCGCTGGACCGGCGTCGGATGTATTGGGCGGCGGCATGGCCCGAAACCGATCCGGGCGAGGCGACGGAACGCGATCCGGGCGCGACGCTGGAGCGGCGCTTCGCGACGTGGCCGGCACCCGTCGCGGACGTGATACGTGCGACACCGTCGGACACGATCACGAAGATCCGTGTGCACGATCTCGATCCGGTCGACGTATGGCACCGCGGCAACGTGCTGCTGATCGGCGATGCCGCGCACGCACCGCTACCGACCTCCGGACAAGGCGCCTGCCAGGCGCTCGAGGACGCGTGGCATCTTGCCCGTTGCCTCGACGAGCACGGAGCCGGCAACGGCAGTGACCTCGATGCCACGCTCGCATCCTTCACGATGCGGCGTCGCCCGAAAACGGCGGCGATCACCGAACGTGCGCGCGATTTTGCCCACCTGCTGTTCGGCGAGAACGTGAACGAAAGCGCGCGACAACAGATCGACCCGGTCGTGGAAATCGAGGCCCTGACGAACGCTTGGGGCGCGCACCTGCCGATGGCGCAGGTGCGCGGACGATAGGACGCGCGAGCGCCAGCATCCGCTCAAAGAAACCACCGATACTCACGCGCGCCGATCTCGTTGCGGAAATCCAGCTCCTCCTGCCGCTTGTTCTCGCAACACACCATCACGAACTCGCTGCCGAGCCCTTCGCGCACGGCCGCATGATCCTGCATCGCCGCGACGGCCGACAACATCTCCTTCGGGAAATCGATCCCGCTGCCGCGATCCTCGTTGAGCGGCGCGATCGGTTCGATCCGCGCATCGAGCCCGTGCTCCATCCCGGTGAGAATCGCCGCGAGCACCAGATATGGATTCGCGTCCGCGCTCGCGAGCCGGTGTTCGATCCGCAGGTTGCGTGCATCCGACTCCGGAATGCGGATGCACGCATCGCGATCCTCGAAGCCCCAGCTGGCACGGCTCGCCGCGTTCACCATCGAACCGTAGCGCCGGAACGCGTTGTGGTTCGGCGCGAACACGGGCATGCAATGCGGCAGCAGCGCGAGGCAGCCGGCCACCGCGTGCCGCAACGGCCGCTGCCCGTCTGCCGCGAGCAGGTTGCGTCCCGCGTCGTCGTACAGGCTCACGTGCACGTGCATCCCGCTGCCCGGCGCATGCAGGTATGGCTTGCCCATGAAGCTCGCACGATAGCCGTGCTGCAACGCGACGCCGCGCGTGCTGCGGCAGAACAGCGCCGACCAGTCGGCCGCGCGCAGCCCGTCGTCGCAATGGCCGAAGTTGATCTCGAACTGGCCGGGCCCGAGCTCGGCCGTGATCACGGTCGCGTCGATCCCCTGCGCGCACGCGACGTCGACCATCTCGTGCAGCACGTCGGAGAAGCGCGACAGCCGCTCGATATGCATGTTCGGCTGATCGTCGCGATCGTCGGACAGGCGGTCACGCGGATACTGCGGCATCCCTTCGGCGAGCTGCGCGGCGAACAGGTAGAACTCGAGCTCGAACGCGACGACCGGGCGGATCCCGCGCCGCGCGAGCCGCTTCAGCACGCGCGCGAGCACCTCGCGCGGCTCGAACTCGACCGGCGAATCGGTGCCGTCGGTCGTGATCAGCATCTGGCCGAGCGGCTGCTTCTCCCAGGTCACCGGCTTCAGCGTGCCGGGGATCAGCCGGCGCACGGCGTCCGGGTCGCCGTCGTTGAAACAGTAGTCGCCGATCTTGTAGAGCCCGCCCTGCGTGCCGAGCAGGATGCAATTCTGCGGCAGCTTCAGGAGCGAACCGGCCGCGACCTTTTCGAGCGCATCGATCGGGTAGCGCTTACCGTAGAAGTGTCCGGGCAGGTCGAGGCAGATCAGGTCGACATAACGGATCTCGGGGTGCGCCTGCCGGAATGCGCGGACTTCATCGACCAGCGCGGGAACGACGTCAGCCATGTCTCATCCTTTCCATGTCTTGGTATGGCGGTGCCGCAACGCGGCGAACCGGATTCGTGCGGCACGCGTGACAACGCACACCGCATTTCACTCAGTACTGCAAACAGGCTGCGTGGCGCGCCGGCCTTCGGCACCGCGCGCCCCGCCGACAACTCAGGTGAATACCCAGATCACGCGCGTCGGCGCGTCGGTCAGGTTCGCGTAACGGAAGCGCTTGTGCGCGGGAAGCTGGAACGCATCGTTCGGGCCGAGCGTGACGGGCGTCTCGTCGCCGTCGACCCAGATCGTCAGTTCTCCTTCGAGCACGAAGCCGCCCTGCTCGTCGCTGTCGTCGACCGGCCGCTCGCCGCTGCTCGCGCCCGGCGCGAGATGGCTTTCGAGGATCGAAAAACGCGAACGCATGTTCGGCGACACGAGGATGTCGGTAATGCCGGCCGCGTAATACACGGTGCGCCGTTCGTCGGGCCGCGTGACCCACGGCACGCTGCGCGGCTTGCTCAGGCTGTAGAAATACGTGGTCGGCACGCCGAGCGCCTCGCCGATCGCGGTGAGATCCGCGACCGTCGGACGCGACAGCCCGCGCTCGACCTGCGACAGAAAGCCGACCGAGCGGCCGATCCGTTCGGCAAGATCGTTGAGCGTGACCTTGCGATGCTTGCGCAGGTCGCGGATCAGGATCGCCAGACTTTCTATCTCTTCCTGTTCGTTCATGACGGGTTCCGGTGGGTCAGACGGTATCGCGCAAACGGTACCAGGCCTTGCCGATCGCTTCCAGCGGCGCGGCGAGCCGGTCGCCGCCCGGGAAACGCGGATTGCGGATGCGTTGGTACTGCGCGAGCAGGCGTTCGTCGCCGAGCACGGCGTCGGCCACCGCGCGCGCGCCGGCGAGTGTCGGCAGCACGCCGTGCCCCGAAAAGCCCTGCAGCCAGAAGCGCTGCCCGTGGCGGCCGATGTCCGGCGTGCGGCGCATGCTGATGTCGATGTGGCCGCCCCACGCGTAGTCGAGCGGCACGCCGGCCAGCTGCGGGAACACGCGCTCGAGATGCGGTCGCGTCGCCGCCGCGATATCGGCCGGAATACCGCCGAGGTACGTACAGCCGCCACCGAACAGCAGACGGTTGTCGGGGCTCAGGCGGAAGTAGTCGGGCACGAACTGGTTGTCGATCACGCAACTGTTCTGCGGCAGCAGCGCCCGCGCGACGTCGGGCGCAAGCGGCGCGGTCGCGACCTGGTACGTGCCGACCGGCAGCAGCCGGCGCGCGAGATCGCGATCGAGCCGGTCGACGTACGCGTTGCACGCCAGCACGAGCACGTCGGCACGCACTTCGCCGCGCACCGTGCGCGCGACGTAGCCACCGGCCGTCTCGCGGCAGTCGAGCACGCGGCTCTGTTCGAAGATGCGGCCGCCCGCACGCTCGATCGTCTGCGCGAGGCCGAGCGCGAGCTTCAGCGGGTTCAGGTGGCCGGCCTCCGGATCGTGAAGTGCCGCGAGATAGCGCGTGCCGCCGATCCATTCGGGCATCTCGTCTCGGCCGATCACGCGCAGCCGGTCGTAACCCCAGCGCTCGGCCGCCTCGTGCCGCGCCTGCGCGAGCATCGCGACGCG
This sequence comes from Burkholderia sp. BCC1999, assembly GCF_905339975.1. Taxonomy (NCBI): domain Bacteria; kingdom Pseudomonadati; phylum Pseudomonadota; class Betaproteobacteria; order Burkholderiales; family Burkholderiaceae; genus Burkholderia; species Burkholderia sp. BCC1999. The sequence goes on along the minus strand of NZ_CAJPHP010000008.1, from coordinate 4,289 downwards.
GCGCGGCCGCACCGCGGCCCACAGGCTGCCCGGCCGGTAATCGACGTCGAAACCGTGCCGCACCGGCAGTTCGCGCACTTCGGCCGCCGCCCAGCGCATGCTGTCCCACAGCAGGCGCGCGCCGTCGCGACCAAGCGAATCCTCAAGCGGCTGCATGTCGCACGACCAGCCGAGCAGCGCCTGTCCGCCGTTGCGGCCCGACGCGGCCCATGCGACGCGGCTCGCTTCGAGCATGACCACGCGCTTGCCGGCGAGCGCAAGGCGCAATGCCGTATGCAGCCCGCTGAAGCCCGCGCCGACGACGAGCACGTCGGCGTCGATGCGTTCGTCCAGTTCCGGGCGATGCGGGATCGGCGCCGGGTAGGTGCCGGCGTAGTAGCTTGCGACGTGACGGTCGGACTGCACGAACATGCGGACTCCCGTGAAATTTACGCCATGAAATTTCATGAAAAATTAGCACGACAATTTCACGGGAGCAAGCGCGTCAGAAATCTGGTCCGATGAACAGCGCGACGAACTAAAGTTTCGCGTTTTTCGACCCATTTCGGCGCAACCTTACAACAAGCACAAATGGTGCAAATTTCCTGTTTTCGCGCTTCGCGGTTGCGGGGACTCGCCTTCCGGGCCGTTCTCGGCCATATCAATCACGGAAGTGCCTCGGGGATTGCCGCCATGCCTCGGGTGCCGACAATCCCACGTCGTTTCTCAATGCGCGGATCGATTAGTGGGCCCTCGTCCGTCAGTGCGAATCGTCCGCCAGGAACGCCGCCAGCACATCGTCGAACGCCCGCCATTCCGCTCTCGCCTGTCCGAGCCCGGCTGATTTGATACGCTGCTCGAGCGCCCCGCATTGCTGCCCGAGATCACGTTGCTGAAAGATGCCCAGCGCGCCCTTTAACGAATGCAGCTCCGCCAGCATCGCCCGCTCGTCGCCGCGCGCCAAGGCAGCCTTCAGCACCTCGCGCGATTTCGCGAACGACTCGCGGAACGTGGCGACGAGTGCCGGCGACATTGGATGACCGCCGACCAATGCGCCGTCACCGTCATCGCTGGCCCCATGTTCAACTCCGTCCATTGCTAGCGACAGCACGCGCGCCAGACCGTCGAGTGACAGCGGTTTCGACGCCACGGCATGCACGCCGAGCTCAGCGCAACGCCGCCGCTCGTCGACCGTCGCGTCAGCAGTCACCGCGACGATCGGCGTGTTCGGCCAGCGCGCGCGCATAATCCGGGCGAGTACATAGCCATCCATACGGGGCATGTTGAGGTCGGTTAGCACGAGGTCGAAGGTTTCATCCGACAGCGCCTGCAGCGCGTCGACACCGTCCGTCACAAGCCGGGCCTTACAGCCAAGCAAGGTCAGTTGCTCGTCGAGCAGGTGACGGTTGACCTCATTGTCTTCCGCGACGAGGATGCGCAATCCGAGCCGTTGCGCCGGTGCGTCATCGCAGTTCGCGGTACCGGCCGCGTGCGCGCCGTCGATCACAGCAAGCGGCGTACCGTTTAGCAGATGTTCGAGCGCGGTGCGCAATCCCGCCGGCGAATAGCACGACACGGACAGCACGCGGCCCACACGCACCGGCTGCAACGGGCCGCTGAAACTGCAAATGACGACTGCGGCACTGTCCTCGACGACCCGGTTCTCGCTCTCCGCCGACCAACTGCCGCGATCGCCGCAAATGATCAGCGCGCCCGCGCCCCCTTCAGCCATTTCATCGGGATGACGAACCGCTTCGACCACGGCACCCCACACCTCGATCACCGGTACCGCATACGCGTGCCATTCGTCGGCGGCAGCCAGCAGCGTCACACGCTGTCCTGCAAAAATTCGCGCATCAGGTACGACAGGCACGCCGGTGCGATCGAGTGGCACGCGCACCGTAAAGCGACTTCCGTTGCCGGCTTCGCCTTCAAACCCGATCGAGCCGCCCATTCCAGCGACAAGGCGCTGGCACAGCGCAAGGCCAAGGCCCGTTCCACCGAATCGTCGTGAAATCGACGAATCGGCCTGCGTGAACGCGTTGAACAATCTTTCACGCTGCGCCGCATCGATACCGATACCGGTATCCGACACGCTCATGACCAACGTGCCGCCCACTCGCGCATCGCGAGATGGTGCTTCATATCCGACGGCAAGCGTTACCTTGCCTTCGACCGTGAACTTGATCGCGTTCGACAGCAGATTCTGCACGACCTGCGCAAGTCGAGCCGGGTCGCCCCGCATCGGCTGGTCGATCGAGATCCCGAACGTGCCATACAGCGCAATGCCCTTCGCCTCGGCGACCGGCGCGAACATTGCCAGCGCGCGCGTCATCACGTCAGTGGGGAAAAATTTTGTCTGTTCGAATTGCATCGCACCCGCCTCGATCTTCGAGAAATCGAGCACATCCTGAATGATGGCGAGCAGACCATTCGACGACGCGCGGATCGTGCGCAGGCGGTCCCGCTGCAGCGCATTCATCGGCGAATGCGCGAGCAGCTCGAGGTTACCGAGGATCGCATTCAGCGGGGTACGGATTTCGTGGCTCATCGCGGCTAGAAACGTGGACTTCGCGGCGTTCGCCTGGTCGGCTGCAAGCTTCGCGTCACGCAGCTGCTGTGCGAGCCGCTGGCTCGTGGTCACGTCGACAAATGCCGTCACCAATACATCCTCGCCAAGGTAACGGCCCAGCGCGAAGCGGGCCTGCAATGCAATCTCGTCACCATCGCGGGTGGGAAGTGAGACGTCCTCCTGGAACACCTGCGCATCCGATGCGGCACGTTGCTGCGACCGGATTCGTGCGTAGCGTGTCGTCAGCTCAGTGAGCAGGCGCGGCGTGCCGCCATCGACCAGCTCCGTTAGCGTCGCCAGCGACGAGCCGCCGTACAGCAACTCACCGCTGCCGGTCGATACAAGACCAATGCCGACCGGCACCGTCTCGATGACGGTACGGCTCAGGCGCTCGCTCTCGAACACTTGCTCGGAACGGGCGTACATCGGAAGAAATATGCGGCGATTCAACAGATAGAGCAAAAACCAGATCGCCACGAGCACGGATGCAAGCACGATCGCCGCTGACAGCGCCTTGCTACAGACCGCCGCAGCGATGTCCCGCCACGAATACGTGTAGATCAGTGTGTAACCCGTCCCGCACAGTCGCTGCGAAATAATCATACGATTATCGTAATACTGTTCGCCCGGCTTAACCGTGTCGATCGAATGCGTACGCCTCCAGCGAGTCACGAGTTCCCGCAGTGGGTTGCCGGGCCCGAAATGCGCAGCGGTAGCAAGGATCTCACCGGCATCATCGACGATTGCGAACACGCCTCCATATCCGCCGCTCGCGACCGGCCAGATCAAATCATCCGGATCGATTTCGTTGACGAGAACAGCAGCAGCACGGTCGTTCAGCATCACTGGCGCAGCGAGCCGAAGCATGCGGTCGCCATCCGGTAGCAAGTACAGACTCGACGACCAGTGCACGTTTTTTGGCCCGCACGATGCGGGCGCGCTCGTCCCGTCCGCCAAATGCACGGCGCCGTTCGCGAGTTCGTTTATAAAGGCGGCACGCCCAGTGTCGTCTTTCAGGCGTTCGGGATAAAAAATCGCAGACGACGGCAGGATCGAAACGATCCGTCTATCAGGACTAAAGAAGAACTGTGTCACCTGCCGCCCAAGCACTTTCGAAGTCGCAATGTTTGCTCGCCCGATCTGCGAGGCGAACTGAAGATATCGTTCGATCGTCGCATCATCGAGCGAAACGCCCGGCGCGCCGGCAATAGCTAGTTCCAAGTTTTCGGTCGGGAATGGCTTCCAGTAGAGCAGGTTAGAGTTTGTCCGAAAGCGTTCGACCAGGCTACGCGGAATCGCGCGTTCGTCGTCCCACGACAATTCGGCGCGAACCAGACCGTTCAGGAACGAATGCTCGTTCTCAACGATACGCCCCCGTACCAGACGATGCGCGACGGTGAACATCTGGCGCTGATCTGACACATAGGTCCGAACCAGCACTAACACCTCGGCAAGCAACGCGATCAGGATTCCCAGAACTGCCGCCCAGCGTGCTCCAGCCATCAGCAGCCGGTGATAGCGGCGCAGTTCGTCCAGCGTCTGACTGAGAACAGGCATAGGTATTCAGGGAAAGCGTTGTTCAGGTAAACGAAGTGTATCGCCAACACTCGATGCCGACGAATGGCGAGCGCCGCGCCGGAGCCGATTGCGCATGCGAGTGCAAACGCGAGTTTCAGGGTGGCCGTGTGCTTCATCGTGATCTCCTGTGACTGGTCGATGCGACGCACCCGTCGCCGGA